>JADHNY010000164.1 GCA_016779265.1 Pirellulales bacterium | reverse complement strand
CTGAATCGACAAGCGGGCGGCGGACGCTGCCGCTGCCGCTGCCGTCTGTACCGGTCTCGGTGCTGGTGTTCGTGTTCTGCATGCCTGAAGTTTTCGCATCGTCAGCTGAACTGAGGCAACTCGATACATCAACAAAAAATAATTTCCCCTCCACGACCGTTTTCTCGCCTACAGAAAGGTGGGGTGTTCTTGCAGGAACGTCTCGCACAAACCTGGCAAGGCAGGTCGCAATAACAGACCGAACAGGGGCACCCAGATCATGAGCACAAGCCTCCACGCCTCTCGGCTGAGTTCCGCTAAACTCAGTGGCGATACGCTCACTACGTTTGGATGCGATGCTTCTGGAGGCGATGTCTCTGGACGTGATACCGCCGCTGAGTTGCGTCCGGGCATGCAGTCTCGCCATTTGCAGGCTGAGAAGCAGTCGTCTGACGCTGGTCAGTATGCCACCGTGCTCGGAGTTGCCCAGGTTGAGCGGGACGCTAGTCGCATTATTATGGCCGCGCAGCTGCGGCTGCGGCTACTTCGGCAGTCGCCTCAGACTCGCCACGTTCGCTTTCGCGTGGCCGAGGTGACCCACGCCCGTGACGTCTTGCTTCGCCGCGCGGTCGAGTTCAGCCAAACGCCAGCAGCCCGCCGGTCGCAGGGCTGAGCTGAGCTCTGCGGTGGTTTGGGTCAGCAGCGGACTGGACACACAGCATGCCGCTGCGGGACACTCATCGTTGGATCGGTTCCTCAGGATGGATCCGTTGCCAAACTCTGGAGGGGGTCCCATGCTCGACGGCACCAAACTGATGATGCACCGGCCGCTGACAACGCACCGCTGCCGACGCTTCCGGAATGCGGGCTCTGCGGCCTGGCTGAGTGTTGCCGTGATCGCAACCGCCATGAGTGTGGGCGGTGTCTCGCTCACCGGCAGTCTCTCCGTGAGTCGTGCAGACGAGCCTGCCACAAAAGACGACAGCCTCGCCAAACTCGAGATCGACTCCACCGACGCGTGGCGGCCTCTGTTTGATGGCGCCACTCTGGGTGGCTGGGAATCCACGCCCTTCGGCGGCGAAGGTGGTGTGGCCGTGGAGAAGGAGACCATCCGTATCGAGCGAGGGTCCGAACTCAGCGGTATTACCTGGCAGAAAGACTTTCCCACCGAGGGCTACGCAATCACCCTCGAAGCCAGCCGAGTCGACGGCTACGACTTCTTCTGCGGGCTCACCTTTCCCGTCGGCAGCGAGCCCTGCAGTTTCATCGTGGGTGGCTGGGGAGGTGGCGTGGTCGGCCTCTCAAGCATCGATGGGGCTGATGCCGCCCACAACGACACCACCGAATGGAAAGAGTTCAAGACCGGCACCTGGTATCGCATCACCGTCGAAGTCTCCAAGGAGTCGATCCGCTGCTGGATTAACGACGAACAGCTCGTTGATCAGCCGCGGAAAGGGCATGAGTTCTCCATCAGGCCGGAAGTGTTTCTCTCCAAGCCACTGGGAATCTCCTGCTACAGCACCGTCGCTGCCTTGCGTGACATCCGCTACCGCAGACTCCCTGCCGATGACACCAAATAGCAAAACCGCGTTACGCTGCTGAGGTCTTCTATGAGCGACAAGCAGCGGCAACGAATGGCGGTGGAAGCCGCACGCCTTGTCAGTAAGGGGCGTGACATGGCCACGGCCCGGTTTCGCGCGGCACGCACCGTGCGTCGCGAATGGGTGCCGGAGAATGAACTCCCCACCGAGCATGAGATCCGTCAGGCGCTCGGCACCACCGCTTCCCACACAGGCGACCGGTTTGCAGTTATCGCGGAATCGGCCCGTCTGCTGACAACACTCCGCTACCACCCCCGCATATCTGCCGACGATGGCCTGGAGCATGCCCTGATCGTGTTTGCCACGGTGTACGCGGAGTGCCCGTACGATGAGGAACTGCTCACCGCGGCCCTCCTGCTGCATGCAGGCCTTGTGATCGATCGTGCTGAGCCCGTTGCGGCCCTGCAGAAGACCCTGGCCGCGACCATCACGCCGAGGACTGGCTGGCTGCTGGAAGCAGCTTCCCTCGCTGAAGCGTATGCCGCCGACACGCTTGGCCAACGAGCCCGCCATCGACTCGAAGCCCACCCCGACTTTGAGCAGGCCTGCCTCCTCGCAGACGCCGAGCGGAAAGCAGCAGCCGGTGGTGGCGAAGATCCGCTGACGCTCGACGAGGCCATCGCCGTGCTCCGCAACCTCGAAGCCGAGGAGACGGACCATGGTGGCGTGGACGAGAACCCGACTGCTTAGCTGCGACCGAGGACCTGCCCGAGGGTGTCGGCAAGCACAGCACCGCTCCGCTTGAGCCCTTGGAGTTCCTTCGGCCAGAGGTCGATCTCAAGGCACCGCTCAGCACCTGCTCGGCCAACCACAGTGGGAACCGAGAGGGCCACATCCCGCAGACCGTAGCAGCCTCGCTGCACGGTGGACACGGGCAGAATCCGTTTGGAGTCGAGGGCGATCGCATGAATCACTTCAGCGATCGACACGCCAACGGCAAAGCCTGCTCCCGTCTTCTTCTTGATCATCTCAGCACCCGAGGTCTTGGCACGCAGGAAGACCTCTTCGCCAAGCCGTGCTGAGAACCCAGGGAACTTTTCCATCGGCAGCCCACCGATGCTGGCGCTCGACCAGATCGGCACCATGCTGTCGCCATGTTCGCCGAGGATCACCGCTGAGACCTGCGTGGCGGGTGCGCCGAGCCTCATCGCCAACAGGCTGCGGAAGCGGAGTGTGTCGAGCAGGGTGCCCAGACCGAGTACGTGCCCTTGCGGTAGCGACAGTTCCCGCTCAGCGAGGGCCGTCAAAATATCGACCGGATTGCTCACCACCAACACGATCGCGTCATCCCGCAGCCCGGCCGAGGTCAGGCTGCCGAGAATCGTACGAAAAAGCTCGACATTGCGGTTGATCAAAGCCAGCCGACTCTCGTCAGGCTTCCGTCGCAGGCCGGCCGTGATGCAGATCAGATCGGCATCAGCCAGGCTGTCGTAGCCACCCGCATAGATCGCCTGGTCAGCGATGGCCGCGGTGCCATGGAGCATGTCGAGTGCCTGGCCATCTGCGAGGTCCGCATTGGCGTCCACAATCACGATCTCATGCACCACGCCGCCAAGCTGCAGGGCAAACCCTGCTGACGAGCCGACGATGCCACCGCCACCGATGATTCCAACCTTCATAGCCGTCTTTCCTGTTTCAGTCGTGTCTCTGTGAGGCGGTCTCGCTGCACCGCTCGACGCGTGTGGAGCTGCAGGTGCCGCCGCTGCTTTGCCGATCTCTTCTCGTCCGCTTAGGCACCAATCCCCAGCTGACGACAGACTTCCTGTGTCACCGCGGCGACCAGGGCTTCCTTGTCGACACCGGCTGGGAGTGCCGCGGCTGGGCTTGGAGCCATCTCTGGCGGTGGTTCAAAAGCCCTGCGATCAACACCCGTCTGGCCCCAGCTTTCGCGGAACACATCGTTGGCACAGATGTCGCAGTCTGCGAGCTCTTCCGTCAGGCGAGGATCCTTGAAGCCCCACTGCTTCTTGAGGTCGAGCAGTTCCTGGGTCTCATTCTTGGTGAGATAGGTCACACGACCGAGGTCTTTCGCCATCATCAGAATGCGACAGTAGGCGTCGAGAATCTCGGTCCACCAGTAGGCCTTCTCGACACTCTCGCCGAAGCTCACGGTGCCGTGATTCGCAAGGATCACGACGCTGCTCTTCTGCACGAATGGCTTCACAGTGTCGGCAAACTTCTGACCACCGGGTGTTTCGTAGCGGGTGATCGGCACATCGCCAAGGAACACCTCCACCTCTGGCAAGACACACTGCGGAATCGGCTCACGAGCAACGGCAAACGCGGTGGCGTGTGGTGGGTGACAGTGCACCACGCTCTTCACATCGGGTCGCTCCTTCATGATCGTCAGATGGAGCAGCACCTCGCTCGATCGCTTCCTGTGGCCGGCGAGCTGATTGCCTTCCATATCGACGATGCAGAGGTCAGAGGGCTTCATGAAGCCTTTGCAGATCTGCGTCGGCGTGCAGAGCACCTCGTTGGGGCCGAGACGGAAGGAGATGTTGCCGTCGTTGCCGGCCGCAAAGCCCTTGTTGTAGATCCGGCGGCCGATGTCGCAGATCTCTTCTTTAAGCTTGGATAGTGGCTTGTCGGTCGTGGGGCCGGCGGGCATTGCCATGACTGCGATACTCCTCGGTGGGATCAGTGGAAACTGCGTGTCGTAATAACCTGGTGTTCGAACTTTCTGCGGCACTTTGCCGACATCTAACTCTGCGCGTCTTTTTGGGCTACGGCCTCTCTAACGGTCACGAAAAACCGGGTCGTCATTCTGGTGGTGCCGATCCTGCCGGCTGTGCAGGCCGATCCGGTTCGCCGCCTGCAACCTCCAGTCGGTCGATGATGGCTGCCACGTAGGCATCCACCGGTCGCTGCTCTGGACGAAACGGCTGAGCAGCCTCTCCCCCTTCGGAAAAGGCCACCATCTGACCGAGGCCAGCACCGAGCGGATCCCAGGCCACGAGGGGCTCTGCGGGACCGTCGCCACGGGCCAGGTCTTCGCTCGACAGCGGTACCAGCAGCCGCAGCATGCCACCGCGGATCGCCGGATGGCCGGCGGATAGCGTGACCGAACCGATCACTCGAGCCAGTCTCATCGGGAGGCCTCCGGGGACGTACGACTGCAGCTACAGGGACGGCTCGCCTCAGCGAGGTCATGCGGAAGGTCTGGCTGCTCCTGCTTGGCAAACTCCACGGCCAGTCGCTGCAGGCTGCCTGGCGAAAACCGGGCGGGATTGACCACCAGCAGGGTGGCTCGGCACTCCTCAGCCAGCGTGAGCGCCTCGCGAACGTCAGTGGCCGCGACTGCACGCACCGCTCGAGTACGGTTGGCGATCAGGGCTGCAGCCGCTGGTCGCGAAGAAAGGAGCAGGCCCCGCGAACCGCTGCGGCTGGCCGCGTCGGCAAAGGCGGTCACCAGACTGCTTAAGCCGGTTGACGGGAGCTGCTGAGCATTTGGTACCGCTCGCACCACCGCCGCTGCCTGACCGATGGTCCGCCCAGGGAGGTCGCAGCCGCCAACGAGGAAGGCTGGCGAAGCAGCCACAATGGCCGCACCACCAGCGGCAATCGCCGCACGCTGAACTCCAACCCGATGATCAGCGAGCCACTCACGTGCCGACGGTGTGAGCACCGCGTTGTGCCGCACCGTGACCAGCGTCAGATCGGCAGGCAGCTTTGAGACGATCGCCAGCGTGATCACCTTCTCCGCGAGCAGATGCCCAGTTGGTGCGGAGGGCACAGGAGGCTCGCGCGGCACAGTCGATGCGGAAGGCTCAGCCCGGGCACCAGTGGCGTCTCGAGGAGGAGCCGCAGCAACCTGGGCCTGTGTCGACGCGGACACACGTCGCACCACCTCGGCGGTGATGCGGGCCACAAGCTGCTGGAGCTCAGCGGCGGTGTGCGAAGTCGTCAGAGATGATGGCATGAGGCTTTTAAGTCCGAGAAACAGATGCAGGAGGATCTACCAGAGCGACGATGCTCCACCGCGCCGGCGTGGTGTCGCTGCCCAGCAGGCCCCGCAGGGTGGCCCCGTCACTGGTAATCACCACGAGGTCACCCACCGCAGCAGCCACGGTGTCGATCGCCAGCTGCGGATCGCCATCAGCCGACTGCCGGTCGGCAAGCACCGGCTGCACCACCACCAGCCTGCGTCCCTCGAGAGACGCATGCTTCACGGTGCTCGTCGCTGAACCGATGATGCGGGCAAGCTGCATCGTGGAGTCGCTCGTGAAAAAGGACAGAACGGAAGAAGACAGGGAAACGAAAGGCTCAAACGGGTGTACGGGGTCAGACCACGGCGTCAGGACTGCCCAACACCCGCAGGTCATCAACGAGGGTGCAGCGTCGCTGCCGCGTGAATGTCAGCGGTGTGGTCACGCCTTCGCCGGTAGGCGTCGCGATCGAGAACGAGAGGTAGCCCTCGCCACCAAGCCCCAGCCCCGCCACACTCGGCCCATTCTTGACGAACAGGGTGGTGTCGAGGAGCCGGCCCATGCGGGTCATCGTCCGCACATTCGTCGAATGCACGATCGCGGTGTGACGGAAGCCATGCTCACTCTCGTGGGCACGCTCAATCGCTTCATCCACATCGCGGCACCGCACGAATGGCAGGAAGGGCATCATCTGCTCGGTCGGCACAAAAGGGTTGTCGAGATCGGTCTCGCCAAACACCAACTCGAGTCGCTCATCCGCCGTCGTGCCGGCCGCCTTGGCAAGCACCGCGGCGTCTTTGCCGAGTAGGTCTTTGCAGGGCACAGGATGCCGATCGGCCCCCTCGCCCACCATCACCATGGCGCGGTTGGTGAGCGTGTCGACCTGGTGAGCGTTGAGCCGCAGGGCACCGGCCCGCTCCATCGCAGCCATCATCGCGTCAAACACGCTGGCGACGACGAAGACCTGCTTCTCACCGATACACAACAGGTTGTTGTCGTAGGCGGCTCCCTGAATGATCGAGCGGGCAGCCCGATCGAGGTCAGCCGTCTCATCGACCACCACCGGCGGATTGCCCGGGCCTGCCACGATCGCCCGCTTGGTCGACTGCAACGCCGCCCGTGCGACCGCAGGACCGCCGGTCACACAGATCAGCTTCACACCCCGGTGGGCGAAGAGCTCTCCGGCCGACTCGAGAGTGGGCTCTGCCACGAGCGTGATCA
>JADHNY010000163.1 GCA_016779265.1 Pirellulales bacterium | reverse complement strand
TTCCCCCGAGCACACCACCATGCGGGTCTCCGCCTCGTCGGTCCCGGCTGCGGGGCGGCAGATGTCGCGTCGCTCGACTTTTTCGCCAGAGACCGGTGCGGAAGCTCTCTGCTCACCGAAGTGGCGAAAAACTCGAACGCTCCTCGAGCACCCGCCGGCCCCTCCGCCTTGTCGTCTCCGCCTCTTCACCGATGTGGTGTCACCGGGTTGGTGACCTCGAGGACGCGAACGGCGGGGCACGTCAGAAAAGCGACGCGAAAACCTGTTGAAAACAGGGCCTTGTGCACCGAACACCACCTGGAGGCATTTAGGCACAGATTTTGCATCGGTGTTCCCTTGGCAGTCCGTGAACGTGAACGCGGGCGGGAAGAGCGTCAGGAGAGTGCGTGGTATGGATCGTCAGCGACTCCGCGGGTTTGGGCTTTCTGTTGTCGCGCTGTGTGGCTTCGCTGCGGGTGGGTACGCCGCTCCGGTGGTGACGGATTCGGGCCAGGGACCGATTGCGGTTTCGTCGGGAGGCACAGGGGCAGCAGAGCTCAGTGGCCTGACTTATAGCGGGGGCACGACGTATCACGCCGTCGGTGATAACGGGGCGACCTCAATTTGGGAACTCAGCATCAGCGTGGATACGGCCAGTGGCCAGCTGACAGGCAGCCCGAGCGTCACCGGGAGCCTGCCTGTGGCCGGTCTTGGGAGCGATTCTGAAGGGATCGCCTATCGCTCAACCACCGGCACGTTCTTTGTTGCCGATGAAGTTGGCTCAACGATCCAGGAGTTCAGCGGCACGACCGGTGCATCGGTTGGAAGCGTGAGCGTGCCGGCGATTTACCAGCCCTCGAACGTGCAGGGCAACATGGGCTTGGAATCGCTGGCCTGGGGTGCGGGGGGCCTGTGGACGGCTAACGAAGAGGCCCTCGTACCGGACGGGCCACTGTCAAATGCCACCACTGGCAGCTGGGTGCGGATTCAGCAGTTCGACAGCAGCCTGACAGCAGTCGGCCAGTGGGGCTATCAGACCGACCCCATCTCCGCCATGAACCCGTTCATCACCCAGGAGCGAAGCGGCGTCGTCGATGTTTTGCCATGGACATCCACCGAGTTGCTCGTGCTCGAGCGTGAACTCGGCGGGGCCATCGTTCCCACATTTCGTTCCCGGCTCTACTACGTCGACACGGCGACGGCAACCGACGTCTCAGCATTGCCGTCGATCGACGCCGGCGGGTTTACGGCACTCAGTAAAACCCTGCTCTGGGAACAAAACTTCGGCACGACCTCCAACTTCGAGGGCATGACCTACGGCCCCACGCTCGACAATGGCTCGCTCAGCCTGCTGCTGATTTCCGACGACGGCGGCGGGCTCGCCCAGAACCTCATCGCCCTCGAAGTCACCCCGCCAACGCCCGTTCCAGAGCCATCGACCTGGGCCATGCTCGCAGCCGGCGCCGGAGCGGCAGCCTTGGCGCGAGCCCGACGACGTCGCCAGCACTCGCCACTCGCCACACTGGCAGGCTGACCGGAAGATCGCCTTCTCTGGCGGCCTTAGCTCTTGCGTGACCAGCCCGTGCCGTCGGCGCGGTCTTCCAAGACAATCTTCATCGCTCCGAGGCGATCACGCACCAGGTCGGCCGTCGCAAAGTCTTTCGACTTGCGAGCATTGGCCCGGATCTCAATCACGAGTTCCATCAGCTGGCCAACAAGCGCCTCGTCAGCCCCGCCTGACGCTTTGGGAGGAGCAACGAACAGTCCCAGCACGCCCGTCAGCTCTCGCAGTGTGTCCATCATTGCCGCGAGTGTCGCCAGTTCTGCCTCAGGCTTGTTTGCCTCAAGCTGATGCTGATCGATGTACTTATTGACCACGCGGACGTAGTCGAACAGCGTGGCGATGGCGATGGCGGTGTTGAAGTCGTCATCCATCGCAGTGAGAAACTTACTCCGCAAGGCGGTCACTTCCTCACCCGCAGCCGCGACAGCCACATCTCCAAGCTGTCGCGTGCGAGAGGGCAGGGCGTAGAACGAGGTGCCACAAACCCGTTCGTTTCGTGCAAACAGCCTGCGGAAAGCCTCGAGGGCACGGGCACTCTCCGCCAACGGCTCCTCACCAAAATGGATCGGGCTGCGATAGTGCGTCGAAAGCAGCAGCATGCGGATCGCTTCCGGCTCATGGCGGGCGAGCAGCGTCTTAAACGGCTCCGCACCGGTCGACTTCGAGATCTTGGCTGCCGTCTGGGCCTCAATGCTTTCTGCCTCTCCGGCTTCGCCCCGTGGGCGGCCACCTACCTTGCCCGACGCACCCGAGGCCTGCATCAGGCCGTTGTGCATCCAGTAGGTTGCCATCGGGCAGTCGTGCAACGATTCGCTCTGTGCGATCTCGTTCTCATGGTGGGGAAATACGAGGTCGAGTCCACCGCCATGAATATCGAAGTGATCGCCCAGAATCGCCTCGCTCATCGCCGAGCATTCGATATGCCAGCCAGGGCGACCTGGCCCCCAGGGGCTCTCCCATGCCGGCTCGCCATCCTTCGCCTTCTTCCAGAGCGCGAAGTCGGCTGCCGAACGCTTGCGATCCGCTGTCGACCCACCTTCACCCTGCATCGCGTCTACCGAACGGTTGGTGAGCTTGCCGTAGTCGGGATCTTTCTGGACGTCAAAATACACGTCGCCATCACTGGCATAGGCCCGATCCTTCGCGATCAGCCCTTCGATAAACGTGATGATCGTCCCGATGTGATCGGTTGCCTTGGGCATCTCATCAATGCTGGTCACACCGAGCGCCGCCAGGTTCTCGAGATAGTCGGCGGTCATCTCTTCAGCGAGCGCTGCCATCGTCATGCCGCGGCGGCTGCTCTCAGCGATCAGCTTGTCGTCGACGTCGGTGATATTGACGACCCAGGTGACCTTCCAGCCTGAATAGGCGAGATGTCGTTTGACGGTATCAAAAATCACGGGGCCGACCATGTGACCGATGTGGCTCGGCTTGTAGACCGTGGGCCCACAGAGATACATGCCCACCTCGCCAGGCTTCACGGTGACGAGCGATTCTTTGTCACGGGAGAGGGTGTTGTAGACCTGAATGGCAGGCAGACCGCTGGCCTGTTCGCTGATGGTGGCTTCGTTGTGGCTCATGACTCATCTCTTCGCATCGAGCGGCATGCCTCGGATGAGGCCTCCGCAAAACCAAGGTGGGGGAGAACTGGGTTCGTTAGGGTCATCGATCAGGCTGGTGGACTGCCTGTGTGTGTCCGCACGATCAGGGCGACACACTCCGCGGCAATGGCGAGTTCTTCACCGATCGGCCCAACGGCTTCGCCCGTCTTTGCTTTCAGCCCGACCTGGTGAGCCGAAAGGCCGAGAATGGCGGCAACACGCTCCCGCATCTGGTCGCGATACGGAAGGATTTTCGGCCGCTGAGCAAAAACAACACAGTCGAGATTCACGATCTCCCAGCCAGCATCCGCCAGTCGCTCGGCGGCAGCGTCGAGCATTTCAGCGGAGTCGCGTCCGCGGTTTGCGGGGTCAGTGTCTGGGAAGAGTTCGCCAATGTCACCGAGGGCCGCAGCCCCAAGCACTGCATCGGTAATAGCGTGCAGAAGCACATCGGCATCGCTGTGGCCGACGGCGCGGCGGGTGTGCTCCAAGGACAGGCCGCCGAGGATCAGCGGTCCCCCCGGTTCGAGGCGGTGAGTGTCGTGGCCAAGGCCAATACGGAAGGGTGAACTGTGCATGATGCTCCTGTGCGAGCCGATGATACTGGTGTTTGCTCGCTGAGGCCTATACTGCTTCGCCATGATCTCCTCTCTCTCTGCTCCCGGCCCACAGCAGCCGGTGATCGACGTCCACGGCCTTGCCAAGCACTACCGCGTTGCCGACAAACGCGAGGGCATTTCGGGCAGTATTCGCGGGCTTTTCCATCGTTCCAGCCGCACCGTCGAAGCCCTGCGGGGGGTCTCGCTGTCGGTCGACCCTGGAGAGTTTGTGGCCATCCTCGGCCCCAACGGTGCCGGGAAGACCACCTTCCTCAAACTGCTCTCGGGCATCATCACGCCAACCACCGGCACGGCCGAGGTGCTGGGGCATGTGCCCTGGCAGCGGCACGACGACTTCCGACGACGATTTGCCCTGGTGATGGGGCAGAAAAACCAGCTCTGGTGGGATCTCCCGGCAGCCGAGAGTTTCCGCCTGCACCAGGTGATCTACCGTCTCGACCGGGAGCGGTTTGAGCGAACCCGTGACGAGCTTGTCGACCTGCTCGACGTCGGCCGCCTGATTCACCAGCCTGTCCGTGAGCTCTCCCTCGGCGAACGGATGAAGCTTGAGCTGATCGCAGCGTTGCTCCACGAGCCGGAGGTGCTGCTGCTCGATGAGCCAACCATCGGCCTCGACGTAGTCGCGCAACACTCGATCCACGCTTTTCTGCGAAAGGTGCAGACGGAGCGGGGCACAACCGTGCTGCTCACCACGCACTACATGAAAGACGTCGCCGCCCTCTGCCGGCGGGTGGTGGTGATCACCCACGGCCGGATTCTCTACGACGGCACGCTCGCAGAAATCGTTGACCGGTTCACGACGCACAAGATCGTCACGCTCGACTTCGAGCAGCCTCCGTCGGAGGCGACCGTTGCCAGCTGGGGCTACCCCGTGGAACGCGATGGTCCACAGGTTCGGCTGCGGATCGACCGGGAGCGGATCGCGGAAACCCTCCCGAAGGTGCTGGCGGGCCATTCGGTGCTCGACGTGACGGTCGAGGACGTGCCACTGGAAGACGTGATTGCAGACCTGTTCCGTGCGGGCCGCGACTCCAACGATGCCGAGACGGCTGCTCATGAGGCCCGGTCATGAGCGGCGCGGGTTCCTACACCAGGCACCAGCTGTTTCCCAGCTGGCATGGCTGGACGACGATGCTCTCCATCAGCGTCGCCGACCGGCTGGCCCACCGTGGCGACTTCTTCGTCGGCACGCTGTTTCGCTTCCTGCCGATCGTGACCCAGATCTTCCTTTGGACGGCCGTCTTTTCCGCTGCAGGAACGGGCACGATCGCAGGCTATTCACGCAACGATTTCGTGGCCTACTACCTGCTGACGATGATGGCCCGCTCGTTTTCCAGCATGCCTGGCCTCGCCGGAGGAATCGCTCGCAGCGTGCGTGACGGATCGGTAAAGAAGTATCTCGTCCAGCCAGTCGACTATGTCGGCTTTCTGATGGCCGCACGCGTGGCCCACAAGCTGGTCTACTTCGCGATCGCCGCCACGCCCTTCGGGCTGATGTTTTTCCTCTGCCGGAGCTTTTTCCCTCCGATGCCAGAGATTCCCGTGATCGTGGCGTTTCTCGCGACGCTGGTGATGTCGTTTCTGCTCGGCTTTTTTCTCGAAGCCACCCTCGGCATGCTCGGCTTTTGGGTTCTGGAAGTCTCCAGCCTGATCTTTGTCTACATGCTCGCGCAGTATCTGCTCTCAGGGCACATGTTTCCGCTCGACATGCTCGACTCGATCAGCCTGGCCGGCTCTGCCTACACCCTCGGCGACCTCGTGCAGCTGCTCCCATTCCAGTACACGGCATACTTCCCGTGTGCGGTGTGGCTTGGCAAGATCCAGGGCGCGGAACTCGCCTACGGGCTGATCATTGAAGCTGTTTGGGTGGTTGTCGCGGCTGTCGCCTGCCGCATCGCATTCCTCCGCGGCACGCGCCGCTACAGCGCCTACGGAGGCTGACCTACGACGTCTGCATCGCCTCGTGCTTCGCTACCTTCAGATCTTCGGAACCTTCGTCGCGGCCAGCCTAGTGCGCGACATGACGTTTCGACTGAACTTCATTCTTGAGTGTGTCACCAGCCTCGGCTGGATGGCGATGAACCTCGCCTTCTACCTGCTGGTCTTCTCCTACACCCCCGAGATCGGCCAAGGCAGCGGCTGGACAAAGCCACCGTTCTTCGTATTTCTCGGCACTGGCCTGATCATCAACGCGATTGTGCAGGCCTTCTTCATGCCGAGCGCCGAAGAGTTTGCCGAAATGGTGCGTACCGGCGGCCTCGATACCACGCTCGTGAAGCCCGTCGACGCGCAGTTCCTACTCTCGATGCACCGCGTCAAGTTTTCCGCATTCGCCAACGGCCTCGTAGGCGTCGCCCTCGTACTCTGGGGCGTCTCCAAACTCACCACAGCCCCTTCGCTGATCGCCTGGCTGCTCTACCCAGTCCTCGTGCTCTGTGGCGTCGCCATCCTCTACGGCTTCATCGTGATGCTGGCCGCCGCCACCATCCTGATGGGACGCAACCAGAGCCTCTATGACTTTTGGTTCTACATCACCAACTTCTCCCGATACCCAGCCGAGATCTATTCCGGCCCCTGGGGCACACCACTGCGAATGGTCTGTACTTTCGTGCTGCCGATCCTCCTCGTCGTCAACGTGCCCGCGCACACCCTCGCCCTCCCAGTCAGCAGCGGCGACATCCGGCTGATCATCGCCGCCGTCGTCGCGGCCGCCATCATGCTCGGCCTCTCGCGTCTCACCTTCCAAGCAGCCATCAACAAGTACCGCAGCGCCTCGAGCTAACCAGCACGGGGATGCCGGCTCCGGGGCGGCAGATGTCGCGTCGCTCGACTTTTTCGCCAGGGACCAGTGCGGAAGTTCTCTGCCCACCGAAGTGGCGAAAAACTCGAACGCTCCGCGAGCATCCACCGACCCCTCCACCTCGTCGCTCGACGCCGCCATTACTCGACCCCACATGGCCAGCTGAAGTCACTTCACACGCCCTCAGCGA
>JADHNY010000162.1 GCA_016779265.1 Pirellulales bacterium | reverse complement strand
GCGGCACCGCGGCAGATGGATCGGGCGATGGGCGTGGGGGTGGTGCTCAATGTGGTGTTTGTGGTGGTGGAGTTGGGGTTTGGGGTGGCGTCTGGGTCGCTCGCGCTGATCTCCGATGCGGGCCACAACGCTGGCGACGTGCTCGGCCTGCTGCTTGCCTGGGGAGCCCTTGTGCTTGCCCGGCGGCCGCCTTCGCAGAGGTTCACCTGGGGGTTTGGTCGCTCGACGATCTTTGCGGCCTTCACCAACGCTGCTCTGCTGCTGGTGGCCTGTGGCGTGATTCTCTGGGAGGCGGTGCACCGCATCTTTGAGCCCTCGCCTGTGCAGGGCATGACGATGATCGTGGTGGCGGCGATCGGCGTGGGGATCAACACGCTGACCGCGGTCTGGCTCGCGGCTGGTCGAAAAGACGACGCCAACGTGCGAGGTGCGTTTTTGCACATGGCGGCCGACGCCGCCGTCTCCGTGGGCGTGGTGATCGCGGGGATTGCGATTGGGGCCACGGGCTGGAACTGGATCGATCCGGCAGTCAGCGTGCTGATATCGCTGTTGATTGCCTATGGCACCTGGGACCTGCTTCGCGAGAGCCTAGAACTCGCGATGGATGCCGTGCCACGCGGAGTAGATCTGCAGGCGATCACCGCCGACCTCACAGCGATCGACGGGGTTGTGGAGGTGCACGACGTGCATGTCTGGAGTGCCAGCACCTCGCAGACGACTGCCACCGCCCATCTCACGATCAGCGATGCCGCAACCGCCGCAACCGTTCTCGACGAAGCCAACGAAGTGCTCCACCACACCCATCAGATTCTGCACACCACGGTGCAGATCGAATCGGAGGAGCAGGCGGCCCGTTGCGAGCAGCCGCATGGAGATGCGTCCGCAAACGGCAACGATCATCCGTGACCGAAGCCGCTGCGAGACGCACCCATTAAGAAAGAGCCATGCCCGGCTGAGGTCCCAGAGTCGCTTCCGTGCGTTTGGGGCCCGATCCGTGGCAATCGCGCATCCTGAGGGAGATGAGGCCGACAGGCTGTTGTCGCTTTCGTCTCACCCGGGCATGGCTAACTGTGTCGCCGGGCAGCGTGCCCAGCAGTGTCTGGAGAGTTGGCTGGAGAGAAACCACGTGCGGCAGAACGTCGCCAGAGGAGCGGAGGCCAGCAGCAGCGGCTCCGTGTACGACACGCAGGAGCACCGGCTGCATCGACGAGTCGCGGCCGTGCGTTAGGCGGTCATCTCGTCGATCCGCCGTCGGAACTCCGGCATCTCCGCTGCGATGAAGGCCTGCCAGGCCGATGGCAGCCAGAGTTCCACGCAGACGGCCGCACCCACGATCACCAGCTCGCTTCCCGGCTCGACACCGAGAAACTCGCGAAAGCCTTCGGGGATCACAAGCCGACCACGACCGGCAAGCGTCACGCTCTTGTGCCTCGTGGAGAGCAGTCGACCAAGCTCCTGGAGCTGGCCAACTCGCTGCGTGAGCAGCCCAGCCTTGAGCTTGCTCTTCATCACCTCGACCTGGGCGTCGATCTGCGGCTGCCAGACCTCTGCTGGCCACAGCGACAGGCAGCCTGCCCGCTCCTTGGCCAAAACACAGTCGGAGCCGGTGGCTGTGAGCGGATCGGCGAGCTCGGGAGGGATTGCGAGCCGGTGACGCTCGTCGAGCGTCCTCACAAACTCCCCGATCAAAAGGTCCGCCGTTGCGGTCATCCGCGCACGTCACGTTTGCCAAGCCCTTCGTGGCCTCACGTCGCCGTGCCCGCACTGAGCAACCCCGGCGACGCCCACACAAAAGGGCTGAAAACCCACAGCCAACAATCATCTCATGGCTGTTTTGGGCTCACAACCCACAGGCGAGGAGTTTAGTCGGCCACCCAGGAAATGCAACCAACACAACCGCGTCAGTCGTTACAACCGGCAGAAACGCCGAGAAACAGGCAAAACCGCGGTGAAGCCCCGTGGGCCGAAAGCCCACCGAGAGCCTCCCGGGCCTGCGCGGCCGCACAGCCGCGGCCGAAGAAATGCACCAGCTTCAGATTCGCCAGCCCGCGTTAGCGGCAGTCGACGCAGGGCTCGCCATACGTTTCGCCATCGCCAACTTCATCGGAGTAGGCCTTGAGCGCCGCAGCTTCCTTGGCGAGCTTGAACTCAGGGCCAGCTGGGAAGTACTGGATGTCGTCCTGCAGGTAGTAGGGGCTTGGCAGGGTCTGCCCTCCCACATCAACCTGGCAGCCGGTGAGGGCCAGGCCTCCGCATCCCACCGCCAAAAGCAGGGCCGTGCGACTGGCCCGGGCAAGGCTTCCGTTTTGTGTGGCAAGGCGGGTCATGGCAGTGGTCTCGCTGGGTTCGTGCCGGACTTGTTCGGGGTATCCGAGCTGCACACGGCGTTCGGCGGGGAGCCATGCTGGCAGCCCAGTCCGAAACCATCTCGGAACCTGCTGCGAGGTATCGGCCGCGCGACCGCTACGGCTTGAACAATCCGCACGATCGATTCAGGAAACACCACCACAACTCGCCGCAGACCACCCAGACCTCCGAAACTTCAGCGGTCAGCGGTGGGGTGCTCGCATCGCTCTGGGGTGGGCCCTCCTGCTAGGCTTAGCGGAAGTTGGGCTGTCGGCGGGCGTCGATTGGCCAGCGTGTGGGGCTTCATGGATGAAGCTGCCGTGGCAGAGCGTCTGTGACACAGACAGGGAGCCGGTATGGGAAGGTTCATGGCGGAGCTTCTTCCGGGGCGAACAATCGCAGCAGCAGGTGGGCCACAGGGCAGGCTGATGCCAAAGAGCTGGATCGTGCGAGAGGGCTCTCTGCTGCGAACCGCCGCAGGCCTCCTGCTGGTTCTCCTGGCAAGCGGATTCGCTGCGGATGCCCGCGGCCAGGCCGTCCTCCCACCTGGGCTCGGATCGCCAGGCGGAGGCACCCGCGTGCCTCGTCAGGGCTATGACGTCGTCCTTGCGGCGCTCGCTGAAGGCAACCTCTCCACGGGCCTTGATCTCGCCGCCAAGGAAAACCGGGGGGGCATCCGCTCAGGCTCAAAACGCTGGATCGACTCCATCGCCACCAGCGCCATGCTCGGTGAGTGTCTTTACGAGCTAGGCCGCTACACCGAAGCGGTCGCCGCCTACAACGAAGCCCTGCTGCTCTCGGCAGACCATGGCGACTGGCTGCTCTCCGTGCGGTTCTCTTCGCAGCCACTCAAGCCGATGCCGCGGCCGATCGACACACCTTGGGCACAGAGCAACCGCAACGTGCCTCCCGCACAGCTGCCGTCAACCGCCACGATCCGGCAGGGAACCACCGACACCAAAGAGGTGCTTGAGAAAGGTGGCGTGCTCGCGGCCCCTGTCGACTATCCGATCCGACCGCAGGAGATCATGAAGTCGACGGTGCTCGCCCTCTACCGCCGTCACTCGATTCTCGGTGACCTCTCCGACGTCGGGCCTGTCCTCGAGAATGCCAAGCGGGCACTGGCCAACCGGCCTGCCCCGCAGAACCACTACTCGCAGTCGTGGATCGACATCGCGCTGGGCACTGCCAACTGGGCCCAGGGTCGCTCCGATCAGGCCGTGCCGATTCTCAAGCGTGGCCTGCTCGCCGACAACCAGTTTGATCATCCACTCACCTGCTGGGGCCTGCTGGTGCTTGGGCGGATCGCGCTGGCAAGCGAAGACCCGGCCTCAGCCGCAGCCTTCTTTAGCGAAGCCACGATCTCAGCGGCACATTTTCAAGACATCCGAGCACTCGAAGAGGCCTTCCGCTGGGCGGTTACTGCGCATCTGGCGTCTGGTGGGCAGGGGGTGCCGGCTGGCATCCCGCTGGCAATCGACTGGGCCGGCCGCAAACTCCCCGCCCTACAGGCTCGTCTGCTGGTGATGCAGGCGGAGATGTATGCCCTCAGCGGGGATTCACGGCGGGCCCTCGCCTCGCTGCGTGACATCGACCCACGGATTGTGCGTGGCGATCTCGGCCAAGGTTTTCTGGGAGCTCAAGCGGCGTATGCCGAAGCACTCGCCGCCTACGCCGACGGCCGTGTTACGAAGGGTGATACCGAGCTGCAGCGAGCGGTGGAACTCGTCCGTTCGCACTGCCCGCGACTGCTCCAGATCAGCCGCACGATGGGGATTGTCAGCGAAGGATCGAACCTGCTCTCTGACCGGCAGGCCGACCTGCTCTTTGAGAAACTCCTCGCTGATCCCACCGCCTCCGACTACGCCGTCGATCCGCTCGGCACGCTGGCGTTCCTGGCCACGCCCAAGCCCAATGCGTTTGCGACCTGGTTTGGGGTGGCGGCACGGCGAAGCGATGAAGAAGCCCTGGAAGCGTCGGAGGCGGGCAAGCGGGCCCACTGGCTTTCGACCCAGTTTCTCGGTGGGCGGCAGCTGGCAATCCGTCGTCTCTTGGAGCTCGATCCTGCCGTGCTGCCTGCGGATGACGCGCCGCGTCGTGCGGCGTTGCTCGCTCGGCTGCCAGACCTTGCTCGGCTGATGGATGAAACCCTGCTTGCCCGAGCTCCTCTCTCCACGGCGATGGGTGGCATGGTCGGTCAGGTGGCCGGTGGCGATTCACAGCCGCTGCCTGGTGACACCGATGACTGGCAGAACTACGCCCGCCTCTCGCAGCTCCAGTCACAGGCGATTGCCACAATCTCCGCAGGCCGCGACGACACGCCGCTCGCTTTCCCGCCGCTCTACGACGTGCAGGAAGTTCGCAACCGGCTCCGCCCCGGCACGCTGATCCTTTCGTTCCATCAGAATCCAGGTGGCCTGGCTGGATCGCTCGAGGGGCATGAGCGGCTGACCACCTGGCAGATCACGGACTTTTCCGGTCTGACCTCCGCCGTCACCGATCTGATGCGGGGCATGGCGGTCTACGACTTCAACAACGTGATCGGCACAGACCGCTTCCTCGAATCGTCCTATCGCGACGCAGCTGCGAGGCTTGAGCGAGTCCTGTTTGCCAATGCGCGGATCGATCTAAGCCGAGACGTGGAAGAGCTTGTGATCGTGCCGGATGGACTGCTCTGGTACGTGCCCTTTGAGCTGCTGCCGGTGGGGAGCAACGTGGCTGCGAATGAGCGACGCATAGGCGACGGTGGTGCAGACGCTGATCAGCGGCCGCTGCTGCGGGATGTCTGTCGCGTGCGGTATGCCCCGACTCGCAGCCTGGCTGTCGAACAAGGACCGCCGCTGCGGCGTGAAGGCGTGTTCGGCGTGCATGCTGGACATCTCTATCGGGGCGATGAGCCAGAGACCGTTGCCGCCGCCGCAGGTGAGATCACCGCCGCGATGGAGAAGGCGGTGCTGCTCACCGCATCTGTAGGCCGTGACGCTGTGCCGTTGCCGCTGCCTGCGTCACTCGTTGATACGCTCGTGATCCTCGATGAGCTGCCACCGGCCACGACCGCACTGGGCGCGGCCATGATTCCCTCCGAAGGCTCGAAGCGAGGCATGGGGTTTGATGAATGGCTTGCGCCTCCAAGAAAGCGGCCTGGGCTTGTGGTGCTCTCCGGCTTCCAGTCAGCCGCCGCCGCGGTCAACACTCCCAACAAACTCCCTCCCACCCCTGGTGACGAACTCTTCGAGGCATCGATGTCGGCCCTGGCTGCCGGTGCCCGCACCGCATTGATCAGCCGCTGGCGAACAGGTGGCTACTCATCAGCGGAGCTGGTCCGCGAGTTTGTGAGGGACTGCGTGGGACCAGGTGAACGCGGCGTCTCACCAGCCGAGAGCTGGCAGCGGGCCGTCGATCTTGTCTGCCCCGAACCGTTGCACCTCTCCTACGAGCCGCGTGTGAAGCTCGTCGGCAACTCGGTGCTTGAGGACACACAGCATCCGTTTTTCTGGGCGGGCTACATGCTCATCGATACTGGCACCATGCCCGACGCTGACGATGCCGACCCGACGCAGCGACCGGTGATGCAGATGCAGGCGGGGGCGGGTCCTGCAGCAGGCATGCGTGGTGCGGGTGGAGGGCAGGCCGCTGCTGCACCTCCAGCTGGCAGCGTTCCTGCGGCAACAGCCGATGCCCCGGCTGGGCAGCCCGCAGGTGCAACGCCTCCCGAAACGGCCCCACGACAGCCGGTCAGCCAGGCGTTCAATCCGCTGCTTGACGACCCGGCCGACGCCACGCGGGAGTGATGCCGAGATGTCTGTGCCCGCGTTTCCTGGATCTGCTGAGCCGAGCCGCATCCTGATTGTTGGTGGCGGTGGGTTTGGTCGAGAGGTGCTTGCCTGGGCGAGAGATACGTGGCCCCAGTGGCAGGATCGGCTGACGGGGTTTCTGTCGGCGGACGCTGAGATTCTCCAAGGGCACGCCTGCGAGCTGCCTGTGCTTGCTGATCCGGCCGCCTTCACACCTGAGCCTGGTGACGCCCTGCTGCTTGCGATCGGTGTGCCTGGCACCCGTCGCGAGGTGGCTGAAGACCTCGCCTCTCGTGGGGGACACTTTCTCACGCTTGTGCATCCAACTGCCACGGTTGTGCCGACTGCCACACTCGGCCGGGGGAGCATCATCTGCCCGCATGCGGTGATCAGCGATGCCGCGGTGCTCGGAGCGTGCGTGCTCGTCAACTACCATGCGTCGCTTGCCCACGACTGCCACGCTGGCGACTTCGCTGTGCTCTCACCCTACGCCACTCTCGGCGGCTCCAGTGAAATAGGGCCCGACACCTTTCTTGGACTGCATGCGTCCGTCGCCCCTCGGATCACCGTCGGTGCTGGCAGCAAGATCACCGCCAACTCCTGCTGTCTCCACGCCGCTCCCGCCGCATCGCTGATCCACGGTGTCCCAGGCCGCATCTCCCAGCTGATGTGACAGCCGATGTGACGAAACATCCGGCATCTCGTCAGGCTCTCAGTCGTATTGCCGTATCACCGACACTCGGCGAGTAGTAGGCACTCCTGCCAGCATTTGAAAAGATCCATCACACCGCTCTTCAAGCCTGAGAACG
>JADHNY010000037.1 GCA_016779265.1 Pirellulales bacterium | reverse complement strand
CCAGTTTCGGCCTTGCGGAGCTTCCCGATGATCTGCTCCGCCGTGAACTTCTTCCCTCGTGGCATCTCTTGCACTCCCTTGGTTTGCACCGCAAGAAATTCTCTCTCTGAAAGTGGCGACATTTAAGGGGGGGCAGGTCGTTGCCAGCAGCCCGTTCCACAACGCTCGTCGTCTGGCTTACTTGATCCATTCGGGGAGCCGGCGAATCTTGCCTTCTTCATCCACGCAGACAACGGTGGTCTCGCCCGTCGCCAAGATCTGCGTGCCGCGAATCACTTCGTAGGCATGCTTGATGTGGGCCGAGCCGACCCTTTCCACACGAGTGCGAACCGTTAACAGGTCGTCGTACTCAGCCGGTGCCCGATACTTCACGGTCGCGTCAGAGACGACCATGAACAGGCCGGCCTCCTCGAACGCTCGGTAGGTGTAGCCACGCGATCGCAGAAACTCCGTGCGGCCGATTTCAAACCAAGTCAGGTAGTTGGCGTGGTGCACTCGACGTTGCCCATCTGTCTCCTGATACCGCACCCGCACCTCAACCTCATGCACCAGTTCGCTCATGCGTTGCCTTTCGTCTGAAGAACTCACCAGCCAGAGTTCGCACTCGCTCGCAGTCCACGTTGCGGGCGACGCTGGCTGAACCGCCAGTTCGTCGCGTTGACCGGCTGAGTCTCTGGGCCGTATCTTTCACCGAGGCTATCGCAAACCGGCCCTTGCGGTCGATTGGTCGATCTGGCCACCACAACACAGCACCCGCTGGCAACGCCAGCAGAAAGGATGGAGACGGCGTGAGCGTCGGTGATTCGGGCGAAGGCGCAGGCCTCGGATACGCAACGAGCCGCGGCCGTTCCTGGCCGGCACTCCGGCAGTTCACCGTATTCCTTGAGAATCGGGTTGGACAGCTGCTGGAAGTGGTCCGCCGGTTTGACGGATCACGCGTGCGAATTGTCGCCCTCTCTATCAGCGACGCGGGTGAGTGCGCCTTTGTGCGATTCCTGTTGAGCCATCCCGAGCAGGGCCGTGAAATACTCGAACGCTCCGGGCTGAAACTGATCGAGAGCGATCTGATCGGTGTTGAACTCCCCGATGTGCCGCAACCCCTGGTCCGCGTCTGCACCGCTCTGCTGCAGGCGGAGGTCAACATCATCCAGGCCTACCCGATCCTGGTCCACCCTCGAGGCAGGCCTGCGGTCGCCCTGATGGTCGACAACACGGAGATGGCGCTCGAGACGCTCAACCGCGAGCGGTTCAGCATGATTACCGAGGATGACCTCGACGAAGACGCCTAGGCACTGCCTGGTCTTCGGCATTGCCTGGCCTTCGGCACTGCCTATTCGTCGAGGCCGATATCGAGGAAGTCTGGCGGGATCGAATCGACATGCCGCACCACGATCTTCTGCACGGACTCCCACGCCACCGCCGTGAGGGTCACAGTGCCGTCAGCAGCGAGGCTGGCAAAGAGCCCATGGGAGCCATCTGACCACCCAGGATAGAAGTAGGTCGGCAGGATCGGGCTCACGGCGCCCGTCAGATGCACCTCGATCACCCCACCGTGCCGTCGTTCATACCACAGCCGCTCCATCAGACGAGCAGTCGGGTTTACAAGCGTGACGGCAACACCCTCACCATCGTTGAGAAGTTCCGGCTCGCCTTCGGCCCTCTCCATCTGCGGAGGCTGGCCAGCCGGGAGCACGTCATTGCCGAAGTTGATCTGAACCTCGTTGGGATCGATCGATGGGCCAAGCAGGGACGACTCCCCCTCGAGCAACGGCGGACCGATCACCGTCTTCGCTGGACCTGCCGGCGACTGGCGATGCGGCGGAGCGGGCTCATTGATGATCAGTGACGGCCCATCCGTTGGCTCGCGATGCAGGGCGCGGGAGCCGTCCTCAGGTCCTGTAACGGCCGCTTGCGGCGTATCCGACTTCTCAACCACCGTCTGCTGAGGCATCGCCGCCGGCTTCGGCTGCCCAGCCTGAGCTCCCCTCTGCGGCGAAACGGGGGCGGGAGAAGGGATCGTGACGATCTCCTTGCACTCCTTGCAGCGGCCTTTTTTCCCAGCAAGCGCGGCATCCACAACAATTCGATGACCGTTTGGACAGGTGAAGATGATCGGCTGCGGTCGGTGCATCCCCTTGGGAGCGACCGCTTGCGGACCGTCGCTTGCCAGTGTCGTCGGAAAATCACTCATCTCCATGCTCTCCTTATTCCCAGTGTAGGCGATCCCTCACGCTGGTGTCGCTGCTGGTCCCCGGCTTGACGACTGACGATCGTGCTTCGACACTGCGGTCGGGGCGCGGTGAGCCGACAGTCGGATTCCCCCCCAGCAGTTGCCCTGAATGAGTCTCTGATGGCCATTTCCGTCACGTGCCCCTCCTGCAAAACCCGTTTTTCTGTGAGCGACAAGTTTGCAGGACAGACAGGGCCGTGTCCGAAGTGCAAAAAACCGCTCACGGTTCCCCAGCCCGATGCCATCAAGGTTCATGAGCCAGACGCGCCCACGGCCACATCGGCAACCGGTCAGTTTCCCACCAAGCCGATCCCGAAACGGGACAAGCCTGTGTCGACCGGTTCGCTGCTGCTTGCTGGAGGGCTTGGCCTTGGCTCGCTGGCGGCGGCTGTTGCAGCCCGCATGGTCTACGGACCGGGAAACGCCCCAGCCTGGCTGCTGGGTACAACCGCCTTTGTAGTGGCGATCCCCTGCGTCCTGATCGGCTACGCCGTGGTTCGCAATCGAGACCTGGAACCGTACCGAGGCCGCGGACTGCTGCTGCGAACGTTGATCTGCTCCCTGATCTACGCAGGACTCTGGGGAGCCCATGCCTTTTTGCCACCGGAGTCGACCCAGGAAATGTGGCAGTGGCTGTTCATCGGCCCCATCTTCTTCGGGATTGGCGGGCTGGCCGCTTTGGTCAGCCTGGAACTCGACTGGGGGACCGCGACCGCTCACTTCTCGCTCTATGTTCTGGTCACAGTCACGCTGCGGTGGATTGCCGGCCTGCCGCCCCTGTGATCCTCTTCCACCTCGCGTAGCTTTCGATGCCCATCCATGTGCCTGAACTGGAGCCAGCCCGCAACCGCTCCACGCTGCGGATTCCACCCGGCATTTCCCTGCCACTGACGCCTCGCCTACAGGCAGCAATCGACACCGCCGAGATGCGGCGGCTTGCCCACGTAGGACAACTTGGCCTGGTAGCACTCGTCTACCCAGGTGCGATCCACAGTCGCTTTGAACACTCTCTCGGTGTGTTTCGTCTGGCAGTCGCGTTTGTTGACCGACTGCGAGCTGATGAGGCATTCACGCAGCACGTCTCGACCGACGACGCCTCGGCCTTTCTGGCTGCTGCACTCCTGCACGACGTTGGCCACTGGCCGTTCTGCCACCCGATCGAAGACATGCATCTGGCAGCATTCCCCAGGCATGAGTCGTTCCTGCGAAACATTCTCCTTGGTAGTGAACTTGGTGACGTGCTCCGCAACGACTGGGGCGTTGCCCCCGAACGGGTTGCTTCGCTGGTCGAGGGCACTGCGGACGACCCTGCAGGCCGACTGCTCGCCTCCCTCCTCTCCGGCCCTGTCGATGTCGACAAGATGGACTATCTTGCCCGCGATAGCCTGCACGCCGGCGTTCCCTACGGCCGTCATTTTGATGAAGAACGCCTCCTCGCGAGCCTCTGCGTGGCCTCCGATGGGACCTCGCTCGCCATCACCTCCAAAGGTGTCACCGCTGCTGAACTGATGGTCTTTGCCCGGTATGTGATGTTCAGTGAGGTCTACTGGCACCACTCTGTTCGGGCAGCCACTGCAATGCTGCAACGCGCGGTCTGGACGCTCCGCGATCGGGTCGACCCGACCAGACTTGTGCGGTTTGATGATGCCTCGTTTGTACGATGGATTCGGGAAGTAGCGGTCGACACGCCTGCTGCTCCGCTGGCGGAGGGCCTGTTTGGCACCCGTCGTCGCCTGGTCAAGCGGGTGGCCAGCTTTGCGTCCCGCGAGCATCCGGAACTGCATGCAGCCGTTGCTGGGCGTCCCTATGCAGAACTGGTCAGCATCGCTGAGAGGCTCGCAGAGCGGCTCTCCGCCCATCTTGGCCGCCCCATCCAAGCAGCCAGTCTGTTGCTCGATGCCCCGCCGGCGTCTCGCGAGGTTGAGTTTCGCCTGGATGTGCGAATGCCCTCCCGCGCGAAGACACCCTGGCGGAGCCTGGAGTCGCTCTCTCCGGTCGTCCGCGCCCTCGCGCACGAGCAGTTTGACGACCTCGTCAAACAGGTCCGGCTGTTTGCAGCTCCCGAAGACGTGGCCGCCATACAAAACAGCAGCGGCCTCGAGAAAATCATTCTCGAGGCCGCTGGTGATGTGTGTCACGAGGTGACATCGTCAGAGACGCCGTGAGCGATCATTCGCCCTCAGGTGCGTCGGCAGGCAGCATGCCAGCCTTCAGCCGAGCCGCGAATGTCTTGCCATCAGGGCCTTCCATGCCAGCAACTTTCTCAAGGCTCGCACGGATCTTTTCGACGTTTTCCTTGTCTTCCTTCTTATCGAGGAGGTCCGAAAGGGCCTCGCCGTACGCATTGCGATTCTTCTTGCTCTTGCCGTAGTGGCAGACATTGCACTTCGCAGTCTCAACCGCCTCAGCTAGGGCCTTTTCCGCGTCGCTGCCTTCTGCGTTAACGTACATCTCCTTGAACTCGTCAAAGAACTGCTTGATCGCGAAAGCAGGACGTGCGGCAGTCGTGGCCACAACTGCCACTGCGATGCCAGCAACCAACGTCACAACGCGACGTGAACGAACCGAACCCTTGGACTGCATACCGTGCAACATCTGTGATGCTCTCCTGGAGAAGTTGTGCGCTCACCGGGTCGGTCTTTTGATCCGGCACGCGGCGGGCCTACGACGCCCACATCTCTTCGTCATAAGGAGAATCGAGTCATGAGGCCGTGTCAAGAAAGAACCGGTCGTTTTCGGCCCTCAAAACGCCTCTTTGGGGCTCATTCCGCCCCACTTCTCCGGTCTGATGGGCGATGCCGGTCTCAATCAGGACGATGCTGATGGACTCTCGGGCTGTGGGATGTCGTCCTCAGAGAATGAATCGCTCGGCCAGCGATCATACTGCGGGAGAAACTGCATTGGCTGGGCGAGCGACGGGAAGTCGATCTCGACGCTTTCCGCAGCTCCATCGATCCTTCGAAACAGCGAACTCCCTTCATATCGGCTCGCGGAATCAGCCCAACGGACCCGGCCTCGGTACACCTCGGGGTCTTCGATACCTGACTGCTCGATCAATGGCACACCTTCCGGTGTGAGAAAGCGGCAGCCAGTCGCCGTCACATCCAGGCGTGGCTCAGTCGGCTTCGCTGGCGAGTCGAGGAGACAGGCAAACCCCTCACGGCACGCAAACACCGCCTGACGCAACGTGGCATTGAGCAGTGTGCCCAACTCCGACTCGCGGCCAGCCCCCTCGATGACCAGGCAGCGGCCGTCGGTCGCCAACGTGCCCCCCGACCAGACAAGGTCAACACGGCCCTCGCCAACGATCTCCAGAAACGTCATGTTTCCGCGAACGTTCGTGTCATTGCACTCAATCCTGCTTGCCTCAAGCATCCCTCCGAGAGCCTCCGCTGCCAACGTCGACGTGGCACCGTCCGTGCCCGACGGCACAGCTGCCACATCGGTCGCCACGACCTCAATACACCGTGGACGACGAGACTCTACGAGCGGCGCGGCCAGCCCCTTCAGACTGATGCGACAGGTCTGCATGTCGAGCGTGCTGCCACCCCGCAGCAGGAAGAGTCTGGCATCTGGCTCAACCGACTCCGAAGCAACGGCAAGGGTCAGCGTCAGATTTTCCAGCCTGAGGGCTGCCTGATCGAGCACGAAGCCAGCTCGCTCGCGACTTGTCGACTCGGTTGTAAAGCCGCTGAACCTCACCTCAGGATTCGCCCCAGCTGCAGCACGGATCGTGAGCCGCTTGCCTTCGACGCTAATCGGCGGTTCGTCGCGGACATCTGAAAAAGCGAGCTCGATCACCTCTCCATCGGAGGCCGCAGCGACGGCATCGGCCAGAGAAACATGTTCCGTCCAGCCGTCAGCCTGCAGATCAGGTGCATCCACCACGCGGTGACGAACACTCGTGTTTGCAGCATCATCTCCATCCTGGGTCATCGACACCGCAGGCACGCCTGCCATCCGATCCAGCTGGTCGCGTCCAGCGGAAAACCAGAGCGCTGCCACGATCGCTGCAAAACCTACCAGGGGAACCAGCCAGGGAAGGTGATCCGTGATCCGCAACTGCCGGCGGCTGGTACGCGGCGTCACACTCCCCGTGGCAAGCGGCAGTTCAATCCCGCGAGCTGCTGCCACCTGTTCGAGCGCTTCAACGAGCTCAGTCGGATGCTGGTAGCGGTCCGCGGGATCTTTCTCCATCAGGCGTTCGATGACCTGAGCGAGTTCTCGAGGAACGTCAGGCCGTAGCCGATCGACTGGCGTCGCCTGCTGCTGCTGATGCTGCAGCAGTTTCTGCACCATCGTGCCCTCAGCAAATGGCGGACGGCCAATCAGCATGTAGTAGACCGTACAGCCGAGGGAGTAGAGGTCGCTTCGCACATCAGCAAGCCGCGGGTCGCGTGCCTGCTCTGGAGATATGTAGTCAAAGGTACCGAGTGTCATACCGCTGACAGTCAGGTCACGGTCACCAGTCATCTGATGCAGCCTGGCCAGCCCCATGTCCACCAGCCTCGCCCGTCCAGCAGGCGTGATGATCACATTCGATGGTTTGATGTCGCGGTGGACGACGTTGCGGGTTTCAGCATGCGCCAGGGCGTCGGCAAGCTGCGAGGTAATCGTGATCGCTCGGGCGACATCGAAAGGGCCTTTCTCATGAACCAGATCCCGCAGGTTCACGCCCTCGATGAACTCAAAGACGATGTAGTGCCAGCCCTCCTCGCTGCCCACCGCATACACCCGACCGATATTCTCATGGTCGAGCCGGGCGGCAGACTGGGCTTCGTTCTTGAATCGCCTCAGCAGTTCCGCATCGTTGGTGCGATGCTGAAACAGGACTTTGACGGCAACCGTCCGATCGAGCGTGGTGTCACGGCCGCGAAACACCGCTCCCATGCCACCGCCGCCGACAAACTCTTCCAGTTCGTAGACACCCAGTCGCTTGCCAGCCAACGCGCGACCAACATCAGAGACCGCAGTAGAGGGGCGTTGTTCCTCTGACGACGGGGCCTCCTCGGGAGTGCCGCCACCGCTGGAATCCGCTGACCGCTGTGAGATCACGGTCGCCTCGCCGTCACCCGTGGCGGGCACTTCGGGACGAGGGGTGGCGTCGGCTTCATCGAGAACCGGCCCCCCAACGTAGCCAGGCTTCTCTGCGTGACCCGGCTCCTCAGTACGGCGGGCTCCCGCGGGCTCAGTTTTCGGGCGAGGGCACGGCCCTGCGAGACTCTGCGTTGAGTCGTCGCTGGCATACAGCATCCGTAGATGCCGAGAGTCCGCCCATAGTCCAGGCGGCGCGTGCAGTGTCATCCTCGATTCTCCTTGTCTCGACACTAGCACGGCTGTGAGGCAACGGTCAACGAAACTGCCAACTGGCGTGGGCCGTTTGCGGACTGCGACCGTGTCCTCCTACACTCGCACCAGCCACCCTGTTTTCCCAAGTGGAGTCCGCCATGTCCCTCGCTGACTACGACAACGAATCTCCCCCTTCGATGCTCGTCCGGCTGGCCAACTGGTCGCTGGGCCTCGGCGGTGTTTTGATCGTTCTGGGACTGGTCTCGATCGCCGCTCCCTGGGTGGCGGCCACAGCCGTCGCCGCCTTTTGTGGCATCACGCTGATCATCGGCGGTGTCTCTCAGGTTGCCATGACAGCGGGCACGTTTACCTGGCGAGGCTTCTGGCTAACGCTGGTCTCAGGAGTGCTGGCAACGATGCTCGGTGTCGCCATGCTGCTGATGCCCCATGAGGCCGCAGGTGCCCTTGTCATCTTCCTGGCGATCATTCTTCTGATGGAAGCGAGCGCCAAACTCTCTGCCACGGCGTTGGTGGGCAGCGAGTTTCCCCGCGGCTGGCTCCTGTTCGACGGCCTTGTGACGGCAGCCCTCGGGATTGTGCTGCTGGTCAGTGAACCGGCCGAAAAAGAGGTGCTCCTGGGCATCTTCATCGGAATTAACCTGCTTTCCAGCGGGATCACCTTCGCCGCCGGCGGCTGGTCGCTCCGCCGCAGGGTCACAAGCCTCTGAGCTGCCAGAATTGCGGCAGATCGCCAGCCCGAACGGTCGTTTGTATTCGTCATTCAGGCCGCCTTCGGGCTATAATTCCTCGAGGTAAGCCGGTCACCTCGCTGTGGTGATCGGGCGTAATGAGGGAGGGAGACAATGCTCTCGATCTTCGGCGGAAAGCAGAACCTCTGTCAGGGCAGCCGGCGTGACTTTCTCACAATCGGTGGTCTCTCCTTTGGCATCGGCGGTCTCTCGCTGGCAGGCGTGCTGCGGCAGGCGGAAGCGTCGCCCGAACCGAACTCCAAACGCCACAAGTCGCTGATCAACATCTTTCTCGGCGGCGGCCCTCCCCACCAGGATCTCTGGGATCTCAAACCAGATGCTCCGAGTGAGATTCGAGGAGAGTTTCGGCCAGTTGCCACCAATGTTCCTGGGATTGAGATCTGCGAGGTCTTCCCGCAGCTTGCCCAACGGATGGATCGCTGCGCCGTCATCCGATCGGTGGTCGGCTGCGAGGGTGCCCATGCGTCATTTCAGTGCATGACGGGTTGGCCAGAGAGCAACCTGCGAACCATCGGTGGCCGGCCGTCGATGGGAGCCGTCATGTCGAGACTCCAGGGGCCTGTGGACCCGTCTGTCCCACCGTTTGTTGGCCTCGCCGCCCCCACCGGTCACCGTCCCTGGTCAGACTCTGGCACACCGGGCTTCCTCGGCCCTGCATTCGCTCCGTTTAAGCCTGAGGGCCGCGACCTCGAAAACATGACCCTCCAGTCGATGTCGCTCGACCGGCTGCAGGACCGTCGCCAGCTGTTGTCCGAGCTTGACACGCTGCGTCGCGATGTGGATGCCTCAGGGATTCTCGGCGGGATGGACAGCTTCGGTCAGCGAGCTTTTGACGTGCTCACGGGAAGCCGGCTGCTGGATGCCCTCGACCTTGAGCAGGAAGACCCGAAGGTTCGAGCCGCATACGGTGACGGCAAGCCCTACCAGTACCAGTATGACGGCGCCCCAACCTGCAACGACCACCTGCTGATCGCCCGACGGCTGATTGAGGCCGGTGTGCGGGTTGTGAGTCTGAGTTATGGCCGCTGGGACAGCCATGGCAAGAACTTCGATCTCGTCCGAGATCACGGTGGCAAACTCGACCAGTGCCTCTCCGCCCTGCTCGACGACCTTACCGTCCGAGGCATGATCGATGACGTGACCGTCGTCGTCTGGGGTGAGTTTGGCCGTACGCCAAAAATCAATGCCCAAGCGGGACGCGACCATTGGCCCCAGGTGAGCACCGCCCTGCTCGCTGGCGGCGGTCTGCGGACTGGCCAGGTGATTGGAGCCACAAACAAACTTGGAGAGCATGCGACAGATCGTCCCGTGCACATGCAGGAGATCACCGCCACGCTCTACCATGCTCTGGGACTGTCGACTGCCGACACAACCATCATCGATATGACCGGACGGCCGCAGTATCTCGTTGAGAGACAGCCGATCGCGGAACTTGTGTAGTCGGCTCAGCTGTCCAGTTCTCTTCTGGGCAGCCGGGGCACGCACTTCATCACGGCGACACACGCCGAACTGTGCTCACCCGCAGCGTACCGAGGTCGCGTGACTACGGCGAGGGAGAGGGCTCGAGTGTGTGCAGCGGCTGTGGGTTGTCGACGGCCCAAATCAGCATCCGCCCATCTTGGCTTCCCACGGCAAGCGTGGTGCCGGAGATCGCCACCGACTGCACGAAATCTCCGGCCCCCTGAAGTCGTCGCACTTCTCCGCCGGACGCCGCGTTAAAAACCCGCACCGTCGCATCTCCCGAGGTTGCCGCGAGCTCGTCGCCTTCCCCGATGAAGCGAACGCCCGTGACTTCACGACCGAGGCCTCCGATCGTGCGTTGCTGCTCGCCCGACTCCACGTCCCAGATCTTCAACACATTGTCAGCACCTGCCGTTGCCAAACGCCGGCCGTTGGCCTGCCAGGAGACTCCGAGCACATGACCGGTGTGCCCTTCAAAACTCCGCACGGTCGATCCACTGGCAACCTCATGCATCTTGGCGAGCCGATCTGTTCCGCCCGAGGCCAGCCAGCGGCCATCCCTGGAGAACGCCAGCGAAACGACCGTATCTGAGTGTGGCTGGTCGATCGACTGCGTTAGCGTGCCGTCGGCAACCTGCCAGAGTTTGATTTCTCCTCCGCGACTCGCCCGGCCGCTTCCCGACGCTAACAGCGTTCCGTCGGGTGAGAAGGCCAGAGCCAGCACGGCATCAATCGGCGGCCCGTCTGGAGCCTCATCCATAGCTGGCGGCAGCAACTCCCCACCAATCGTTCGCAGCAGCGTCCAGCGCTCACCGGCGTGCCAGACGGTGGCCACACTCGGCCCGCCACAGACCACGACATGTCCATCCTGATCAACGGCCAGTGAAGTCGCATCTCCACTCACCGGCAGGCTCCGTCGCGGCAGGCCATCTGCTCCACCACACTCAACAAGGCTGCCCGTGGGATCGAGGCAGATCAGCCGCTCGCCACCACCTTCGCCCGCAAACGTGACGCTGGCAAAGGGACGCAAGGACGCTGCCCGAGTTTCATCGACCCCTGCACGCTCCGCCTCAGTCTCCGAACGCATCTTCTCGACCGCAGCCAGTTCGGCCTGCCTCTGAGGTACCGCGGCCTCGGTCTTCGTGACCTGCGTCGAGGCAAACTCATGATCTCGCTTGGCGGATGTGAGAGCTGTTTCAGCCGCCTTTGAGGCATCCACAGCAGCCGTCTCTGCTTTTTTCTTCTCTTCAATCGCCTTGCCGGTATCCTCTACCTGTTTTTTGGCCGCAGCGAGTTGGGTCTCCGTGGCAGCCACGGCCGCTTCCGCCGCCGTCTTGGCCATGTTGGCCGCCTCCACAGCGGCATCGAGTGGCTTGAGCGCTTCAGCTGCCTCGGTGGCCTTCGCCAAACTTGCTCGACTCGCCGCAGCTGACGCAGCAACGGTGGTCGCTTCGTCGACCACCTGCTTGGCCGCGGTGAGTGCCGCCTCGACCAGAGGTACCGCCTCGCTCGCAGCGGTCGCAAGGCTTTCGGCCTCTTCGCGAGCTTTGGTGGCTGTCATGGCTGCGGTCGCCTTCTCGCCGGCGTCCTTCTCCGCAGCCGTCAGCTTTTCCTGCATCGAGGTCAGTTCTTCAGCGGCCTTCTTTTTGGCTTCTTCTGCAGCGGTCACCTGTGCTTTGCCATGCTCCACATCCTGGCCGAGCACACGCAGGTCTGCATCGATCGAGGCCAGCTGATCCGCCAGCTGATAGTCCCCCTGCGTGTGGGTCACCATCGCTCCATCGGCGACATTCCAAAGCTTGACTCCAGGCACCCCGCCAACCGTTGCCAGTCGACTCCCGTCGGCGTTCAGAGCCAGGCCGGCCACGGGTCCACCATGGGTAAACTCCCGCACCACGGCTCCGTCATCGAGTTTCCACTGACGAACAACACCATCCTGACAGCCGGCGAACAGCTGCCCCACGACTGCGGGATGCTCAGCGACCGCCGTCACAGGAAACGCGGCCCCAGCAATCTCGCGGCTCAAGGTTGCCGACGCCGTTGTTTCCTCAGGCGGCAACAGAGGGAGCTCCCAGACACGCAGAACACCGTCGGCCTCAGCCGTGATAAGCCGCGTGTCATCCAACGCAAGCGTCAGCGAGCTGATGGCATGCGGTCGGACAAGCCGTCCCATCACCTGGCCATCCGCCAGCCGGTAAACCGTCACACTGTGATCTGCCATCGCCACGTACAACAACGACTGGTCCGCAGAGAGTGCTCCGGCCACCGCAGCTGGGCCCGGGGTGCCGAGGATGCGAAGCGTCGCAGCTATATCTGCCGCCGTAAGGTCTGCCAGGGCAATTCGCCCATCCGCAAGGCCAAACGCAACCCCGCCCTGCGTTTCCCCAGCGCCGGTTGAGAGCAGCACACTCCCGGCTGAGCCAGGGATGTCCGCCAGCTTCTCCAGCGGCTGCCGCCCCCAGAGCTTGATCGTCCGAAAGGAACCTGTTGCCAGGAGATCCTCCACCGGGGAGAAAGCCATGGCCGTGACCACGTCAGCATGCGCAAGCCCCTCAGACTTTCCATCACCGAGCACCAGTGTCGGATCGATCAGGCTCGAACCAGGCGTATGAGCGTCAGCGGTAGGCAGGAGTGGTGCGCCAGAACGGGTATCAAACAGTGTCACACGTCCGCCACGCGCCGCCGCGGTCACTCGTCCGTCGGCCGACAACGCCACCGCCAACACGCCGCCCACGCCCGGCGGCAACGGCTTCCAGTCCACCGGCTTCATCGCCAATGGCCCGGCTTTCGCGCCTTCCGCAATCCATTTCTGTAACAGTCCAAGCTGTTCCGGCGTCAGGTTCACTGCTCCTACGCCGTTGTCTTCCGGCGGCATGGCGTCGTCGAGTTGATGTGCCGCTCGCAGGAACAAAAGGCTCTCTGCCGCATTGCCCGCAACCACACCAGGCCCAGAATCTCCCCCAGCCACAATCCGTTCGAGTGAGTCCATCGAAAACCCACCTTCGGTGACCTTCTCGTTGTGGCAGGCCGTACAGTTGGCAGAGAGCATCGGCACGATCTCATCCTGAAATCGAACCGGTGTCTCTCGCTCAATCACCGCGACCTTCAGCCCCTCGCCATCAGCACAGGCCGGCCGGGCAAGACCGCCCATCAGCACCGCCACCAGGCTCCAGAGCACTGCCAAGTTCCACCGTGCTGCGGCCGATCGCCCCACCATCACAGACCTGCGACCGAGAGCCGACACCGCAGGCAAGACATGCAAAAGCTGTCGTCGTGTGTGCATCGTCAAAGCTGCAAACCTCATTGCTGGGAAGGCTCCTGAGCGGGAGCGGAGACGATCAGCGGCACCTGCCGCTCAAAAGCGACTTCCCTGTCGAAGAAACTCAGTTTTCCTTTAAGCGTCACGGTATGCGTGCCGGGCGGAGTGGCATCGGTCGTCGTCACGGCCACCACGCCTTCACTGGCCTCGGCTGGCACGGTGGCAGCAGCAAGCCCGAGCCCTTCGACCGGCGACGCAGCCACGGCCTCGATGGTGACGGGCCCAGCAAAACCATACTTGCGTTCAACAGCAATCTTCAGATCGCCAGCACTCCCTACCGGCACGGTCACGCCGCCTGTATCCGTCGTCATGACCACGGGCGCATCTGCAACGACCACCGTAAACGGCGGCAGTACGACCGGCACATCGATGTCCTTCGCAGCGGCGGCAGCAGCGGCGTCGTTGGCCACCTTTTCCCGCCGAACACGCTCTTCCTCGGCGACCTTCAACGAGGCCTCGGCGTCGGCCACGGCCTGCTTCGCAGCGTCACGTGTGGCCACCATCTCTACAGGCGGCTCACCGCCAGCTGCAGCAGCATCGGCGACCACCTTCTCGGCATCCGCGAGCGCAGCCTTGGAAGCCTCGACAGAGGCCTTGCGTTGCTCGGTGGCTGCCGTGACTCGTTCCAGGTCTGCCTTTGCACGCTCTGCCGCCTGAGGGTTGCGGGCGAAGGCATACTTCGCCAGTCCTTGCAGTGCGACCGTGTAGACGCCCGGCGGCACACCTGGCTCGATATCAACAGCCACCTGACTCGTGACTGGGGGTGGCACCGTTTCCCCTTCGGCGAGCTGAGGTTCGTCGAGTTTGACCTCAGGCACCTTGAGAGTATCTGGGAGCTTCATCTCTGCGGGATATCCGATCGGCGTCAACGAGAGCGGCCCTTTCACACCAGGGCGACGGATCACATCGATGGGGATCGTCAGCTTTCCGCCGCGAGCCGTCTCCCAGGTGGTGCCCTCTGTGGGGCGGATGGCGACGGGGGCAGCATCGACGGTCACCGCCACCCGGACTGCTCCGGCGCGTCGTACCAGCTTGGGCTCATTGGCATTACTTGCCTTCCAGCGGAGCGTCGCAGCGCGGGCCTCGCGAGCGACCTCAGCCTCGCCGAGCATCGCCCGCCCCACGAATCGCACCTCCTGCTCAGTCGGCGTCGCATCCTCAGCCGCCTCGAGCACCACCACGCCGCGGCGACTTCGGCCGGGAATCACCACTGGGACCGCCGTCACACCTGCCGGCAGGTTCTCCACGGTCACCGTCACATCCTTGTCGAAGCCATCCTCGCGAAGCAGCAGGAGGTCGACCGCAACCGTACCGCCAGCGGGAATCGAGGTGCTGGCAACATGAAACTTGTTGGCATCACCACGGTCAGGCCGGGCGACCATCGCCAAGAGTTCAAAGTCAGGCTGAGGCGACCGCAGCGCAAGGGCATAACTCGCCGATGGGCGAGCCACGGAGTCGACCGCAAGATCCCGCACCAACACCCGGTACGTGCCCGCCACGTCGGCCGTGAAGGTGACCTCAGGGTCGAGCGTGGGGCGATCAACGACCACACCCTGAAACTCCTGTGGGCCGTCATCGGCAAAGGCCACCTCATGAGCCGTGACGTTTCCTGCGTCATCAAACTCAAGACGCTCGACCTTCAGCGAAGCATCGGTCTCGCTTCCCAGCCGCCGTGAAAACAGTTCCAACGAGATCGCCTGTCCGGCATCCGCTTCGAACGCAAACCAATCGCGATCGCCGCGAGGATGAAACCGTCCGGCGACAACCGCCGGCGTTGTCACCAGCTGTGGCTGATTCTCCTCATCGTTTGGTTCGACCTCTGCGATCACATCGAGATCCACCTGCAGCACCGCCGGCGGCGTCGGCAACTGGTCAAAGACGCCGCCACGCAGCGGCACCAACTCTGCAACGCTGTCACGTGGAGCAAGCAGCCTTCCAGCGGGCACAACGGCAGCATCAAAGTCAATCGAGCTGGGATCGATCTCGAGCTGTGCCTGCTCAAGGCCACGGCCATCATCTCCAGGCATCGGCATCGCATCCCCGCCGAGCCCATGACCAATCACTGTGATCTGCGAGGTCTGACCAGGCTCGGCAGCCGCAGGGAACACCGCTACGACCACCGGCCCCGTGGAGAGGCTCAGTCGGTAAAAGTACTCGCCACCACCGCGAGCAAACCGATCATGAATGCGGATCAGATGCCGACCAGTCACAACCGGCGTGAAGTCGACTGCAGGATCTCCATCGGTGGCATCGGCAGCGACATCAACGAGGTTGCCCTGAGGGTCACGGACTTCGATCAACGGATCGATCCGCGAGTCAACGCGGGCGGCCCAGATCTCGGCATGCACCCGCTGGCCTGCCTGACACTCGACGGAGTAGTAGTCTGCCGCATTCGCATCGACCGATGCGTTGACCACCGCGTCCACCGGCAGTGACATCGCCTGTTCCGCCGAAGCGATGGCCGCTGTTTTGCGAAACTCGGGCCACCGCCCGACCACGAATCGGCGCGGACTGCTGACCCCAAATCGACCGATCACTGCCGCGTCATACAGACCGGGCGGCACGTCGGCAGCAATCGTGACCAGCATCTTTCCAGCGACAGGCCTCGGCTCTGGATCAAACTCCGTGGCCTCGGTCATCACCGGCACCGCTGAGATACCAGGATGCGAAAAGACCATGTCTGTCGCATCGTCGAGATCTGCTCCTGAGACGGTCACCTCGACAGACTCTCCCTGCCGCCCTCCGAGCGGCATGATCGCCGTCAACAGAGGCTCTGGCAGCTCAGCGACACCAACACTTGCCGCACAGGCAACCAGCAGGCCAGCGACAGTTGCTCGAGCCGCCCGCAGCCTCGTCTCCGCTGAATACCAGGTGGTCATGCAGGGACTCCATCAATGATTGAAGAGAAACTCTTTGGTGTTGAGGAGTGACCAGACGACGTCTTCCCACGCTTCCTTCGAGCGGTCAGCTCGCTCGGCAACATAGGCCTCGATCTCGGCGACCTCCTCGGTCGTCGCATGTCGCGACAAGGCGACCATGTAAAGCTGGTCCACCTTTTCCGCAGGTGTGGTCTCGGTGTCTGTCGAGAGCGACGTTGCCCGTCCTCCCGAGAGCTTGCCAAGAATGTCCGCAGAGTTGATCAGATGCAGGCTTTGGGCCAGGTTGGCCTCCGATCCCCGTTCGCACTCACACGCGCTGTCAGCGTTCGGCCTACCAAACACGGTGAGGAAGTAGTTATCGAAGTTGGGGTCGGGCAGCTCGACCGCACGGGTTCCCGGCAGCATCCCCGCGAAACTCGTCTGACTCAGCGTCAGCTCATCAATCGCATCCAGGGCAATCTCTGCCGGCAGTCGCCGAGCGAAGAACCGGGAATAGCTCTGCCGATCCTGGCCGTTGTATTCATTTGGCACAGCTGAGAGCTGATAGGTCGTGGACTCGCAGATGGTGCGAATGAGCCACTTCATGTCGTAGCCCTGCTCTGCAAAAGCGGTCGCCAGAGCATCGAGCAGTTCTGGATTGGTCGCCGGATTGGTGACCCGCATGTCATCTTCTGGCTCCACGAGCCCAACGGAAAAGAAATGCTTCCAGTAACGGTTGACCAGCGAACGTGAGAAGAACGGATTGTCGACAGCCACCATCCAGTCCGCCAGCTGCTGCCGCGGATCGGTGTCGATCGGCATCTCGCCAGGCTCTTCCCCGAGCACAGCCGCCTTGTGGTTGCCCTTGGGGCCATTCGCCGAGGCCACACCACGATTGTGGAATAGCCGGTCTTCTCCCGGCTGGAGCCCCTTCTTCTTACCGACCCGCGAGAAGAACGCGGCAAGCTCGAAGTAGTCGTCGGTGCCCCACTTCTCAAAGGGATGATGATGGCAACGAGCACACTGCAGCCGCTGCCCGAGAAACAGCTGCGAGGCATCCTCAACCTGCTGGTTGATGTCCGATACCTGCCGATACCAGATCACCGCAGGATTTGCACTTGCCTCGCCAGTCGCCGTGATGATGTCACGCACAAACTCGCTGTAGGGCTTGTTCTCGGCGATGCCCTCTCGGATCCAGTCGTAGAAGGCATAGCTGCCATGGCGATGAAGCTCGCTGTTTGCTCGCTTGTTGCGAAGAATCGCAGACCACTTGGTCGCAAAGTTGTGGGCGTAGTCTTCCGACGAAAGCAGTCGGTCCACCAGTCGCTCGCGCTTGTTGGCTTCACCATCGGCAAAAAAGGCTTCCGCTTCCTCTGGCGTGGGCAGTCGACCCGCGATATCAATCGTCACCCGGCGGAGGAAGGTGGCGTCGTCACAGACGGGCGACGGGGGAAGGCCCAGCTTGCGGAGGTGCGCAAGCACTTTTTCATCAACAAAGTTCTTGGCGAAGCTCTCGGTTGTGGGGACGAGATCTGGTGGTGTGTCGAGTGGAGTGGTGCCGCGGAACACGCCCACCTGACTCTGGTACCGGACCATCACCGCCACCGTCCCGCAACGAGCAGGCCCATCCCCTGGATCGGTCGCCGTCACCAGTCCATCCACAGCAACCTCGGCAAGATCTGGCGCGTTGACCTCGTACTGGGCCATCCGCGTCACATCCTCAATCCGGCCATCATCGAAGAACGCCATCACCCGCAGTTGCTGCCGTTGTCCTGCATGGAGCGTGCGTTCGGTGGGAAACACTTCGATCTTCGACACGCGTGGTGGTTCAGCGCCACTCGGCCGAGCGCCTTCGCGGATCCATTCGGTAAGGAGCTGATACGAGGGTGAGCCAACATCAATCAGCTTCCCGCCACCGTGGGGCACCTCAGCAGACGCCTTGGAGAGCAGCAGACTCGTCTCAGGCGCCACCAACGAAATCCGCCGGCCACGCGCCTCTTTCACGAGATGCTCATGATCCTCAGCCGGCTCAAAACCGAGCAGCGAAAGCCGGAAGCCATTCTGGCCACCGCTCTTCCCATGACACCCACCTCCGTTGCATCCGTACTTGGTGAACACGGGCACGATCTGACTGATGAAGTCGATCGGCGGATCGTTTCCGATGCGTTCGACGACCAACGGCACTGCCACCTCAGCAGCTCCGTCAACCTGTGCAATCACCTGCCCTTCGCCATCAGCGAGCGGCACCAGCATGCCGCCTGGCTCCACGGTAGCGAGCGTTGCAGGCTCGACACGCCAGGAGACGAGCCCTGTCATATCGACGGCATCCGCCCCAACAGCGACACCGGTGGCGATCAGCTGTCGGCGATCACGGCTTCCCACCAGCCGCATCGGCCCAGGCTCTGGCTGACCTGTTGAGACCTCAATCGCAACGGTTGCCTGTGGCACATCCTCTGCAGCGCACTGCGACCACGAGCCGATCGCAACTGCGAGCCCCGCCATCAGAAACGACAAACACATCCGCATCGCTGCTCCTCCTGGATGGTGGCCCGAACGGGCCTTCGATGCACGGTCGAGTATGTTTCCCCGAACACAAAATCCTAACAGACAATCAAACAATGACGGAAACCCGTCAGCAGCTCACGCGATCTCCGTCAACGGAGCATTCGCGTCGCCAAAAGAATCCCGCTGAACACCCATCACATCCATCAAAGACAGAAACAGCCGGCACATCTGCCGCTGCTCCGAGGCTGAGTAGTCGAGCACCTGTCCGCCAGCCAAACGCCCACCGCCCCCGCCCAGCAGAGCCACCGGGAGCTGATCGTTATCGTGGCGGGCTCCAGCCATCATGCTCGAGCAGAGCATGATCACCGTGTTGTCGAGCACCGAGCCCTCCCCTTCCTGCGTCTCCCGCAGTCGCCGAGCAAGATAGGCCATCTGCTCGACGAAGAACTGATTGACCTTCAGCCAGTCCTCGCCATCGGAATGCGAAAGCAGATGATGGATCATGTAGTCGATACCCTGCGTGGGGTTGTCGACGCGTGTCAGGTTTGGGAACCGCAGGGCGGAGTGATCGTTGTTGAGTTTCAGCGTGACCACTCGGGAGGTGTCGGTCTGAAACGCGAGCACGAGGATGTCGCACATCAGCCGCATATGTTCGGCGATATCCTGGGGGATTCCATCAGGCGGTCGCGGCCGATCGGGAGCTGCCAGTGGCGGCCGCCATCCCTGCAGCTCACCCCGCTGGCCTGCCCCCTCGATGCGTGACTCCACATCGCGAACGCTATCAAGATACTCATCGAGTTTGCGACGATCCGCCGGGCTGATGCGACGCCGCAGATCTGCGGCATCCTCGATCACCGCATCGAGCACACTCGCATCCCCACGCTCCACGTCATCCTTGAAGAGCCGATCGAACGCCAGCGCGGGATAGAGTTCTAACGGCGTGGGCGTGGTCGGTGAGCTCCACGAGATGTGCGAGCTGTAGAGCATCGAATAGTTCTTGTGCACCGACGGATTGGCCCGCTCACACCCCAGCACAAGGCTTGGCACTTTGGTCGCACGTCGGTGTGACTGGGCGATCACCTGATCAAAACTGGTTCCTGAGCGGATCTCACCACCACTCGCCAGCGGCGCACCGGAGAGCAGGTTGCCCGTCTGCGAGCTGTGAATGTTTCCCTTCCGCGCTTCCTCGTGAAACAGGCCCTTCACCAACAGGAACTGCTCACGGAAATCGGCCAACGGCTGAAGCACCCGGCCGAGTTTCATCTCGGCACCGCTCCCCTCAGCCCACCACTCCTGTGAGTGAAAGCCGTTACCTGCGAAGAGCACAGCCAGCCGCTGAGGGGGGCCGCTCACGGCCTCTTCAGCAGCCGCGACGAGCCGAGGCCGAAACGACTCCAGCCACGGCAGTGTCATCGACACACCAAGACCTCGGAGGATGGCGCGGCGAGAACATCCACGAGCCGACGTCGACGAGAAGGGCTTCATGCTCATATCAAACTCCAGGGAGAACTTCTCCGGAACGAAAACGATTTACGGCTACTGCTGATCCATGGCGAGTGGATCGTGATACTCGCGGCCTCGAATCATTCGAAACTGCGGACTGAGAACGATCATCTCGATCACCCGTCCGATGTGGGCGTCGTGCTCCTCAACCTCCACAACGATGGCATCCAGCAGCGGCTCATCAGAGAGCTGCACCGCTCGGCCGAGTGCATAGCCGAGCAGTTTACGAGCGAACTGCCTAAGAAACGCCTCCCGCTGACTCGTCAGCAGCCAGGACCGCAGTCCTTCGACGCCGACCAGCGAGGTGCCGTCTGGCAAGGTCGTGCTCGCATCGATCGGCTGACCAGCGGCATCCGCCGAGCGAAACCGCCCCACGGCATCAAACTCTTCCAAGGCAAAGCCGAGTGGGTCAATCTTCTTGTGACAGCGAGCACAGGACGCGTTCTCTGAATGAAGCTCAATCAGCTGACGCTCCGTGAGCCCGACCGGCACCGTTTCCGCCAACTGCGGCACATCCTTGGGGGGCTTTGGCAGCTTCTCTCCAAGGATCGTCTCGTAGAGCCAGTTGCCTCGCAGAATCGGGCTCGTTCGTGAGGCCCCCGCCTGCGTGGCCAAGGTCGACGCGAGCGTCAGGACGCCGCCGCGACCAGCGGCCTTCACTCCCTCCACACGCCTCCACGCCTCCCCGTCAACGCCAGCGATGCCATAGTGCGTGGCAAGTGCTGCATTGAGAAAAGTGTGGTCGGCACTGAGCAACGCCGTGAGTGGCTGGTCTGTCTGGAAGAAATCGGTGAGAAACCGGACCGTCTCTTCCTCCATCGCAGCACGGAGCCCAGCAAACTCGGGAAACAGGTCTTCATTCTTCTCCGCATCACGGGCAAACCCGGAAACATGGAGCCAGTGCGTGCCGAACTCCACCGCCAGGCGTCGCGTCTTGGCGTCAGCGAGCATTCGCTGCGTCTCTGCTGCAAGCACAGCATCGTCACTGAGCGTTCCGTCGGCGGCCAGCGCCAGCAGCTGCGGATCTGGCGGAGACGACCACAGGAAGTAGCTCAGCCGCGTTGCCAGCTCAAACCCGGAGACTTCGTGGGCTGCCTCACCCGCCGGTGGCACCTCAAGCTTGTAGAGAAAGTCGGGCGAGACGAGAACGCGGGCGACGAGCATCGCCATCGCCTCCTCATGCGAGAGGCCCTCACCCAAAAGCATGGCATGCAGCGCCCGCAGGTCATCCGCTTCGCTCGTCTGAAGTGGCCGCCGAAACGCCTCTGCTGCCAGCGACACCAGAGCCTCTAGCTGAAGCGGCTGACAGGCCATCAGTCGGCTGCGGTATGCCTCCGCTCGCGCATCGACCGCCGGCTTCATCTGCCGAAAGGGAATCGCCAGGTCTGGCCTGTCCTGTGTCGCAAACTCTGTGATCTGCTCAAGTGATGCGGCCAGTTTGAGCGGCTCCGCGCTGACAAACAGCAGCTGATCCCAGAGCCGGTCGAGCTCTGCACACTCGTGCTCTGTCAGCATCAGGCGTCGCAGCTGGTCATCTTCTCGGTAGAGCACATTCAGCGTGACGACCTCGTCCACGGGCACGATCCGGACATAGCACAGGGCCTGCGGGAAGAGGTCGCGAAACCCTTCGAACGACCGTTCGATCCGCTGCCAGCCTGCGGTCCCTTCGCGAGCCAGCAGAGGCAACTCTGGCCGCAGCAGAACATCAGGCTGAAACTCTCCAGCTCCCACCGACACCTGCACACTCGCCTCATCGCCAGCGTCGGCAGCAATCATCGCCGCCGTCACGAGTTCACTCCCAGCCACGAGCGAGGCGGGCATGGTGAACGTCCGGCACTCAGGCGCCTGCAGTCGCAGATCCGCCTCGGCTGAGAGCGTGTCACGATTCGCCAGCCAGGCCGCCATCGACTCCGCCAGTACCGGTCCGCTCGGTGCCAGGAGCAGTGCCCGTAGCTGACCGTCAGGCGAGTCCGCTGGCTGCTCGACCGCTGCAGACTTCAGCAATGACGCCAGTGCTGCGGCGAGTGTCGTTCGTTCGTCTACCGATCGAGCTGACAACCAGCGGGCCGCCAACGAACCGGCTGGAATCACAGGCTGGGTATCACCCGCGGTGGGTTCGCTGGTGAAATGCCAGACCGCGGCTCGGCCCGCAGCATCCGGATGCGGATTCCCTGTGAGGATCTCTGGGGAGCAGTCCTCCGCCAGATCCCACGTTTCCCCGCCCGCCGTCACCGTGAGGGCAATCGCCGTCATGTCGCAGGAGTGGTTGCCGTCGCGAGGATCGATCACGAGGCAGATCGCATCTCCGGCCTGCAGCCGAAGGGCATCTGTGGCAACAAACGGTTTTGCCTCGACGGCATCGGCCACACCCTCAGCCACCACCTGCCGGGTGCCACGGCGTCGTACCTGCACACTCCAGCTCACGCCATTGCCACAGCCGATATGGGCTCGCTGCACGCTGCCGCTGATCTGCACATCCAAGGCCGCAGGACTCACCCACGAAACCAAGACGCGTCGGTTGGGAGCGGGATGCACTCCCACCGAATGCGGCCGCATCGTGCCAGGAATCTGCACTTCCTGATCGGATGAGTTGGCAAGCACTGAGAGAGCATCGGCGCCAGTCCAGCCAGTGATAAACGGCCAGCCGGCGGTGCCTTCGGCGCGACCTGCAATCGGTTCACCAAGGCTCACCGCTGCATCTGTCTCAATGCCGAGCGTCGCCAGCCAACCCTTCAGAATCAGCGGATCGACCCGGTGCGTCTCCGCAAGGGCTGCAACGTCGACCTGCACGGCCACAGCGGTTCCGGCACGCGTCTGTTCGAGCAGTTCACTCGCTGCCTCCAGGCAGCCCACCGTTTGCTCCGCAAGCATCGCTTGCCAGCCCCCTACCGCGGCCGCCAGATCTTCCACTGCTGTCAGCGGGAGATCGCCCCGGCCTGCAGACACCAGTCTCGGCCGCTCAAAGAGCACCAGGTCATCCGTCGCTCCGTCCCCAGCCGGACTCGCGGCGAGATGCAGCGTGACCATTCCGTCAGCATCGGCAGCCGGCATAGGCACACGATACTCGCGGCGACTCGCCAGTGGCGAAACCGCTTCCATCCAGGAAGCAGGGCCGTCTTCACGTCCCAGATGCCGCCCAATCTGGCCCACCTTATTGAACCGCCAGAGCACTCGCTGCCAGCTCTGTATCTCAGCGACGAGGATCGGCACAGGCACGACTGGCTGCTGCTGCCACAGGCTGCGAAGCCGATCGAGCAGTAGAGAGCCCGTTGCAGAACGAGCCGACAGCTGCCCCCCTCCCCGCGGCCCGAGCAGGTCACTGAGGCTCGCGAGGTACTTCGCCGAGAGGCCGCGATCGGCTGCCAACCGAGTGAGCTCCGCGGCGTCCGCCGGCTGACCTGCGAGCTGTTCGAGCGCCTCCAACGAGGCCCTCAGCGGCAGAAATCCTTCCCGTCCCATGTCGAGCGTGATGCCCTGCTCCACGGTGATCTGCGATCCAGCCTCCTCTGCTGAGAGCGTCTGGGTGTATCGACGGTAGAAGCCGCGAACCTCTTGCAGGAGTTCGTCCGTAAAGTCGCGGCGTGACTGACCTGCGGAAAACCTCAGCCCATCCGGCAGCAGCACAAGGTGCTTCGCGATCTCTTTGGCAGCATCGAGATACTTGACCACCATCGACGGCGACATCACCAGCGACTGCCCCGTGTTGGTAAAGCCCTCGCCCGCCCCGCCTTCAGCCGGAAACTCCCGGGCCGGATCGAGCGAGTCCACACCGGTGAGTTCTCGAACCGTGTAGGTGTACTCAGCGTTGTTGAGCCGGCGAAGTACCACGCGACCTGGATCGCCGGCGTGTGCCTGCGCCTCTGCCTTCAGGAAGTTGCCGAGCCAGCCCGCGATCACCGCACGTTCCGCTTCTGTCGGCTGAGCGACCTCCTGCGGTGGCATCTGCCCGTCGGCGATCACCTCCGCAGCTCGCTGCCAGTGCCGGATCGTCTGACGCATCCCGGCGAGCGATCCTACAGAGCTGAGATCAACATCTCCTTCAAGCGTGTCTCCGGCATGACACTCGTGGCAGTAGCGGGCGACCAGACCGACAGCAGCCGACTCGGCATCGGACGCCTCGAGTGGCACCATCACGGCTCCGCAGAGCACGGCCGCCCCTACCGCCGCGAGTGTTGAAAAAGCTCTCGTTCCCATGCCGTCGCTCACTCTCTTCATGCCAGCACCTCACGAACCACCCGGCCATGCACGTCGGTCAACCGGTAGTCACGGCCCGCATGCCGAAACGTCAGCCGCTCATGATCGAGTCCCATCAGATGCAAAATGGTGGCATGCAGGTCATGCACATGCACCGGCTTTTCGACAGCCCGCAGCCCATGCTCATCGGTGCTGCCATGCACGATGCCTTTCCGCACGCCAGCCCCAGCGAGCCACGAACTAAAGGCCCAGGGATGATGTTCACGCCCAGGGGCATCCGCTGTGTTGTTAAAAGGTGTTCGCCCAAACTCGGTCGTCCAGACCACAAGCGTGTCATCAAGCATGCCCCGCTGCTTCAGGTCCCGCAGCAGTCCCGCAACTGGTTGATCGACATTCTTCGCCAGCGGCACATGCGTCATCATGTCACCGTGGGCGTCCCAGTTGTTTGAAGATCCGGTGTCGATCAGCTCCACGAATCGCACCCCACGCTCCACCAGCCGCCGCGCCACCAGGCACTGCCAGCCAAAGCCGGTGTTTTGCTCTCGGGAGAGGCCGTAGAGCCCAAGCGTGACGTCGTCTTCACTTGCTAGATCAAAGGCCTCCGGCACCGCCATCTGCATCCCGAAGGCGGTCTCAAAACTCCGCAGTCGCGTTTCCAGCAGTGGGTCACCTTCGCGGGTCGCAAGGTGCTGGCGATTGAGTGCTGTCAGTGCGTCCAGTTCGGCAGTCTGCCGGGAAGCGGGAATCCGGGGAGTCACATTGGCAACAGGCTCAGCTCCTGGCACAACGAGCGTGCCCTGGTGGGCCCCAGGGAGAAAGTCGCTCGCATAGACCTGTGTCCCCGCATAGGTCTGTTGAGGAGCGATCACCACAAAGCCCGGCAGGTTGGCGTTGGAGGTTCCGAGGCCATAGCTCATCCAGGAGCCGATGCTCGGCCGCGAGAACGCAAACGAGCCGGTGTGCATGCCGAGCGTGGCGTTGTAGTGGTTGGAGTGCGACGTGTGCATCGAGCGAATCACTGCCATCTCATCCACACATGCAGACACATGTGGGAAGAGTGTGCTCACCTCGGTGCCGCACTGACCATGTGGGGCAAAGTCCCACTGTGGCCGTTTGAGGAAGATCCTCTCGTAGCCGGGGCGGTCTTTAATCTCTGGATGATCTGCCTGGATCTCTTTGCCATGGTCACGGGTCAGTGCAGGCTTCGGGTCGAACGTGTCGACGTGCGACACGCCTCCGGTCATGAACAGGAAGATCACCCGCTTCGCCTTGGCGGGAAAGTGCGATGGCTTTACCGCCAGCGGATCACTCGCCCCCACTTCATCAGCTGACAACTGACTGAGGATCCCGGGCATCAATAGCGACCCCGCCACCGCACTCCGTAGAAAATGCCGTCGGCCGAGGGGCGACTGTGAGTTCCAGACAGCGTGTTGTGAACGACGTGTGGTCATGGGTGCGTCATGGCTGCTGAAGGATCACCGCGATGGGTATTAGTCGACGTGGAGAAACTCACTCGATGCCAGCACCACACGAGCGAGGCCCGCCCATGCTGCTGGATCGTCTGGTGCCTCCTGGATCAGATCGCAGAGCACGGCGAGTTCTTCGGGGCTAGCGGTCCGCTGCAACGCCCGAGTGAAAGCGTCGTGCACACGCGATTCGACATCGGCAGCTCCCTCAGGACCGTGGGCCAACACCCGCTGGGCGAACGCCTCTGTCTGTGTGTGGAAGAAGGGATCATTCAGGAAGTAGAGCGCCTGCGTGGGAACAGTGGTCGTCTCCCGACGCGGCGTACTCGCGTTCGGGTCAGCCCCGTCAAAGAGTGCGAAAAACGGGTGCTGCCGCTGACGCGGCCGCATCACATACGCACTGCGGCGATTGGTCGGGTAGACAGCTTCAAAGGGACCGTGCTGCGTGAACGTCCAGGTGGCCTCAGGCGGAAACGGATGGCCTTCACCCACAGACGTGTCGAGGTTCCCGGCCACCATCAACAGGCTGTCTCGAATCTCCTCGGCAGAAAGACGCCGTCGCTCAAACCGTGCGACGAGCCGATTGCTGGGATCGCTCGCCACCATCGCAGGAGACGCCTGGCTGCTCCGCCGGTAGGCCTCGGTCTGCATGATCAGCCGGTGTAGTGGCTTCAGCCGTCCACCCTCCGCCAGAAAGCGGGCAGCCAGCCAGTCAAGCAGTTCAGGATGGCTCGGCGGCTCGCCGCGGGAACCAAAGTCGTTTGCGGTGGCCACAAGTCCCCGACCGAAATGCCACTGCCAGACACGGTTAACGATCACCCGCGCGGCCAACGGCTCAGCCAGAATCCATTCGGCAAGCTCGGCACGTCCACTGCCTGCCCCGACTGGAACAGGCTGCCCCCCAAACACCTCCAGCCAGCGTCGGGGCACGATGTCGCCAAGCTGCTCCGGATCACCTCGCTGCTGCAAGGGCACATCTGTCGGCTCAGCCTCGGCCACTGCGTAGGCCACCGGAAGCGTCGGCTCCGGGCCGGGCTCTGCCGGCAGTGGTGACGACACCACACGTCCCGCGGCCGCCAGAGCCTCCCCATACGCCGGCACGGCCCAGTGCTCCAAGCGAAACGACACCCCGTCGAGGCCATCTGCCGGATGAGCGTCAGCGACCCGCCCATGCACGCGGTAGGACCCGTCGCATGGGCAGATCCAGGCAACCACCACCGGATGCTCTGGCCCAGGGTGCACGAAGAAACTTCGTGGCGGAAGCGTGGTCCATGCCGTCACCGGCTCTGCCGAAGGATTCACACAGACGCTTGGCGTGTCACCATCACTCCAGGCCTGCAATGGCGAAAAGCCGCCAGCCGCCGGCTCGAAGCGACCAAGAAAGGCTGGCCCCTCTGCCAGTTCCTCAAGCAGACACCAGCCCGCCTGCCCCTGCTCCCGAAACGCCCCTTGGTCGAAGCCATCGATCAGCTCGTCAACACTCCACCGTGTTCTCTCGCGAGCGATGCTGTTGAGGCTCCCCCCCGTCTGTTCGATCGTCCACGACACCTGTGTCGTGTCTGCTCCGTGGTTGCCATTGGGAAGCACCGTCAGCCGCAGGACGTCACCTTTGTGAAGAGAGATGGCAAGATCTTCCCGATCCGCCCCTACAAGCGATGCTTCACCACCTTCGGCGATCAATGCAGACGCGAGTTCAACGCCTGCCTCCCCGCCGGCTGCCTTCAGCGATGCACGCGAGACGGCCTCGGCTCGCTGACTAAGAGCCTCGTCGTAGAGCCTCTTCTGCTCTTCCCACGGACGACGCAGGTTGGCGATCGCTTCGGTGGAAACCAGCGGTACGAGGTCGCGCGGCTGCCCCTGCGGCTCACAACCTGGAAAGGAAAAGCGTGTGCTCTCAAGCATCCCGCAGAGCGCGTAGTAGTCGTGGCTCGAGATCGGATCGTACTTGTGATCGTGGCAGCGGGCGCAGCCAGTTGTCAGCCCCAAGAAGGTTTTCCCGAGGTTGTCGATCACGTCCTCGTAGGTGAGATGTCTGTCCTTCTGGATGTCATGCCCAAACCGCCGAGCAATCGCCAGGTATCCCGTGGCCACAATGCCTTCGTTGAGGCGTTGGCGATCCTCGTCTTCACGTACCATGTCACCTGCAAGCTGGAGCCGTACAAACTCGCCGTACGGCATGTCTGTATTGAAGGCATCGAACACCCAGTTGCGATATCTCCAGGCATGCGGCAAGGGGCGGTCCGTGTTTTCCCCGGCGGTATCGGCATAACGCACAACATCGAGCCAATGCCTGCCATACCGCACGCCATACTCCGGCGATGCCAACAGGTGATCGACCAGCCGTGAAACCTTGTCGTGGCGTTCATCAGCAACAAATGCTTCGACATCTTCCACTGTCGGTGGCAGCCCGGTCAGGTCATACGTGGCTCGTCGAATGAACGTTCTGTCATCCGTGGCGGCTGTCGGAGAAAGGTCTGCCTTGGCCATCTCAACCGCGAGCATGGCATCGATTCGCTCGGCACCTCCGGTTGTGTCACCGGCCGCCAGAGGAGCAAAAGCCCACCAGCTGCTCGCCTCGGCCACCGTCATGCCTCCAATCGCAGCGGCCTCCAGCCGCGGATCGAAGCCGCCAGTCTCCACCCATCGCTCGAGCACTGCCACCTGGTCAGCCGAAAGGGGTGGGCCCTCGTCGGCAGGTGGCATCCGCCATTCGGGATCGTCACCCCGCACTGCCTGAATCAGCAGTGAGCCATCCGCGTCGCCAGGCACAATCGCTGGCCCGCTGTCGCCACCTGCAACCCACCCAGCCTTGCTCTCCAGCGACAGTCCGCCGCCAGCCTTCTCGCCGGCATGACACGGATAGCAGTGCTGCACGAGCAAGGGTCGCACATCATGCTCAAAGAAGGCCTCTGCAGCAGCTTCCGCAGCAGGATCTGCAGCGAGGGCGACCTGCCCAAGGACCGTGACGGCAAATGCGATGAGGCCCAGGAACGATCGCGTGGACAAAGTTCGCCACGCCATGCCCCTGGCAGCGAAGAACGATGCCGTGAATCGCCGCGAGGTGTTCACGCCACGCCTCCAGCATCGGCAAACCATGACGAAACATGCTCGGCGGCCGCCTCGCGGGCTGCGGTCCCGTCTCCACTCGCCAAAACGGTCAGCAGCTTCATATGGGCGTCGGCGGTGGCTGCTGCGACATCTGCCGAAATCGCTTCACGCTTTCGCTGGAGCGTGGCCAGCCAGAGCCGGAGTTGTGGTGCAATCTCCCGCCAGGCGGCCACCAGTCGTCGTCGCCCGGAAGCCTCCATGATCGCGGCGTGAAAGGCGATATCGAGCTGGCTCACTTCATCCAGGGTGGTGGCGTCCTCGGTCCCAGCGATGTTGTTGCGAAGCTTCTGTTCGAGCGGCTTGTCAAAGCGGACAGCGGCATGCTCAGCGGCAGCGGCTTCGAGAGACGTGCGAATGGTGCAGATATCTTCCACATCATGCTCCGTCAGCTGAACCACCCGGCTCCGCCCTACCGCGTCAAACACCACAAGCCCTTCCCGCTCCAACTGCCTCAGCGCTTCGCGAACTGGTGCTCGGCTAACTGAATGCGCCGCAGCAATCGTCGGCTCGCTGATCTTGGAGCCGGGGTCTCGTAAGCCCGTGACAATTTCCTTCCGCAGGTGTTCGGTGATCACAAACGCCAGGGTCTTTCGACGGCTCGAAGTGCGAACGGTCCCCTTCGACGTAGTGGAAGCGTTGGCTTTGGCTGAGGACATGCTCTGTGCAGACGAGAGAGGGAGCATTGAAGGGCGCGTTCTCCTGTGCTGGTTTCCAAACGGCGGCCTGCAAGACTGCCGCCAGCCACCGATTTCTGGGAGTTCTATGGTACCCTGAGGATTCAGAAACTGTCGACAATTGGGTGATGCCGGAGTTTTTGTAGCCCGAGGTCTGGCCCCCATCCCGCTAGGACGGCTTTGAGCCCGCCCCAGGCCTTCAGGTAGAGTTGTCTCGAAGGGGAACTGATGAACAGACGGGGGCCAACACGGACTTTCAGCCTGGCTTGGGCGATGGTGGTGGGGCTCGTCGTCTGCGATCACTCGCGATCGTGTGTGGCTGCTGACCGTGACAACCCCGCCTCACGCGACTTCTTCGAGTCACGCATCCGTCCTGTGCTCGTCGAGCACTGCCAGGAATGCCACTCTGCAGCTGAGGAAATCAACGGTGGGCTCCGCGTTGATTCTGGACCGGCACTGCTGCGTGGCGGCGACTCAGGCCCTGCAGTCACCCCCGGGAAGCCGGAGCAGAGTCTGCTCCTCGCAGCACTGCGGCATGATGGTTTCGAGATGCCACCTTCCGGCCGTCTTCCCGATGCGATCGCTGAAGATTTCGCAGCCTGGATCCGAGCAGGTGCCACCGATCCGCGACAGGACGACACCCCGCTCCCCTCAGCCACCACGATCGATATCGAGGCAGGACGACAACACTGGTCCTTTCAGCCGATCCGTGATCCCGTGCCTCCGGCGGTGCAGCGGACTGACTGGCCTCATAACGAGATCGACGCCTTCGTCTTGGCGGCTCTCGAGGCCGCCGGCGAACAGCCTGCGGCTGATGCCCAGCGGCTGACCTGGCTGCGGCGTGTCACGTTTGACATGACTGGGCTGCCACCGACACCAGCGGAACTGGATGCCTTTCTTGCCGACCAGTCGAGCGAGGCTGAGGCGTCTGTTGTGGAAAGGCTGCTCGCATCGCCTCACTTCGGCGAGCGGATGGCTCGTCACTGGCTCGACATTGCCCGCTTCGCTGAGTCGAGCGGCGGTGGCAGGTCGATGGTCTTCAAAGAGGCCTGGCGGTATCGCGACTACGTGATCAATGCCTTCAATGCCGACATGCCGTTTGACCGCTTCCTCACGGAGCAGCTAGCCGGCGACCTGCTCACACCAGAGACGGCAGACGACGAGGCTCGCCTGCTGACCGCCACAGGCTATCTGCTGCTTGGTGCCATCAACTACGAGGAACAGGACAAGCGACATCTTGAGATGGATGTCGTCGACGAGCAGCTCGACACGCTCGGCCGTGGCCTCTTGGGCATGACCCTGGGCTGCGCTCGTTGCCACGACCACAAGTTCGATCCGATTCCAACGAACGACTATTACGCCCTTGCGGGCATTCTTCGCAGCACCAAGACCCTCGTTCACAGCAACGTCTCTTCCTGGACGGAGCGTGAACTGCCGATGCCGCCCGATCTCGCCGAGGCTGTGGCCACGCACAACGCTGCTGCAGCCAAACTTGACGAACGGCTCAAGGCAGCCAAAAAACGCCTCTCCCAACTCGCCCCGGATCCGGGGGCTGTCACGTCGCGGCCAACAGATGCGTTTCCCGGCCTTGTCGTGGATGACCGCGAGGCTGTCCGTGTCGGCGAATGGACCGAATCGGTATTCACCAAACCCTACATCAGCAAGGGCTACCTGCATGACGCCGACAGCGGCAAGGGCGACCGCACGCTCACCTTCCAGCCCAAGCTGAGCGAGGCGGGGCGGTATGAGGTTCGCCTCGCCTACACGACGGGGAGCAACCGAGCGTCGAACGTGCCGGTTGCAATCCTCTCGCTCGATGGTGACTCCAGCCACACCGTCGACATGCGAAAGCCGCCACCGATCGACGAACACTTTGTGTCGTTGGGAGAGTTCTCCTTCGACACCTCAGGCCAGTGGTTCGTGATGGTCTCCAACGCCGACACTGATGGGCATGTGATTGTCGATGCGGTGCAGTTTCTACCGATCACCGATGCCCCTGACGTGACCGCCCCTGTTGCAGACGCTGTGCCAGATCCTGCTGTCGATGAGCTCAAAGCAGAGGTGAAGGCGCTCGAGGCTGAGAAGAAGGCCCTGGCAGCAGAACGGCCGGTGATCCCGCAGGTGATGGCCGCCGACGAGGCAGACACCATCATCGATTGTGAGATCTGTATCCGCGGTGATGTGCACAACAAAGGCCCGCAGGTGCCGCGGGGCATCCTCCAGGTCGCCTCCCTGAGCACCCCACCAGCGATGCCAGCAGACGCCAGCGGTCGACAGCAGCTGGCCGCCTGGCTTGTGAGTGCTGATCACCCCCTCACCTCGCGTGTGTTTGTGAATCGCCTCTGGCAGCAGTTCTTCGGTCGAGGCCTCGTGGCGACGCCCGACAACTTCGGCACCACCGGCAGCCCTCCCTCACACCCGGCCTTGCTGGATCACCTCGCTCGCCGATTTACCAATGGAGGCTGGTCAACGAAGAACCTCGTGCGGGCCATCGTGCTCTCGCACACCTATCGGCAGGCCTGTCGCTCCGCAGCACCGAGCCCCGAGGATCCCGAAAACGCGTTGCTCTCCGGTCTCTCCCGCCGTCGCCTTGATGCCGAAAGCCTTCGGGATGCCATCCTCTCGATCGCTGGCACGCTAGAGCCTCGCATGGGCGGGCCAGGGATCACCGATGAGAACGTGCTGGCGAAGGCCGGCAGCGACACTCCCTCGGAATACACCTTCGTCTTCACCGACACGCGGCGGAGCATCTACACACCCGCCTTTCGAAACCGTCGTCTCGAGCTGTTTGAAGTCTTCGACGCGGCCAACCCCAATGCCGTGGTCGGCCGACGGCCTGTGAGCACCGTCGCACCGCAGGCCCTCTACCTGCTCAACAGTCCCTTCGTGATGGAGCAGGCGGCCGCGGCTGCTGAGGGGCTGCTCGAGCACACACCCAATGATGTCGCCGCCCAGATCGACCATGCCTTTCGGCAGACACTCAGCCGCCGACCCACCGCTGCAGAACGCGAGGTGGTTCAGGCAGCAGTGAGCACGAACACTGAAGATCCCCTGCTCGCCTGGACGACGGTGTATCAGTCGCTCTTTGGCTGCATCGACTTTCGCACGCTGGAGTAACCCCCATGGCCAGTCACACAGCTGCCACCATGCCGTTGTCGCTGAGCCGTCGTGGGGCCTTGGCCTCCGCTGCCTGTGGCTTTGGGTCACTGGCATTCTC
>JADHNY010000161.1 GCA_016779265.1 Pirellulales bacterium | reverse complement strand
AGTGAGTGGTGGCCCGAGAATGGCTCGCGATGCTGAGCGGGTAGCTAGCACTGGCTGGTAGCTGGCACTGGCGACGCAGCTTTTACCGAGGGCGTCGCGGTTCATCACGGCGTGGTGAGGCCGCAGGCTGCGAGGAGTGTTTCCTGCACGAGCCACTCATGCGCTGACGGGAAGTCGTCAGCTTTTTCGCCGCGGATGACCTGGGCCATGTCTGCGGCGTCGGCAACGTAGCGGGTGAACTTCGGGAACGACACATCCTGATAGCCGGCACGAAAGTCTCCGTGTGGCTCGTCGAGGGCGACACGCGCCGACGGGCTGTCGAGCGGCTGGATGTGAAATGTGCCCTTCGTGCCACAGACAACTAGGTGTCGGCGGGCGAACCCCTCGACCTCGACCGCTGCCGATTTCACCGTGGCGATCGCCTTTGGGTATGCGAGGACCGCGAGCATGTTGTCATGAAGCGTGTCGTCGGCGTCGGCCACATCGCGTGAGACGCTCGTGATGGCATCCGGTTTTCCAAGCACGCCAATCACCAGGTCGAGAATGTGACAGCCAAGCTCAAACATGATCCCACCTGGATAAATGGCGAGATCCTGCCGCGCGGCGGGAGGCACGACCTTGCTCATCACGGTGTGGACCTCAAACACATCGCCCAGCCAACCGCGGTCGAGAAACTCCCGCAGCATGAGCACCGCGGGGTTGTAGCGATACATGTAGCCCAGCTGCACCATCAGTCCCTGCCGGTCTGCCTCGCTGAGAATCCGGCGGAACTGCGGCAGCGACTCACCTGCCGGCTTATCGAGATGCACGTGCACTCCTGCAGCGACAGCGGCCTCGGCAGCATCAAGACTGTTGCGAACTTCGGTCTCGATCAGAACGGCCTCGAGTCCGGGAGTTGCTAACAGTTCCTCCTGCGAAAGCCACGGCAAGTCCTGGAAAGCGGGTTTCCGCATCGAGAACTCAAGCAGGGCCGGATCGGGCTCGACGACACCGACGACCTCGTAGTCGGGCGACTGCCGATACACCGACAGTTTGTCAGCATGGGCATGGCCGACGCCGATCTGGCCGATCCGAATCGGCTTCCTGGGTTTCGCAGCCACCGCCGGTATCGTCATGGCAGCGGCAGCAGCAAGTGTGGAACCCGACACGAAACTTCGACGGGAGAGACCAGAAAACGATGGCCATGGCAGGTGAGGCATGAGAGAGGTCCTTCTGATGCGGATGTGGCGGGCCCGTGGAGGATAAAGATGCCACGACCAGCATCGCAAACACGCAGGTGGCGACGGCCCTCGCGGCGTCGTCGGTCAGCTTGGTGTGAGCGAGCCGGGGGGAGTATGCTGAAGAAGATAGGGAGCAGGGAACTCACCGGATGGGTGACAGCATGCGACAGAGCCGACGCGATCTGCTCGTGGCCTCTGCCACAGGAGTGGCAGGGCTTGCCTTCGGATCGCCCCAGGTGCAGGCGGCGGCCACGGCGGCGATCGGTGGTGGCAAAGCCAAGTCGGTGATCCTGTTCTTTCTCTGCGGCGGCGCTTCGCATCTCGATACCTGGGACATGAAGCCTGACGCGCCGGCGGAGTATCGCGGCCCGTTCGCACCGATCCGCACGTCGGCTCCTGGAGTGCGTCTCAGCGAGCACCTCCCTTTGCTTGCCAAACAGGCACATCACCTGGCCGTGGTGAACTCAGTCGGTAGCACGGTCAACACCAACGACCATCATGCCGGCTACTACTACAACCTCACCGGGCATGTGCCCGACGTGACATTTCGTACGCTCGGCAACGACCGCACGCCGATGCCTGATGACTGGCCGTTTATGGGCTCGGTCGTCGGCTCGCGAAGACAGCAGCGGGGGCCGCTCCCGAATGCGATCACCCTGCCGCACATGCCAAGCAAGAAGCCGTATACGAGGCCAGGGCAGTTTGCCGCCCGCATGGGCGTGGAGTTTGATCCGCTCTACCTTGACGGCTCGGTCGATGAGCCGCTGCGGTTTCAGGCACCGTCGCTCTCCCTCTCCGACGCCTTCACCAAAGACGACCTGCTCACCCGCCAACGGCTGCTCGCCGAGCTTGATGGGGCTCGGCAGACATTTGAGGCATCACCCCAGGTGGATATCTGGAAGCGGCAGCAGCAGCGGACGCTCGACCTGCTCCTTGCCTCAGAGACGACCAATGCCTTCGATCTGGAGCGGGAGCCCGCCACGCTGCGAGATCGCTACGGTCAGACCGTCAACGGAATGAGCCTGCTGCTCGCCCGCAGGCTGGTCGAGGCAGGGATTCCCTTTATCACCGTTTTCTGGAAGGAAAACGAGAAGATCAAGGACGCCTGTAAGAGCGCTGGCGGATGGGACACGCATGGCAACAACTTCAACTGCCTCAAGGACCATCTCCTGCCAGAGTTTGACCGCTGCTTTTCCGCGCTCGTGGAAGACCTTCACAATCGCGGCCTGCTCGACGAAACGCTCCTGCTGGTGACGAGCGAGATGGGGCGGAAGCCGAAGATTGGTGATCCACGCAGCGGTGGTGAGAGCGGCGCGGGCCGCGACCATTGGACACACTGCCTAAGCGTTTTGTTTGCCGGTGGTGGCGTTCAGGGGGGGCAGACCTACGGCTCCAGCGACCGCTTCGGAGAATACCCAGCCGATCAACCGCTCACGCCCGCCGACATCACCAAGACGGTCTATCACGCCACCGGCACCGTCGACCTTGAAGGACGCGACGCCCAAGGGCGGCCCTATCAGCTGCTCGCCGAAGGTGAGCCAATCACGGCCCTGTTCTAGCTGCGACCGGGCTTTTTCAAGAAAAGAAGCGGCTCCCAGACGGAACCACGGCAGACCGCTTCAGGGCCTGGCCTGCCAGGCGACGATGGTGCTTGCGTCGCTCGTGTTCCAAAGCCGCACCTCGCCATTGTGGCTGCCGGTCACGGCGTAGGTGCCGTCGCGGCTCAGGGCTGTGCAGAGGGCCCAGTCGGTGTGACCGGTGAAGACCTGCACGGCGTTGTCGGCGAGGGCAACCCTGCGGAGCTGACCGTCGGCCGACGTGGCCCAGAGAGCGTCTGGCGACGCGACGATGCCAAAGCCCTCGCCGCCGAGAGCGATCTCCGCCGTTTTTTTCGCGTCAGCGACGTTCCAGCGATGCAGTTTCTTGTCGTCTCCGCTGGAGAAAACCTGCGTGCCATCGCCCGGCATCGCCACCCCTCGCACTGGCCCCGCGTGGCCCTGGTAGCTCACCAGCAGCTGGCCGGTCGCGGTGTCGAACACCTTGGCGGATCCGTCACGGCTCGCCGTGGCCATTTTGCTGCCATCAGTGCAGAAGGCGACGGCAGTCACCTGCTCAGCATGGCTCTGCAAGACCGTAGCGACTTCGCCCGACGAAAGGTCAACAAACCGGACTGCCTTGTCCGCTGAACCACAGACGAGAAGCTTTCCATCAGGACTGAAGGCACTGTCGAGCACGACGTCATCGAGTCGAACGGGTATCGAGGTCACGGAGTGAGGGGCGTCGCCGGCGAGAGCAACAATCCGCACCTCCCCTTCACGGCCTGCCTGCCCACAGGCGACCGCCAGCAGGCTGCCGTCGGGGCTCACCTCGATGTCGTAGATCCGCTCGCCGAGGTTGCCGATTCGCCGGCTAAGTGTGCCGTCGAGATTCCAGACCAGCAGTTCGTGGTAGCCGGAAGAGTAGATCTCCTTGCCATCGGCTGAGAAGGCGACGGCCGTGACCGGCAAGGCCGCTGGGTAGACCTCGGGGGATGCTGGGTGTGTCGGTGGCGGGATCAACTGAGCGAGTGGCAGTGTCTCGTCGCTGCCGTCGAAGCTTCCGCCAGCGTCAATCCACCGCGTGAACACGGCGATCGTCGCCTCATCGAGCGGCGTGGTCTCCGCCGGCATCCGTTCCGACTCGTCGTTGCTGCAGATGCGGCGGATCAGCTCTGCCGAGTCGTCGCCTTCAGCCTGCAAGGGTGACAGACCGGAATCACCGGCAGCAGCGACAACCGCGTAGCAGTCGACCCGGTAGCCCCCCTCGGCCTTGCGTGGGTTGTGGCAGGCGAGGCAGTGTTTTATCAGCAGCGGCGCGACCTCGCGGGAAAAGCTCACCGCCGGCGGCTGGGGAGAAGATGGCTCTTCAGCGGCCGCACACGTCGCCGCTGTTGCCGCAGCGAATGTCACAATGGCCAGGCTGCAGAGAGACCGGTGGTTGAACGAGTAAAAACGCATAGGTGTGTACGACCTCGCCGGGTGGCCTAGTGCTGGAAGAGAAACTCGTCTGTGTTCAGCAAGGCCCAGCAGACGTCTTCAAGACCGTCGGCTGCTGCGTCACGGGTTGCAACATGGGCAAGGGCGGCTGCCTTCTCCTCGGCGTCTGGTCGGCGACAGACCGCAGCCAGGTAGAGTTCGTCGATCAGGTCCTCAACTGAGCGGCCTGCGGCGATGCCACGGCGAAACCGATTTGCTTCCGCAGCCAGCTTGGTGTGGATCATCTCGCCATTGAACATGGCAATCGCCATGCCGAGGTTCGAGTCGCCAGACCGCTCGCAGGCGCAGACAGTGCTCCGCTGGGGCTGCCCAAACACCTCGAGGAACTCGACCTTTGCCAGGTCTGGAGCAGGCAGCTGGGTTGCCTTGGTGTCGGCGGGCAGGCCGGTGAACGTGTCGGGGACTTCTGTCACCGCGCCGATCGCATCGAGCAGCTGTTCGGCAGCGAGCAGGCGTGGCATCTGGTGCGAAAAGTATCGCGTGTCGCTGGCGTTGCTCTCCGTGGTGCGAACGCTGGCCTGATAGGTGCGGCTGATGAGAATCGTGCGGAGCAACGCTTTGCGGTCAAAGCCACTCTCGATGAACACCTGGGTAAGCGCATCGAGGAGGGGGCCGTTGGAGGGCGGGTTGGAATCGCGGAAGTCGTCGATGGGGTCGACAATGCCCCGGGCAAAACAGCTGCTCCAGATACGGTTCACCTCGATCCTGGCAAACAGCGGGTTGGCAGGGTCTACGAGCCAGTCGACGAGTCGTTGACGCCCATCTTCACCGTCCGCTAAGGCGAGGCTGCCCTCACCTGGAAGCCAGGGCAGCATCTTTTCGCCTGTACGCGGCTGGATCACATCACCGCCGGCAGCGGTGTAGATGAAGGTCTCGCCGGGCCGCTGCGTGGTTCGCCGCTTGACGGGCTCGAAGAAGGCGGCGAGGCCGTAGTAGTTGTCTTGGGTCCACTTCTCGAATGGATGGTTGTGGCACTTCGCACACTGCAGCCGTGCACCGAGGAACACCTGGGATACCGTTTCGACACAGTCGGTTGCCGTGCCCGCCGCGCGATAGAAGTTGGCTGGAGGGTTGGCCAGCGTGCTGCCCTCCGCAGCGAGAATGGCACGAGCAAACTCGTCGTAGGGCATGTTGCTGCGGAAAGCCTCTTCCACCCAGCGGTGATACTTGTAGACGCCTTCATCGCCGACCGCCTTGGCGGTCATCCGCAGAATGTCGCCCCACTTCAGCGCCTGATGTGATGCGTACTCCTCGCGATCCAGCAGCCGATCGATCAACACCAGCCGCTTGTCTGGCGAGGTGTCGGCGAGGAAGGCTTCGGTTTCCTCAACTGTCGGCAACAGGCCAACGACATCGAGTGACACCCGCCTAAGGAACTCGTCGTCACTGCAGACGGGCGACGGCGTGTGCTGCAGGAGTTGCAGCTTGGTATCGACGAGGTCGTCGATGAAGTTGTGTGAGGGTGGTGCCTCCCAGACAAACGCGGGATCTGGGTCGAGGAAGGTCAGCGGCACCGACTCGATATGCTCGAGAAAACGGGCCAGAATCACTGTCTCACCACGGCCTTCAGGGCTCACCAGGCCGTTGGCATCGACGGTCGCCACCGTGGTGCTGGAACTCTCGTACGACGCCAGCGAGGTGACATCGCGGCTGGAGCCATCGGCGAAATGGGCAACCACAGCGACCTGCTGGCTGCCGCCCGCCAGCGCGAGCACCCGTTTGTGATGGGGAAACAGCTCGATTCGTACGCAGCGAGGGGTGTCGGCGGGATCGGAATGAGCGCCCTCGGCGATCCACCGCGTGAGCACCTCGTAGGCTGCGTCCTGCTCGTGCAGCTGCTTGCCGCCTCCATGGCTGACCTGCATCAGTGGCTTGGCGAGCAGGAGGCTCTCTTCAGGATCGAAGGTGTTGACTCGGCGGCCGAATTCTTCGCGGATCAGCGTCAGCTGATCGAGGGCGGCGTCAAAACCACGCAGCGAGAGGCGAAAGAGGCCCTTGCCACTTGGCGAGCCGTGGCAGGCTCCAGAACTGCAGCCCTGTTTGGAGAGTGCGACGAGCACCTCGCTCTCAAATGCAACCGGCCGCCGGACGGCACTGCCTGTGATGCTGACGGGAATCGTGTGCGTCAGCTCACCAAGCGAAACGGTGATCGTGGCCTGGCCATCAGCCATAGCGATCACGCGGCTCCCCTGCACAGCCGCCGTCATCGGGTCGGACGAGGTGATCGCCACATCACGCGTCCAATCGCGGATGCTGCCATCTGAACCCACACCGGTCACAGCAAGCTGCTGCTGCTCCGCCTGTCCGACGAGTTCAATCGCTGGAGGAAAAACCTCGAGTCGATCGGGGGCGGGGATCACGCTGGGCACATGAAGGCTGCCGGAAATCGTGAAGGGAGCCGCCTGATACTGGCTGGCTGCCGAGAACGTCAGTGACACCCTCTCGGCTGATGTGGCCGTTGCGGGCACACCGATCGCCACTTCGGCAGCGGTGCTGTCTGCAGGGATCACCACCTCCGCCGGCACGGACCAGCCCTCCGGGAGGCCGCTGAGCGTGAAGGTGACCGGTTGTGCATCGGGGCCACGGCGGGCAAGCTTGATGGGTAGGCGATTCTCACGGCCGGCAACGAACGGCCCTGAGGCCTGCTGAGTGACAGCGAGGGGCTCAATCCAGTCCGGCGTCAGGGGGCGCTCCACCAGACGCCCTCGTCCGTTGAACTCTGCGTAGGCCAGGAGCGTGAGCTGGTCTTGTTCGCCCG
>JADHNY010000160.1 GCA_016779265.1 Pirellulales bacterium | reverse complement strand
AACGGCCGGCCGACATCGTTTCCATCAAGCTGATGAACCGCCTCGGCTGCGTAGCGGGAAAAAATGTCTGCCCCGGCCAGCACCGTGTCGATCGCATTCCGGTCGAGCAACCGCTTCCCGCGGCGGGCGGCATCGAGTAGCGACTCGAGTTCGTGGGCGACCGCTTGCAGCGTGACGAGCTTCATCGCGCCGGCGTTGCCTTTGAACGTGTGAAAGGCGCGAAACACCGTGGCCAGCGTGTCGCTGTCGCTCGGTGATGTTTCCAGCGTGAGCACGCCCTGCTCAATGTCTTGCAGCAGTTCTTCAGCTTCCACGCAGAAGAGCCGCATAAACTCGGCGTCGGTGCCAGCAGGCAGTACGGTAACGTTTTCATCCGGCAGCGATTGGGATGGCTGGCTCGGCATGCCGGCTGGCGATGCAGCCTCGATGGTCTCAGCTGGCCAGGCAGGGAGTGTGAAACCTCGCTCCCAGGCGGTGATTGCCTCGGCCATCCAGGGCTCCCATGCGGAAAACCGCGCGAGCTGCTGCTGGTTGATTGGGCCTGCGGCGATCCATTCGGCAGCCTGTTCCATCGCAGCCTGAACAGGTGGGGGTGGGCTGGTAGCAGAGATGTCGTCAGCCAGTTCGGCAATCAGGTCCTGTAGCTGTCGTCGCCGGTCATCACCCTCGGGATCGACAAAGGCAAGCTCCAGGGCACAACGCTGAAGCAGGCTACGGAGGTGGTCGAAGGCGGGAGTGTCTGCCATCGCAGGAGCCATGGGGGAGAGAGCATGCCGGGCGGAGCTGGCTGCAACTGATGAGTTATCAACGCCAATCCTCCTCACATCGTAGCTTCGGAAAAATACGCGTTTTGCGGCCGGCACCATAAAAAAATCGAACTAGACTTGGCCTAGAGGCACTGGCCAAGACTCTCTGGAGAGCCCCATGAACACGATGCGACGGCTGACGCTCACCACGATCGGACCGGTGTTGGGTCTGCTGGCACTTTCGCTCGCCGTGTTTTTCAACCAGCGGGCCCTGGATCACGCCCAGGCCAACCGCTACGAATCTTTCCGCCTGGCGAACGAACTGCGGGCGAGTTCAGACGATCTGACACGGACCGCTCGCACGTATGTTGTGACTGGTGACGAGGCCTACGAGAAGGAGTATTGGCGGATCCTTGACATCCGCAACGGCCAGCAGCCGCGGCCCGATGGCCGCACGGTTCCCCTGCGAACGCTGATGCAGCAGCAGGGCTTCAACGATGCCGAGTTCGCCAAACTGCAGGAAGCAGAAGACAACTCCAATGAGTTAGTGACAACCGAGACAATCGCAATGAATGCGATCAAAGGGCAGTTTGACGACGGCAAGGGGGGCTACACGCGGGAAGGCGAGCCCGACGAGGAACTGGCTCGGCGGATCATGCACGACGAGAAGTATCACGCCGACAAGAAGATCATCATGGATCCGATTGCCGAGTTTGAAGAACTGATCGATCGCCGCACTGAGGCGAAAGTTGCCGCGCTGCGAACCCGCACAACGATCCTCACAATGCTGATTGTTGTGCTTTCAGCAGTGGCGGTGGTCGTCACCTGGTTCAGTATCTATCGTCATGGAAGGCGGCTGCGGCGTTCGATCGAGGAACTGACAGCGACGGCAGAGAATGTTGGTTGTGGGGCCACGCAGGTTTCCGCCGCTAGCCAGTCGCTCGCCCAAGGCGCAACGGAGCAGGTGACAGCTCTGGAAGACATCGCCGCATCGGCCCGCGAAACCAGTAGCATGGCGACTGATAACGCGCGGCGAACCCAGGAGGCCAGTGATCTGGTCGAGCGGGAGCAGGCCCAGTTTGGTGAGGCCTCGTGTCGGCTGGGAGAGATGGTCACGGCGATGCAGGAGATCGATGCTGCCGGTGCGAGGATCTCGACCATAAACAAGGTGATTGACGAGATTGCCTTCCAGACCAACATCCTTGCTCTCAACGCTGCCGTTGAAGCGGCGCGGGCGGGAGAGGCTGGGCTCGGCTTTGCCGTGGTGGCCGATGAGGTGCGGAACCTGGCCCAGCGTTCAGCAGAGGCGGCCCGCGAGACGGCCACGTTGATTCAGGAGGCGATTGCCCGCACACAGTCGGGCCGGGAGAAGGTCAGCGAAGTGTCGACGGCGATTCAGGCTCTCGCCGAGCAGTCGGCCAGTGTGCGTACCTTTGTGGAAGAGGTTCGGGCCGGTAGTCGCGACCAGCACCGGGCGGTCGAGCGTATCGGTGAGGCCCTCACCCAGATCGAGCAGGTCACCCAGCAGGCAGCCTCGGGGGCGGAGGAAGGTTCGGCCGCAGCGGAACAGCTCACAGCGCAGGCAGCCTCGCTGCTGGACGTTGTGGCAGTGCTCGGCCGCATGGTGAGCCGCTAATCCGCTCATACAGAACACATCGAAGGCACTCTTGGCAGCGCTGGTGCCCACCTGCGATGCTCAGGGGTAAATCCATCGCATGAGAACCCGGTTGTCCACCGGCTCGTGTTCGTTTTTTTGGTTGTGCCTCCCTAGGAGATCCCTCCCATGCGACCGTTTGCGCATCGCTTGCCGGCTGCCTTGATCCTCTGGGGTGGTGGTCTCATGACGGCTTTGAGCGGACTGCAGCCGCTGACGGCAACTGAGCCGCTGCTTGGGGATGTCGATGCGTTTCGCCAGCTCCTGCCGTCTTCGCAAGGGACGCCGCAGTCGCTCGACGACAGCCAGGCGACGTTTCGCGTGATCTGCTTCCTGGGTACTGAGTGCCCGCTGGCGAAGCTCTACGGCCCGCGGCTCGACCGGCTGGCGGGTGAGCTCCGCGATGCTGGTGTGGTCTTCATTGGCATCAACAGCAACCCGCAAGATTCGGCTGAAGATATTGCCACCTATGTTGAGCAGCACGGGATCGGCTTCCCGATTCTTAAAGACACCGAACAGGCGGTTGCTCTCGCCCTTGGGGCCACACGCACGCCCGAGGTCGTCGTGGTCGATGACACGGGGCTGGTCTGCTACCGCGGACGTATCGATGACCAGTACGATCCTGGCGTGGCCCGGCCAGAGCCGACGGTGAACTACCTCGCTGATGCCCTCGCGGAGCTCACCGCCGGGAAGCCGGTGACGTTGGCGATCACCGAGCCGACCGGCTGCCTGATCCAGCTGCCCGACCCTGAGGGAATCCCAACACCCACCACCTCGCTGACGTTCGCCAGCGAGATCAGCCGCGTGCTGCAGCGGCACTGCGTGGAGTGCCATCAGACTGGCGAGATCGGTCCGTTTGCTCTCGACGACTACGACGAGGTGATCGGCTGGGGTGACATGCTGCTGGAAGTGATCGATCAGAAGCGGATGCCTCCATGGCATGCCGATTCGCAGCATGGCGGCTTCGCCAACGCCCGTGACATGCCTGCGTCCGATATCGCCATGCTGCGGGAGTGGGTGGAGGCGGGCATGCCCTTTGGCGATGCGGCCGACCTGCCAGCTCCGCTGGAGCATGCGGCGGAATGGGATCTGCCCCACGAGCCGGATCTGATCTTTCCGATGACTGCGGAGCCGTATCGTGTGCCGAGCGAGGGCGTTGTTGAGTATCAGTACTTCGTCGTTGATCCAGGCTTCACGGAAGACGTCTGGGTGAAAGGCGTGGCGGTCGATCCAGGCAACCGCTCGGTGGTGCACCATGCGATCGTATTTCTGAGGCCACCCGATGGCTCGAGTTTCAACGGCTTTGGTCTCTTGGGGGGCTATGTGCCAGGCCAGAAGTCGCTGCAGCTGCCGACGGGGTATGCCCAGCGCATCTCAGCGGGCACGCTGCTGGCCTTTCAGATGCACTACACACCCACCGGGCAGCCGGAAGAAGATCTCACCCGCATCGGCCTGATTCTCGCCGACCCAGATGAGGTGACCCACGAGGTCTACACCATCGGTGGCATCGAGCAGGACTTTGAGATCCCGCCCGGGGCGAGCGAATACACGGTAACCGGTCAGATGCGAGGCGTGCCGAAGGATGGTTCGCTGCTGGCGATCAATCCTCATATGCATCTGCGAGGCCGCGCGGTGCGGCTGTTTGCGGATCGGGAGCAGGAATCCGAGACCTTGCTCTCCGTGCCCCACTACGACTTTAACTGGCAGCACAACTACGCCTTTGCCAACCCGCCAGACCTGAGCGAGGTGGAGCAGGTGCGGTTTGAGATGACCTACGACAACTCCACGGGAAACCCGTTTAATCCCGACCCAACGGAGTACGTCACCTGGGGCGATCAGACCTGGGAAGAGATGGCGGTGGTGTTTGCCACGGTGGCACGGCCGAAGGGTGCCCGTGACGCCGAGGCCTCTGAAGAGACTTCCGTAGCGGAAACCGCAGCTCGTGAGGCAGCCCGCACTGCTCAGGCGGAATCGTTTGCGGAGGACTATCTTGCCAAACTCGACCGCGATGGCGACGGGGCCGTGTCGCGGGATGAGGCTCCAGAGGCGGTACGGATGTTTTCCTTCCGGCAGCTCGACATCGACAGTGATGGCTTTGTCAGGCGGGATGAGCTTGTTCGCCACCGGATCGAAGGGTTGGGCCGCGGTAGTTCACGGTCTGGGAGAAACCGCTGACCGTGAAAATCGTTGTTGAACGGCTCGCGAATCTGGTCGTTGATCATCCGTTTGTGGCCACGCTGCTGCTGGTGGTGATGACAGCGTTTTCAACTCTCGGACATGTCGATCCGGAGTTCTTTGAGCGGATCACCGCCGAGTCGCAGGCAGTCGAGGAGCCGACGGAAGCCAGCGGTGACACCTCGCGGAAGCTGCCTGACGTGGAGCCGATCCAGGTGGGCCGTGGAGATGTCGTGTTGGTGGCGGAAGCCGACGACTTCTTCACGCCGGCAGCGGCTGATGCGATGCGAGCTGCGGTCGACGCCATCGAGGCGCTGCCGCAGGTTGGGAGCGTCTTTTGGATGGACCGCGCTCCGGTGATGAACATCTTTGGGCTTCGCGAGCCGATCTTGCCGCGGGCCACGGCATCAGCAGCCCGGTTTGTCGACGCGAAAGAGCGGGCCCTGGCCCATCCGCTGGTGGGTGGGCAGCTGCTCTCGGCTGATGGCCAGACAGCGATGCTGCTGGTGGGTCTTGACTGGCTGTTCATCACCAGCGACGCCCAGTGCACCAGCGAGATCCGCGAGGCGGCACAGGCTGCCGCGGCCACGGTGCCGGGGGCTGACATTCGCTTTCGGATCACCGGCAATGTGCCGCTGCGGCTGCGGGACGCCAACATGACCCGCGGCAACGAGCGGAAGTATCAGTTCATCGGCTACGGCATGGCGCTGGTCTGTGCCTGGGTGCTGTTCCGCGGCTGGGAGGCGGTGCTGATCGTGGCCCTCGCTCCCACCTTTGGCGTCTACTGGACGATGGGTATCCTGCCGCTGGTCGGCATGGGGGGCAACCCGTTCAACGCCGTGGTAGTGCCGGTGTTGTTGGTCATGGTCGGCTTCACTGACGGCGTGCATATGATGGTGCAGATCCGCCGTCACCGGGCCGCTGGGCTGCCGCCGAAGGAGGCCACCCGCTCCGCGATCCATGAGGTGGGCTTGGCATGTTGGCTGACCTCGCTAACCACCGGCATCGGCTTCGGCTCCCTCATGCTCGCCCACCATGAGCTGGTGCGGGAGTTTGGCACCAGCTGTGTGATCGGCGTGCTGGCGACCTTCCTGGCTGTGGTGATGATCGTGCCGCTGGCGTCGGCGTCGCCGCTCGGTCGAAACGTGCACCGGGGCCATGGCCACAACCTTGTCGACCAGCATCTTGGCCGGCTCTCGGTGGTGATCGACATGGTGCTCGCGCGACAACGGGGTTACGCGATCGCGGGCATTCTGATCACGCTCGCGCTCGGCGCGGTCACGCTCACGCTGCGGCCTGATCAACGGCGGACCAGCGGCCTCCCCTCCAGCACCGAAGAAGCCCAGGCCCTGGCTCATATCGATCAGGTGTTTGGCGGGATGGAGACCGCGCAGGTGGTCGTCCGCTGGTCACCCGAGGTGCCCGATGGAGACGGACAGATTGGCGAGGTGGTAGCCGAGGTGGAAGCGGCCGTCCGGGAAGAGCCTCTGCTCGGCTCGCCGCTCTCGCTCTCCCGGCTTCTCGAAGCGCTCCCTGGTGAGGGAACAGTGGGCGAGCGGATGTCGTTGATCGAGCTGCTGCCGCCACCACTCAAACGTGGCTACTACGTGCCGGAAAACCGTGAAGCCTTTGTCACTTTTCGTGTGCAAGACATTGGCATCGCTGCCTACAGCGAGGTGTTTGAGCGATTGCAGACGCGGCTGGATGCGATCGCCACGATGCATCCAGGCTTCAGCTGGGAGCTCGACGGTTCGGCTGCCCGCCGCTGGCGAGACCTCTACCGGATTGTGCTGGATCTCGCCACGAGCCTCGGCACGGCGATCGTGATCATTTTTGTCGTGCTCACGATCGCCTACCGATCGCTGAGGATTGGGCTGCTGTCGATCATTCCCAACCTGTTCCCGCTGGTGGCAACGGGCACGGCGCTGGTGCTTGTCGGGCAGAACCTGGAACTCGTCAGCGTCTGTTCCTTCACGGTCTGTCTCGGGATAGCGGTCGACGACACGATCCATTTCTTGACCCGCTTCCAGGAGGAGCAGGCGAGGGGGGGCAGTCGCGATGCCGCCATCCGACGAGCATTTGTCGGAGTGGGGACAGCGCTCGTCATGACAACCGTGGTGCTGATGCTCGGGTTTGCCACCGCAATGCTCAGCGACTCGCGGGCCCACCAGATCTTCGCGGCGATGGGCATCATGACGATCGGCACGGCACTCTTGGCCGACCTGCTCTTCCTGCCGGCGTTGCTCGCTCGATTTGCACCTGAGGGGCCGGGCGAGCAGCGGCCCGCGTGATGCTGAGTTTTTTTATTCGGCGATGAGTTGGGTCTGAAACCAGCCAACTGTTTCGCTGACGGCGCGGGCCATGTCGTCGCCGGCAAACCCGTGGCCGGCACCTTCGATCGTGACCAGTCCCGTCGGCACGCCTGCATCCTCAAAGGCTGCGAGGATCTTTTCGCTGTGCCAGAT
>JADHNY010000159.1 GCA_016779265.1 Pirellulales bacterium | reverse complement strand
GCTCCAAGGTGGTGGACCACCCGGCGGCCTCGGCCTCGACCGCGAGTTTATGGAGAGCGTGCTGGTGCCACAGGTGATGCTCGACGGCTTTCTCGGCTTTGCACCAACAGCGGATGGCTGGACCATCCAGCCCAGGCTGCCAAGCACCTGGCCATCTCTCACCGTCCGAGGAATCCATATTCACGGTGAAGTGCTCGATATCACCGCATTTGCTGATGGACGCGTGGACGTTCGCCAAAGCGGTCAGGCGGATTCACGACAACACTAACTGAGTCTGAGGAGTCTTCTTCACGATGCGGTGTCTTTCACCTGTGGCGTCCGTCGCTTTTGGAATCGCTCTGAGCCTTTTTGGACACTGGGCTGAGGCGGCGGAGGCATCCCCACCCAACATCCTGTTTCTAGCGATCGATGACCTCAACCACTGGGTCGGGCACCTTGGTCGTCATCCCCAAGCCAACACCCCCCATATCGACCGACTCGCAGCAAGCGGAGTTTCGTTCACCGCTGCCTACTGCACCGCGCCCGCCTGCAATCCATCACGTGCCTCGTTGATGTCCGGCATGCGGCCGAGCACAACAGGCTGCTACACCAACCCACACAACTGGCATGTCGGCATCGACGAGGCGAAACTGCTCAACTCGCACCTCGCAGCGGGCGGCTACCGCGTCTACGGTGCCGGCAAAATCTTTCACGGAGCAAAAGACCGTGGCGGAGTGTGGGACGACTACTTTGATGGCGGTGGTGCCACCCCGGCACGCCATCCATCTGCGACAAACGACGGCGTCGGCGGAATCAAGTTTTCTCCGCTCGCCGGCAGTGATCAGGAGATGCCCGACCACCAGGTCGTCGACTGGTGCATCGACAAACTCCACGAAGAGAGTGATCGGCCGTTTTTCATCGCCTGCGGCTTGGTCAAGCCACACATGCCATTTAGCGTGCCGAAGAAGTGGTTTGACCAGTTTCCGCTCGATGAGATTCAGCTGCCGCCCTGGACGCCGAGCGACCTTGATGACCTGCCGCCTGCGGGAGTGAAAATGGCCAGGCCAGAGGGGGACCATCAAGCCATCCTCGACAGCGGTCGTTGGAAGGAAGCCGTGCAGGCATACCTGGCAACCTGCAGCTTTGCAGACCACCAGGTTGGCCGCATGCTCGACGGCCTGGAGAAGTCAGGCCATGCAGCCGACACCCTCGTCGTGCTCTGGAGCGATCACGGCTGGAGCCTTGGCGAAAAATCGCACTGGCGGAAGTTCGCCCTCTGGGAGGAGCCGACCCGCACCGTGTTTGTCTGGCGGATTCCCGGGCTCACACCGGAGGGACACCAGTGCCACCGCCCCGTCGACTATCTCTCGGTCTTTCCCACGCTGGTGTCGCTCGCGGGACTCTCTCGACCAGACCATCTCGAAGGTCCCGATATCACACCCCTGCTGCGAGAGCCTTCGCTCGCTTGGGAGCATCCCGCCATCACCACACACGGACGCGGCAACCACGCAGTCCGCAGCGGTGACTGGCGATACATCCGCTATGCCGATGGCTCAGAAGAACTCTACGACCAGAGCCGTGATCCTCTCGAGCAGACCAATCTGGCGGCCAACCCAGAGCATGCCACACGAAAGCAACGATTCGCCGCAGTCCTACCAGCCGACGAAGCGACCGAACTCCCTGTCCGCAAGGCAGCGAACACGAAGCCGGGAAGGAAAAAACGAAAGTCGTAGGAACGAGACGACGTGCAGCCGTCGATCGGCAATCGCTTACTCTGCACCGAGTGCTGCGAGCCGCTTGTCTGCCTCGGCGGTCGCGGTCTCCATCACCTCAGCAATCGTCACCGGAACCCCTCCGCGTCGATGGCTTTCGTCCGCCGCTTCCATAAAGGCGAAGAGTTCTATCGTCTCTGCAGCCTCGACCGGTGGCTCGCCTCCGGCAAAGAACGTGGCAATCTCAACGACCAACGGTCGGTAGCCATCAAAGCCGCCCGCCTCGACAATGCCTTTTTCACCAAAGGCCGTTCCACCATAGCCACCCTTGCCAGCCCGAATCCCGCGGAATGTCCCGATACGGCCTCCGTCCCAGACGCCAGTCACAAGTTCCAGGTCATCGCTGTGCGCCCGCGTGACCTGCTGGCAGCCGGTTCCCATGATCGTGTAGAGGGCTTCGCACCCATGGATCCCATACCAGGCGAGATCCATATGTGTTGCTTCGAGTGAACAGGGGGAATAGGTGCTTGCCCCGTAGATCTTCCCAACGGAACCGGCCCGCACGGCCTGTGTCGCCGCACCAAAGCGGAGGCCGCTCGAGCTGAACACAGGCGTGTCATGCTCCTCCGCCAGTTTGAAGATCGCAATCGCATCCGCCAGCGACGCAGCCAGCGGCTTGTCGATAAACACCCGTTTGCCTGCTGCAAACACCGGAGCCACCTGCTCCAGGTGAACCCGCCCATCATTCGACTCCAGCAGGACGGCATCCACCTTGGCGACTAAGTCGTCAATCGAATCAACGATCTCGACACCCGCCTCTTCCATCAGCTGCGTGTACTGGGGAACACGTGACACGCTTGACTCAATATCAGGACTCCCCTGGGGATATGCCGCCACCACCCGACATCCCGGCACGTGGTCTGCCGCATCGGCGTTGTTGAAGAGCTTCATGAAGGCGGCCGCATGCGACGTGTCGAGGCCAATGATTCCCACGCGAATCGACTCCTCTGCAGCCGCCGTCGTAGCGTGGACTCCGGCACAGAGAACCACCGCGAGCTGGCACAGGCTGGTCACTGACCATTGAGAAGGCTGCTGCGCTTGAAATCGTGTCATCATTCCCACGTACTCCCCATTTTTTTCAGTCGTTGCAGTCGTTTCGCGACCTCAACCGCGAACTCGAGCAGCCGAGCGTATCACGCGGACGCAAGGCCCGTCCTGTTCTTCTCTGAGTCCTCCAAAAGAGGCTCCCGCAAGGAGACCAGCCCCTCCAAGGAACGGCGAAAGAGTTGTCAATCGCGTCGAACATGCTATTTTCTTGCGGGGCAAGGAATTTTCTCGTTTTGAGACCGTTTTCTCATTTTGAGAGAGGTTGCGCGCATGAAGCAGAGTACGCCCCGGGGGTTCACGCTAGTCGAGCTGCTCGTCGTCATCGCCATTCTTGGCACGCTGATGGGCCTCACGATTCCGGCCGTTCAACGCTCACGCGAAACGAGCCGTCTGCTCAACTGCCAGAACAACGCCAGCCAGATTGCTAAGGCGATGCTCCACCACGAGTCGTCGCTGCAACACTTCCCATCAGGTGGATGGGGCGACCGCTGGATGGGTATCGCTGAGCGAGGAAGTGGCACGCGGCAGCCCGGCGGCTGGATTTATGCACTCCTGCCTTACCTCGAGCAGGATGCACTCCACGATTCTGTTGAGCAACTTGCCGCAAGTGACTGCACCGCAGCCTACACCGAACTGGCGTCGATCCCGCTCCCCACCTTTGCCTGCCCAAGCCGCAGAACAGCCGCCCCGATCCCGCTCTCGCAGAAAATCTTTTCCGGTCGATGCAGCGGCAGTCTTTCACTCAATGAAGCAACCCGCACCGACTATGTGGCCAACGGCGGCGCGTCCGCCAACTGCCCGCCTCTGGAATCCGTACTCAGCCTGCTGCAGATAGCTGCTTCGTCTTCGGGCAACTCCCGAGGACGTAACGGTCAACAGACACGATTCACGATCTGTCATCGTCCACCAGGCAATCCCACCAAAGGCATTACCCAGCAACTCCCGGCCTCTGCGATTCTCAGCGGCCACTCCCAGCATTCTCATGACTCACTCGGCGACTGCGACTCCTGCGAAGGCCCGGCGTTTGTCTCAAACCCGGCAGACCTCGATGAAGGAGACCAGTGGCTTCGTGATCCTCCAATCCTCAAGCTCAGCCGCCCTGACGCTGGACTCCCCGATCTCCAGGATGGCCTGGTACACCGCATGAGCCGCGTCGTGGCTGCCAAGATCCGAGACGGGCTCTCCAACACCTACCTAGCGGGAGAGAAGTACGTGATGCCTGAGGGGTATGACAGCCCATCCGATGCCGGCGACGCTGCCCCGATGCTCGCTGGCTATTCCGGAAGCATCATCCGCTGGGCAGCCACCGCTCCTGCACAGGACGAGCCTGGCGTTTCACGGCCAACAGCCTACGGCAGTGCTCACGCCGATACCTTCACCGTCGCCTTCTGTGACGGCAGCGTGCAGACCATCGCCTTTGCTATCGACCCGTTGGTGCACAAGAGCCTCGCATCCCGAGCGGACGGTGAAGTCGTCACACGGCCATAAGGTCGTCACGACGACCCTTTATAAGGACGCATGATGAGGACCGGTGGTTAGCCGCGGATGTTCCAGCCCTCGCGATACTCCCGACCCCAGAGTGCTTCGGCATCTGGATTGCCCACGATGTGGCCATCTTCGCCACGAGTCGTCAGGCTGCCGTTGGTCCTATAGGCAATGTTGCCGAGATGACACAGCAGCGTGCTGCGATGAGCTTCTGAGATATCAGCAGTCGGCCTTCCACCATCACTGACACAGTTGAGGAAATCGGCAATGTGAACGGCATCACCGCCGTCGCCGTCCCCCTCTTCGATCAGCTTGCCCTTGGGATCAGTCAGCCGCCAGCCACCGCGGCTTGTGAGCACCAGCGACGCCTCACTGCCGATAAACCAGGAACCGAAACCGGTGTGATCCATGCCATCTGGGGTGCAGCTGAGTCCCTCCCAGGTAATCATTTTTTCGCCGGGGAAGGTGTATGCAACGTTCAGGGTGTCGGGCGTTTCCTGGTCGTCGTCAAAGTGATAGCGGCCACCCGTTGCGGTCACCGTCAAGGGAAAATCCACACCCAGCCCCCAGCGAGCAAGATCGAGCCCATGCACGCCGTTGTTGCCAAGCTCACCGTTGCCCCAATGCCAATGCCAATGCCAGTTGTAGTGAACGATGTTGCTCTTGAAGGGTCGGTCTGGAGCAGGCCCCTGCCAGAGCGTCCAATCGAGCCATTCCGGCGGCGGCGTCGGCTGCACTGAGCCGATCGAACCGCGACGGTTGGCATACCACGATCGACAGAAGCGGACCTGCCCAAGCGTCCCGTCATGCACCTTGGCGATCCCCTCTTGGATCGCGGGCCAACTCCGTCTCTGCGTGCCCATCGTCACCACGCGGCCGTACTCACGGGCAGCAGCCTCAGCGAGTTCTCCCTCCTCGGCCGTGTTGCTACACGGCTTCTCGACATACACATGTTTACCCGCACGACAGCCCAGGATTGTGGCCGGAGCATGCCAGTGGTTTGGCGCCGCCACCGCAAGGACATCAACATCCTGATCATCGAGCACACGGCGGATGTCTCCCTCTACCTGTGGAGTTCGACTACCGCTTTTGCCCATCGACTCCGCCAGCGGGCCCGCCACCCGCTGATCGACATCACAGAGTGTGACCACCTCAGCCCGAGGGTCTGCAGCAAAGCCTCGAGCAAGTGCCGCTCCACGGCCGTTCACCCCCATGATCGCCACGCGGATTCGGTCGTTTGGCCCCACCTTGCCGGCAGCAGCAGGGGCCTCAGCAGCGGTGGCAGCCTGCCCCACTCCCATCGCAGTAGCAGCCGCTGCAACCTCCAGCAGCGCACGCCGTGAAAACCGCGGGTCGGACTGCTCCATTGCCTCACCTGCCAGACAGTCGTTTCGGTTCTGCATCTTCATTCCCTTTGCAGTCTGCTGCCATACACCCCAAACCCCTCGCGTTACTCAGTATGCCACGAGGCTGCCGACGTGGCATCTCAAAACTCACACTCGCTCGCGGCCCCAGAGCTCAGCCAGCTTGACAAGCACACCCACGGCCGTGTGCATCTCCTCAAGCGATGTCCACTCCAGCGGTGAGTGTGGGTTGTGCTCCCCAGTTGAGAGGTTGGGCGTGGGCAGGCCCAGGGAAGTCAGCAACGAGCCATCGGTGCCGCCGCGAATCGGCGACTCGGTCGGCTCAAGGCCCGCCGCATGCATCGCTTCCAGAGCGAGGCTCAGCGCTCGCGGCTCCTTGGCGATCCCTTCTCGCATGTTGCGATACTGCGGTGTGACCACCACATCGATCGAGGCCTTGGGGTGGGCCTGGTGAAGCTCCGCTGCGATCGACTCCAGGAGTGCCGCGTGGGCTGCGAGACCAGCGTCATCGAAGTCGCGAATCAGAATCCTCGCTTCGGCCAACGCGACGCCACCGCTGATCGCGTAGGGATGCACAAAGCCATCGCGGCCCTCGGTGGTTTCTGGAGAGAGTGTTTCTTTGGGGAGCTGGTCGAGAAACTCAGCGAGAATCTTGATCGCGTTGACGAGGGCATCTTTGCCCACGCTCGGATGGGTGTTGATCCCCGTCACGGTCACAACCGCCAGGTCAGCAGAAAACGTCTCTGCGTTGATCACGCCCTGGCCAAAGCCATCGAGGGTGTAACCGACCATCGCTCCGATGGACGGCACGTCGAGGTTCTCCGTCCCGCGGCCCACCTCTTCGTCACAAGTAAAGACCAGCCGAATCGGCCCATGCGGCACCTCCCGTTTCGTGATCAGCCGCTCGGCCGCTGCCATGATCACCGCCACACCCGACTTATCATCCGCCCCCAGCAGAGTCGTGCCATCGGATGTGATGATCGTGCCACCAACGAGCTGCGTCAGCTCCGGGTTGTCGGTGACCCGCAGCACCTTTGAAGGATCACCTGGGAGAACAAGGTCAGACCCGTCGTAGTTGGCATGCACGACTGGCTTCACGTTGGTTCCAGAGGTCTCGGGAGACGTATCGACGTGGGCAACCAAGGCGATCGTTGGAGCGTCGTGCGGCACGGTGGCAGGCACAGTCGCCATCACAACGCCATGCTCCGAGAGCGACACATCGGCAAGCCCCATCGCCTCGCACTCACTCGCCAGCAGGCGGCAGAGGTTCAGCTGCTTCGCCGTGCTTGGGCTCGCGTTTGAATGCTCATCCGCCTGTGTATCGATGCGAACGTAGGAAAGAAAACGATCAAGGAGCGTCATCGTAAAGACCCGTCTCTAGAGCCACCTTTCGCCGGCAGAAGTACCGACGCTCACCGCTACGAGAGCGGCCCCAT
>JADHNY010000158.1 GCA_016779265.1 Pirellulales bacterium | reverse complement strand
TCTTCTTTGGTCGCGGCGTAGGAGGAGCCTTCGGGTGTCAGGTGTACTGCGTAGAGTTTTCCCCAGCTCCAATCGAGGGCGTAAAGCGCGTCCTGATACCTGGCCGGAAACTTCGCTCCGTAGCCAAAGGTCACGCCGGTCGGCGAGCCGGGGCCAATATCGAGGATGCCCGGAAGATTATCGGCATAGAACGGCGGTCGCTTGCCGGCACCATTTCGCCAGCCGAACTCCGCGCCACTGGTGACATGATTGATGCGTGTCGGCCGATACCACGGCGTGTTGAAGTCGTACTCCATGTCGGCGTCGTAGGTAAACAGTTCGCCGTCTCGGTTGAAGGCCGCGTCAAAGATATTCCGGAAGCCGTTGGCGTAGGCCTCAAAACGGGTGCCATCGAGATCGACTTTGTAGATGATGCCGCCCGGGGCGAGCACGCCGCGGTTGTGGCCACGGCCATCTGGAAAACTTGGCAGAAGATGGTCCTCACCCCAGATCTGGGGAACCTGGGAGGAGGGAGCGAGTGTGACCGGCTTGGTGCTATTGCCCGTGACAAGAAAGAGCGACTCGCCATCGGGGCTCGGCACCACGGCATGCACCCCATGGTCGCCACGGGCCTCAAAGTCTTGCAGCATCTCCACGCGGTCGAGCTGGTCGTCGCCGTCGCTGTCGGTGAGCCGGTAGAGGCCAGAGGGAATCTTCTTCTCGTAGTCGTTGACGCCCACGTAGAGGGCCCCGTGGGTCCAGACCATGCCGTTGACTGCGCGGATGTCCGCCGGGACTGGCTGCACGTCGGCGGCTGCCACCTGCTCACCGGGGGCGGGCGGGGTGATGCGATACAAGCCACCAAACTGATCACTGACGAGCAGGCGGCCTTTGTCGTCGGTGCAGAGATTGACCCACGACCCCTGAGTGTCAGCTGGAACGGAGTAGAGCAGCTCCACCTGGAAGCCGGCCGCGGCCTTGATGCGGTCGACGGGCGTGGCAGCGTTGCCGGTCTTCATGCTAACGGCATCGATGGCGGCCTGGCCGCTGTCGTCGTCGAGACGTTCCAGCGTGAGGTCCTTGAACTCCACGGTCATCGGCGGGCCGGCGTGCAGCTGCAGAGCGAGGATGCCGCTCCGCTTCGCCTCGGGATGATTGTCGGTGAGATCCATGGTCGTGATTCCGTTGACCTGATGGATCTGCCGGTTGCCAACGGCGATGATGGTTAGCTCATTCCACTCGCTGTCGACGAGCTGCTGGTTCTTATCACCCACGTCGCCAACGACCTGGGGCTTGCCGTCTTCGCCAACCACCACGCGTTCAAATCGCTTGGCGACAATCCCTCGCCACTTCTCGGCGTAGAGCATGCCGAAGTATTCAGGCTTGGGATGAAGGTCTGCCTGGTAACCCTTGACCACAAAGTCTTCCGGAGCACCGACCTGTTCGCTGCGGTACTGGACGCCAGAGTTGTTGCCAGTAAACCGGACCTTGGTCTTGAAGATGAAGTCGCCGACGTCATCACCCTGCCAGATCAGGAACGTGTTGCCCTTCGTGGGGTTGTCTGGGGTGGTCTGGCCGAAGATCGCGCCGTCCTTGACCGTCCAGAACCCTGGCTTGCCGGCCCAGCCGGAGAGGTCTTTACCGTTAAACAGCGATTCGACTTCGCCGGCAGCAGCTGTGGTGACCGAGCAGCAGAGAAGAATCAACGAAAGGAGCGTTCTCATAGGTCTTTGCAGGTGTGAACGGGGAGCGGTGAACGGGACGTGATGTGGAAAAAGTGAAGCCACGGGCCTGACGACGTCCACTGTAGACTACTCGGCGAGGCAACGGTGTGTCGGAGGCAGGCGTGGCATTCGCAAGAAGAACAACACATCTTGGGATCGTGCGGAAGAGCGTTCTCCAGAAGCGAGCCTGCGTCGGTGTGCTTGGTGGTATCGTCTGCTGGATGGTGCTGGGACTCGGGCCTGCAGAGGAGTGCGTTGCTCGTGAAGAGAGCAGCCCGGCGGCGTTTCTGAGCCGCTATTGCAGTGACTGCCACCGCGGCGACGAGCCGGCAGCCGGGATCTCGCTTGATGGTGAGCCCTCGGCGGATGTCTGGCGGCAGGTGTTTGCCGTTGTGCACAACGACGCGATGCCGCCGGCCGATGCGGAACTGCAGCCGGCCGCTGCTGAGCGACAGCATGTGCTCGACCTTGTCGCCCTGCGTCTTGCGGACGAGCTGGAAAAGCCGGTGTCGCTTCGCCGGCTGAACCGCCGGGAGTATCAGCACACGGTCTGCGACCTTCTTGGAATCGATGTTCCCCTGGCGGAGCTGCTGCCTGAGGACGGGAGCACGGCAGGCTTTGACAACGTGGCCGGTGGGGGACTGAGCGTCTCATCGATTCTGATGGAGCGGTATCTCGAGGCAGCCGATGCGGCCTTTGAAGCGACCATCCGCCGCATCGAGCCACTGCCTGCAGAGACGCGGCGGTCGGTTGCCATGGAGTCGAAAGACAACATCGATTCGGTTGCCAAGAACAAGGGCGGCACGATTGAGGTGGCAGATTCGTTTGTCAAGTTCACGCCAGGCTGGCCTCCGGTCCGCAGCGATGATGCTCGGCCGATTGAGGACGGCCTCTACCGCTGTCGGATTGCCGTATGGCCGCACAACCCTGGAGATCACCGCACGCTCTCGGTCGCGGTCTACACCGGATCGCTGTTCGGTCCTGAGAAGAAGCGGTTTGAGGGGATGTTTGATGTCACAGGCACTCCTGACGATCCGCGGATCATTGAGTTTGAGACGCACATCCAGGCCGAACACGCGATCCACATCGTGCCCTGGATCTTTCCCGAGCATGTCACCTGGCGGGATGGTGAGTTTGAGCAGCAGCCTGGCGTTGCTGTCAGCTGGGTGGAGACCTACGGGCCGCTCGATCAGGACTTTCCTTCATTGCCGCAGCGGCAGCTCTTCGGCGAGCGGCCGTCGCTTTCGATGGAGGTGGGAACGCCCGTCTGGATGCGGTTTCGCAAGAACGTCACAACGCACTCGGTCACGTCGTCTCAGCCAGAGGTGGATGCGGCTGCGATCGTGCGTGCGTTTGCTCAGCGTGCCTTTCGCCGGCCGACTGCTGAGGGTGTGGTTGAGCCCTACGTTGCCCTCACGCTGGCGCGTCTGGAGGAGGGCCGCAGTTTTGAGCAGGCGGTCCGGGCGGGCGTGACGGCGGTGTTGTGCGCGCCGCAGTTTCTCCTGCTCAACAGTGAGCCAGTGGTGGATGACTACACGCTCGCCTCACGGCTGTCGTACTTCCTTTGGTCGTCGATGCCAGATGACGAACTGCTGCAGTTGGCGGCGGCTGGACGACTCTCCGACCCGCAGGTGCGACGGGAGCAGGTGGACCGACTGCTGGCAGACGAGCGATCTGAGCGGTTTGTGGAGAGCTTCACCGGACAGTGGCTCGACCTTCGCGAGATTGAGTTCACCACCCCAGACGCCAAGCTCTACCCGGAGTTTGACCCACTGCTGCAGCAGTCGATGCTTGGCGAATCGCGTGGCTTCTTTCGGCATCTGCTCGATGAGAATCTGGGCCTGCAGAACTTCATCGATGCCGACTTCTCGCTGCTGAATCAGAGGCTGGCCGACCACTACGGGATCGAGGGCGTCACCGGCCATGAGCGGTTTCAGGTGGTGCCGCTTCCGGCGGAGAGTGTCCGCGGTGGCGTGCTCACGCAGGCCGCTGTGCTGAAGGTGACCGCGAATGGCACGACCACCTCACCGGTGTTGCGAGGTGTGTGGGTGCTCGATGCACTCCTTGGACAGACAACCGGTCCACCACCGGCTGGTGTGCCCGCGGTCGAGCCTGATATTCGGGGGACGGCCACCATTCGTGAGCAGCTCGCCAAGCACTCCGAAGACGCCTCCTGTCGGCACTGCCATCTTCGCATCGACCCGCCCGGCTTTGCCCTCGAGAGCTTCGATGCGATCGGTGGCTTTCGTGATCGCTACCGACGAATCGGCCAGGGAGACATGCCGGAGGGTGTGCGTAAGCCGTCCTACCGTCTGGGGCCCGATGTTGACCCGCACGGCGTGATGCACGACGGCAGGTCCTTCACGGGCTTTGTCGACTTCCGGCAGTCGCTGGTGGACAACCCCGAACCTTTTGTGCGTGGGTTTACCGAGAAGATGATTGTGTATGCCACGGGACGGCCGTTGACCTTGGCTGATCGCCCAGCGGTCAGTGCGATCATGGCTCGCGCGCAGGCTGATGGCTTGGGACTGAAAGACCTGCTCAAGGCGATTGTGGAAAGTGAGCTGTTTGAGGCGCTATGAGAACACACGCACCGAAGTCAGGGCTCTCCCGCAGAACGTTCCTTCGCAGCACAGGCGTGGCGGTCGGCTTGCCGCTGCTGCATGGCATGATTCCGACCCAGGCGCGAGCCAGTTCGGGGACGGTTCCTGATGTGCGACGGATGCTCACGATCTGTTCGCCGCTGGGGATCCACACGCCCTATCTCTTTCCCACCGAGACGGGAATGGACTACACGCTCACGCGATATCTGGAGCCGCTGGCAGATCTCCGTGAAAAGTTCACCGTGATCTCCGGGATCAGTCATCCCGATGTCGACGGGGGGCATGCGGCAGAGAAGAGCTATCTGACGGGGGCAGCCCATCCGGGGCAGCCGAGTTTCCGCAACACCATCTCGGTGGATCAGTTTGCTGCTGAGCGAATCGGTCACCTGACACGTGTCGGCTCGGTGGTGTTGTCTGCAAACAACACCAGCCTCTCCTACACCCGCTCCGGCGCTCCCATTCCTGCCGAGGGGCGTCCATCGAAGCTGTTTGCGAGGCTCTTCCTCGAGGGAAGCGCAGCGGAAAAAGAGGCCCAGATGCGGCGGATCCAGGATGGCCAGAGCATCATGGACGTCGTGCTCGATCAGACGCGACGGCTGACGAAGACGGTCGGCCGTGAGGATCACCAGACGCTGCAGCAGTACTTCAGCAGTGTCCGCGAGCTCGAGCAGCGGCTTGTGCTGGCAGAAGACTGGGCCAAGAAGCCGAAGCCCAGTGTCGACATGGAGCCGCCGACTGACATTGAAGACCGGGCCGACTTCACTGGCCGCATGCGGCTGATGTACGACCTGATCTTCTTGGCGTTTCAGACCGACTCCACGCGTCTGATCACATTCTGTGGTGCTGGCGGCAATGAAGTGGTGTCGTTGAGGGGTGTCGATGATGGCTGGCACAACCTTAGCCACCACGGCAAAGACCCCGACAAGATCGAGAAGCTGGCGATCATCGAACGAGAGGAGATGCGGCTGTTTGCTGAACTGCTCAGCCGGCTCGACGCGGTGCAGGAGGGAGATCACACCCTGCTTGATCAGTGTGCCATTCTGCTGGGCTCAAACCTCGGCAACGCATCCAGCCACAACAACACCAACCTGCCGGTGATCACTGCTGGTGGACGAATGCGGCATGCGGGCCACCTCGCGTTTGGCGAAGCTGGCGACGCATCGAGCGGAACGCCGCCGCTGTGCCGGCTGTTCGTGTCGTATCTTCAGCATCTCGGCATCGAGACCGATCAGTTCTCAAGTGGCACCGGCACGATGCCGGGGCTTGCGATGACGTAACGAACACTTGGTGAAGTTGGCTTCGTATGGCTGTGCTGGGTGCTGGTTTGTGAGAAGAACTCCGTGGTCATGACTCGAAGGGGGACGGCGATGAGACGCAGCAGTGAAAAGAGACTCGGCCTTGTAATGGTTGCCCTGCTGGTGGCCCCGCTGGCGTGGGCTGAGCCGGTGTCGGTGATGCCGCAGCCGGTGGCGGACCTGCCGGAGACCGACACGCCGGTGGAGGTTCCAGGCTTCGTGAGTCTCTTCAACGGGCGGGATCTGACGGGCTGGGAGCATGTCAACACCGCTCCTGACACCTGGAGCGTGAAGGATGGGCTGCTGGTCTGCAGCGGCCAGCCGATCGGCGTGATGCGGTCTGCCAAGCAGTACGAGAACTTCGTGCTGCACATCGAATGGCGGCATATGCAGCCAGGTGGCAACTCGGGTGTATTTGTCTGGAGCGAGGGGACCGTGCCGGAAGGGCGGCGTCTTCCGAAGGGCATGGAGGTGCAGATGCTGGAACTCGACTGGGTCAACCAGCATCCTCTCAAGAGCGGCGAGCCGAACCATATCGGCTACATCTCGGGGGAGCTGTTTGGTGCTGGTGGCCTGACGGCGACGCCTGACAACCCACGCGGCAGCCGCAGCATGTCATACGAGCTGCGGTGCAAAGGGCACGGAGAGTGGAATGTGTATGACGTGGTGTGCGTCGACGGGACGGTCAAACTCTCGATTAACGGAAAGTTTGTGAACTCGATCCGTGATTCGTCTGTCCGCAAAGGCTACCTCTGCCTGGAATCTGAGGGAGCAGAGATCCACTTCCGCAACATTCAGATTCTGGAGCTTCCGCCAGGGAGGACCTCTGCCGAGCAGACGGCCGAACGTCTGCCCTAAGTCCTTTTTTTCCGCTCGTTTGGGGCGGCCTGGCGAGGCTGGTCGGGGATTGTCGATAGTTGCGAAAGAGCCATTGATCAACCTATTGTAAAGGGACGATTTCTCGGCACGCGGCGTCTGGAGACGCAGTCGATCAACACGCAGGTCTGGTGATGCTCAACCGAAGAAACATGCTTCGCGGATTGATGATGGCCACCGCCGGTGCGTGTGGTGGTGGCCTCCTGCCGGGGCAGGCCTTGGCGGCGGCAGCGGCTGCCAGCGGTGGGCCAAAGCGGATCATCTTCTTCCTGCAGAATCAGGGGTTCGATCCGAAGACCTGTGTGCCCGCGGGCATGGCCAGCAGCGGCTCACTTGCCAAGGTGCAGCTGCCTGAGCCGATTCGCCCACTGGAGCGGTTTAAGGAACGCCTCCACATCATCAGCGGACTCCACGGCAAGCATACGAGTCCGTCCCACAGTGCCTTCTTCGGTGCGCTCGGAGGATATCGCGGCGGTGATGGTGTGCCGCCGAGCGGAGCCACGATCGACTACGAGCTGAGCAGAGCACTTCCGGAGACGCTGCTGCCGCACCTCTGCATCGGCATGGACTCGATCGAGAACATGCAGACGAAGCCGACGGTGGCCACG
>JADHNY010000157.1 GCA_016779265.1 Pirellulales bacterium | reverse complement strand
TTCCCAGGTTCCTCAGATCTGGGGTGAAGACCATCTTCTGCCAAGTTTTCCTGATGGCCGTGGCCACAACCGCGGCGTGCTCGCCCCGGGCGGCATCATCTACAAGGTCGATCTCGATGGCACCCGTTTTGAGGCCTACGCCAACGGCTTCCGCAACATCTTTGACGCAGCCTTCAACCGAGACGGCGAACTGTTTACCTACGACGCTGACATGGAGTACGACTTCAACACGCCGTGGTATCGGCCAACCCGCATCAACCATGTCACCAGTGGCGCGGAGTTTGGCTGGCGGAATGGTGCCGGCAAGCGACCACCGTTCTATGCCGACAATCTTCCAGGGATTCTCGACATCGGCCCCGGCTCGCCGACTGGCGTCACCTTTGGCTACGGTGCGAAGTTTCCCGCTGCGTATCAGGACGCGCTCTACGCCCTCGATTGGAGCTGGGGAAAGCTCTACGCGGTGCATCTGACACCGGCGGGCTCTTCCTACACCGCAACCAAAGAAGAGTTTCTCACCGGCGTCCCCCTCCCGATCACCGACGCGATCATCCATCCGGATGACGGCGCGATGTACTTCACGATCGGTGGCCGCAAGGTGCAGTCGGGGCTCTATCGCGTGACCTACGTCGGAGACGAGCCAACAGCTCCTACTCCGAGCGCCTCCGTGGCCAGCAACTCGGCGGCCAGTAACGCCGCAGCCAGTGCTGCTCGCGAACAGCGGAGGCAGCTCGAGGCCTTTCACGGTCGCCAGGATGCCACCGCGATTGCCGCGGCATGGCCGCACCTCGCCAGCCAAGACCGCTTCATCCGGGCTGCTGCAAGAACTGCAATCGAGCATCAGCCCGTCGACACATGGGCTGGCAAAGCCCTCACCGAGTCTGACCCTCAGCTTCAAGCCGAAGCCCTGCTGGCCCTCGCCCGCGTGGCCGGCATCTGCCCACAGCACCGCACTGAGACGTCTCCTGAGCCTGATGCCCAGCTCCGCGATCGCATGCTCACGGCGATCCTCGCGATGAACCTCGAAACGCTCGACGAGACCACGGCGCTGACGGTGCAGCGGACACTGCAGATCATCCTCAACCGGTTTGGTATGCCGAGCGACGACACCGTGAACGCTCTCGTGGCCGCTCTCGACCCGCTCTTCCCAGCCTCTTCTGCCGAATGCAACTGGCTCCTCTGTGAAACGCTCGCGTCGCTGCAGTCTCCGACGCTTGCCGGCAAGGCCATGGCATTGATCGCCGCTGCCCCCACCCAGGAAGAACAGGTGCAGTACGCCCGTTCCATCCGCATGCTGGAGGCTGGCTGGACAGACGAACTGAAGACCGCCTACTTCGAGTGGTTTCTCAAGGCGGCCAACTACCGAGGCGGAGCGAGCTTTGAGAAGTTCATCCAGTTTATCCGTGACGATGCGGTGGCCTCGCTGACCGAGGCGGAGCAGGAGTCGCTTAAAGAACTGCTGGCCAAGAAGCCGGTCAAGAAATCGGCCTTGGAAAACCTTGGTGAAGTCTTCGCGGGCCGCGAGGAAACTGAGTGGTCGCTCGATGACCTTGCTCGTGAGGCTCAAGGGCAGCTGCACACCCGCGACTACGCCAAAGGCCAGCAGATGTTTGCGGCGGCTGGCTGCTATGCCTGCCATCGCTTTCAAAACCAAGGCGGTATGACCGGCCCAGACCTGACGACCGCGGGCCGTCGCTACTCGGTGCGTGACCTGCTCGACCAGATCCTCAACCCGAGCAAGGTCATCAACGACCAGTTCTCGTCTGTGAACGTGCTCACCGATGATGGACGCGTCCACACCGGTGTGATCGTGAACCTCGGTGTGCAGCGAAGCGGTAGCGCAATCGTGTTAAACACCGATCTCACCGATCCCAACGAGCGGGTCACGATTGACCGTGACTCGATTGAGGAGATGTTTGCCTCGCAAACGTCTGCCATGCCTACCGGCCTGCTCAGCCGGATGACAAAGGACGAGATCTTTGATCTCCTCGCCTACCTGATCAGCGGTGGCGACGAGCATCACGAACTCTTCAGCAGCCGCTAGACGGCCGCGAGGTCACCGCTCGGTTGCGGCGTCACCAGCGAATGAGGTCCAGACGGCCTCGAGTGCGGCGGTGTCCACAGGCCCGTCAAACGCCGCAAAGCGAAAGCGGGACACATAGGGTGTGCCGGGGGTGATTTCGAAATCTCCTGCCACCATCGGTGCGAAGCAGAAATAAGGCATCTTCGGATGCAGCCGCACCGGCTGTGGACTGCGAAAGTTGCTCGGGTGTGAAAACGCAGCCAGCCCACAGGGCTCGTCATCCACGTCGCCAAACATGGTGACCCAGTTGGGCCGGGTGTGATTGCCCTCCTGCTGGCCGTTCCCTTCACTCGTCAGCATCACGTCGCCGCTGTTCCAGTGCAGCGGCCCACGCACACACATGCCGCCGTAGTGATACTCCGGCAGTTGCAGCGGAAGATCCGTCGCACAGACCTGCGTTGAAACGAGGTCGATCAGGTTCATCGAGGGATGCGGCACGCGGCTCACCCGCCAGGTTTCATGGAGCACCACGGTCTCGGCCCCGTCGCGGGTGACCACATGCTGCAGTGCCACCTCAATCGCGTCAGGGCTCTGAGCAAGCGTGTTCACATGCTCGACCCGCCCTTCCTGCTTGGCACTGTTCCAAAAGTCGACACGACGACCGTCATACGAGCTCCGCGTCCAGGCAAACATCAACGCATGCTGATGCATGTGGTCGGCAGGAAAGGCGTCGGTCACCACGCGGCCGGCCGGAGTGGTGAAGGGGTGCAGAAAACCGCTGCGGCCAAACCAGGGCTGCTGCGGATCAGGTGAAGGCACGAAGGCGGTGTTGTAGACCACCACCGGCTTCTCACCATCACTGAGCACCAGCGGCTCGCTCTCATCGGCTCGCAGCGTCCCGATCGTCAGTGCGCACAGCCAGGCCGCTCCCCACACCCGAGTGCCCATCCACCAAGGCCCCTGCCTCCGCATGCCGCCGCCTCCTTGATTTACGCTCTCAGCCCCGGTCGCCGCAACGGGCTAGTTGGCTTCCACATCATCCCAGTCGTCGGTGCGGAACACCGACGCTGGCAGCCCGTCGCTGTTCACCAGATTCGCACCAACCGGATTCGCGGCCCAGGCGTAGCGAACGGCCACGGGCTTGGCGACCTGTGGATGACTGACAACCACGGTATCTTTATCGACGACCTCTGCATCTGCCCAAAGCCAGACCTTGTCGTCGCCGGCAATCTCAAAACGGCCGAGCACGGTCCCGTCGCCAGAGGCAAGACCTTCACCGACGTGGTTAAAGTCCACTTCAATCCCCTTCCCTCGCAGACGATGCGTGGCATACAGCGGGCCTGAAACCACCAGCGTCTCTCCGTAGTCGTTCGCCAAAGCCCAGCGTGCAAGCCGCTCGCCCACATCGTGCTTGTTCTTGGGGTGGATGTCGGCAGCCTCGCCCACATCATTGATCACCGCCATCCCTGTCTTCGGTGTGGTATCGAGGATGCGTCGCATCCGATCCTGCAGCAGTGGCCAAGGATCGTTGTCACCCGGCTCGGTTGTCGGCTGGCGGAAGTTGGCCAGCTGCACGAAGTAGAACGAAAAGTCTTGGTGCCAACGTGACCGCCAGTCGCGGATCAACAGCGGCAACGTCTGGTCATATGGCACCGCTCCCGGCTTGGCATTGCCCTCCCCCTGATACCAGATCGCTCCTTTGATCGTGTAGCCCACGAAGGGATGAATCATGGAGTTGAACAACACCCCCGGCTGGCCCTCGGTATCGAGCGGCCGCTTGGGGACCGTTGGCCGGCGTGGTCGCCGCCCACGCGCATCAGCCGGCTTGGCCCTCCAGGCCGCATCCGCCGCTTCCCAGCTTTCCAGCCGCTTCTCGTACTGCTGACGGGCGCGGCTCGGCTCGTAGTTTTCATCCGCTGCCACTGCCTGCTCGACGAGCGCTCGCGTTCCGGCCAGGGTTCGCAGGGCCTCGCGGCTCGTAAACGTCTCAACAGGCTTGCCACCCCAGGCCGACTTGATCACGCCGATCGGCACACCGAGCTGCTCATGCAGCTTGCGGGCAAAGAAGAAGGCAACTGCCGAGTACTGCGGCACTGTCTCCGGAGAGGCTGCTGTCCATTCCCCTTCAATGTCGTCTTGCGGCTCAACGGCGGTCACCTGAGCGGCGTTGAACATGCGAATCTGTGGATGCTCAGCTTCTGCAATCAGCTCGGCGTACGCCGGCACACGGTTCATCGTGAACACCATGTTCGACTGCCCCGAGGCAAACCAGACCTCGCCGACGAGCACGTCCTGAATCGTCTCCGTTGCGTCACCGCTGCTCACCCGCAACGTGCTGCCTGTCGCGTCGGCAGGGCCGCTCGGCAGCATCAGCCGCCAGTGCCCCGAGGCATCTGCGGTGGCTGTCGCCGTCTTCCCCCTGAAGGCCACCTGCACCTGATCCTGGGGATCGGCTGTGCCCCAGATCGCCACGTCACAGTCACGCTGCAGCACCATCTGGTCGCTGAAGAAGGAAGGCAGGCTCAGTTCGGCATGCGCGGCTATCGGCCCGAAGCAACACAGCACCAATCCGAAAATAATCTGTCGCATGACTCTTCCTGCAGCAGGTGACGGCTCTGGCCAGTGTTCCTCGTGCGACACACCGCCACGACGTGCTCCCCGGCCCCACAACGCGAGCAGTCTAGCAGTCTTCCACGGCGGAAGCATCGTGGTCTACGCCAGAGACATCGTGGGCTTCCGAGCCGACCATGCCGTCAAGTCGTTCCCAAAATGGGCATGCACCGGCATGATGGTCGTGGTTCATCCTCACTGGCCTCGTGGCCATGCTCACCGCTGCTACACACCACCGACACCCCAGTATGTACGACCTGATTGGCGATATTCACGGCCACGCCGATGCCCTCACTCGGCTGCTTACCACCCTGGGCTACACGCAGCGGCAGGGTGTCTACGAGCACCCGCAGCGGCAGGCGGTCTTTCTCGGTGACTTCATCGACCGCGGTCCAAAAATCGCTGAGACACTCGCGATCGTTCGCCCGATGGTGGAAGCGGGCCAGGCCCTTTCGGTGATGGGCAACCACGAACTCAATGCGCTCGCGTTTCACACGCCCCATCCCACCGACACCGGCAATCACCTGCGGCCGCACAACGACAAGAACGCGCGACAACATGCTGAGACGATCCGGCAGCTGTCTCGCGACGAACTTGCCTCGGCGCTCGCCTGGTTTCGCACACTCCCCCTCTGGCTCGACCTCGGCGGCCTGCGGGCGGTGCACGCCTGCTGGGATCCGTCTCGCATGGCCATGATCGAAGGCCCCGTGACCGACGACTTCCTCAGGGAAGCCTGCCTTCCCGAGGGCAGCCTGTTGGAACCGGTCGAGGCGATCCTCAAGGGAAAGCAGATCCGCCTCCCGGAGGGCACGACCTTTTTTGACAAGGACGGCCACCAGCGGTCGTTCACCAGAGCCAAGTGGTACGAACCACCACATGGCCACACCTTCAGCAGTTATGCGATGGCCAGCGAGCCAATCGCGTCGACTGCCGCGTTGCCTGCGGAAGTTTTGGAGACGGCGGTGCCCTACCCGCCTAACGACAAACCGGTCTTTGTGGGCCACTACTGGCTCAGCGGATCATCCCCAACACTGCTTCGCGACAACGTCGCCTGTCTCGACTGGAGCGTGGCCAAGGGAGGCTTCCTCTGCAGCTACCGCTGGGACGGAGAGCAGACGCTCTCTGCTGAGAAGTTTGTCTGGACGCAGTCATCCTAGAGCCAGCACCTGAAGCACCAGTTCCGTTGAGGCCAGCCTGCTCAGTGTTCGCAGCCGACCCCACCGTGCGAGCAGACATGCCGTCCCGCGGCCTTCTCGGCCAACTCGCCATGGCCGGTAGGATCGATCGCCTCAACCTGCTTGAGAAAACGATCAACGTCGATGCGGCGGCCCCCTCGCCAGGTGCCACGCACCTGCACCTTCTCGGTGAGCTGCTGCGGGTCCACCGCAAATGGATCGGCCGAGAGCTCAACCAGATCGGCACACTTGCCCACCTCAATCGAGCCGAGGTCATGATCGCGGCCGATCTGATACGCCGCGTTGACCGTATGTGCGCGAAAGGCGTCGTCGAGCGTGACTGCCTGGTTGGCGGCATGCAGCCTGCCCGACACACTCCGGCGAGTCACCATTGCCTGGACGTTGAGCAGCGGTATCGGCGGGCTCACACACCCATCGTTGTGAAAGGAAACTGACGCTCCTGCTCGCACAGCGTCGCCAGCCCGCACCCACTGGCTTCCGATCTCGCGGGAAAACATCGTGCCATCAAGCAGGTCGCCCCAATAGATGAACTGTGCCGGCAGCAGCGACACGCCCACACCCATCCGCGCCGCCCTGGCAAACTGATCGCCACGCCCTCCCCCACAGTGCTCCAGCCGCCAGCGATGGTCCGTACCGGCAAGGTGATTCGCGTTGAGTGCCCGCTCATAGGCATCGAGCACCACGTCGAGGCCCACATCGCCGTTGACATGAAACGCCATCTGCCAGCCCTCAGGTGCATGCCTGGCGAGAATGGCATCCAGCTCGCTGCGGGGATAGTTGAGCATCGACTCCCCAGCAGGCCCGAGTGGAATCTGCGCCTGCTTTGTTGTGGCGTTGTCGAGATAGGGGAACGAGGCCGCAATCGTGCCCACCCACGGTGAGCCATCAGCCCAGAGCTTGATGCCTTGCTTCCAGAGCAGGTCGGTCGAGATCGGCGTGCTGACCTTCTCACCACACGCTGGATCGATCGACATGTGATAGAGGGCCAGCCGTAGTGGGCAGTCCTCGACGCCCGCGAGTGCGACGTATGCCTTGAGCAACGACGACTCATAGGTGTGCTCGGTGGTGGCCGTGACACCGTTGCGGGCCATTAACGCATACCAGCGGGCACCAGAGAGCAGCGGGTGAGGAACAGCCGCTTTCATCGTCGCAGCCGCTGCAGCCACCACGGCAGCGGTCTCATACGCTCGACCGTTGGACGTGCCATCTTCGTTGCGACCGAACCGGGCACCGACAGGATCCTTGGGCGGCTTTCCCTCGGCCCAGCCATTGGCTGCGATGACCGCTGAGTTGAAGTAGACCTCATGGCCGGAGTTGTCGAGAACAACCGCCTGCCGTTTAGGAAAATAGGTGTCGAGCTGCG
>JADHNY010000156.1 GCA_016779265.1 Pirellulales bacterium | reverse complement strand
CCAGCATCTGCTTCCTCTACGATTCTATCGACTGCCGGAGCGTCGAAGTATTCCACTCCTCGGCCGAGGGCGTAGGTCATGACTTTTTCGCTCAAACAGCGGTGAAAATCGCTTTTTCGCGGGCCGGCGATCGTTTCTGCCAGTTCCTGCACGTTACCGAACGATTCGCCTGTGATGAGTGTGCCGGCTGTATCGATGCCGCCTGCCTGCTCTCCACGCCACTGCCCCAGGGCCGAGTACTGCTCGAGGGCAAGACCGAGGGGATCCATGCGGGCATGGCAGGAGGCACACAACGCGTCTTTGCGGTGCAGCGCCATCAGCTCCCGCATGCTGGCATCGTCGCCGACTTCCGCCGCGACATCTTCCAGAGCAGGAACATCAGCGGGCGGTGGCGGGGGTGGTGTGCCGAGCAGGTTGGTGAGGATAAACAGTCCTCGCTTGACCGGCGAGGTTCGCGAGGGATTCGAGGTCACCATCAGAAAGCTCGCCTGGGTCAGCAGGCCACCGCGGTGGCTGCCCTCCGGCAGCTCCACCAGCTGCATGTCTTCGCCCTCGATGTCTTCCACGCCGTAGAAGCGGGCAAGTCGTTCGTTCAGAAATGTCGACGTGCCTACCAGCAGGTCTGTTGCCGGCAGCCCTTCCCGCAGCAGATGAGCGAAGAGCATTTCCGTCTCCTGCTTCATCGCCAGGCGGAGGTGGTAGTTGAAGTATCGCTCTGGGCCGCCTCGCCACCGCCGGTCGTCGCCACGATCACCGGGCACGATCAGCACGCTACCGAGATCGAAGGGAAGCGTTTCAACGTCACGAGTCTGCAGCCACTGACCAACAAAGTTTTCCACGAAAGCATTGCTCTGCTCGTCAGCGAGCATCCGTTCAAGCTGCTGATCGAGTTCGGCACGCAGCCGGCCTTCACGTGCCAGTGTGAAGAGCTCGTCATCAGGCATCGTGCTCCAGAGGAAGTAGGAGAGACGCGAAGCGAGCGAGAACTCGTCGATCGGCACAGCCTGAGGGCCGAGGTCTCCACCACCCTCTTGGCCAACATCTTCAAAGCGGAACAGAAAGCGAGGCGAGGCAATCACCGCCGCCGCAGCCGCGGCAATGCGATGTTCGAAGGGTGTGCCTTCGCCGCCCGCCGTTTTTGCCACGGTCACCAGCCGGCCGAGAGTCAGGTCGTCGACGGGGCGGCGATACCCGCGATCGGCCAGTCTGCGGAGCGTTTCCCGGAGATGCTGCTCACGCTGCTCTTCGTCGTCCGGAGGAAGTCCCAGCGGGAAGAGCCGCTGGTAGTCGTCGCGAAAGCTCTCGCCATCCCGCGATCGAGCCTCATCGGCAATCTGTTCGGCCACCCGCGAGGCCACGCCGACATACTTCTCCAAGAGCAGTGGCGAGATCGACAGCACCGCACCGATGGTGTCGAAGCCATAGCCAGTGTCGTCTGGCGGCAGTTCATAGGTCACATCGATGTCGACGCCGGTCAGGTCGCGAACGGTGTTGGCATATTCCACGCGGTTGAGTCGACGGAGCACGACCTGGCCCGGATCTGGATGCGCCGCATCGACACCGAGCACATCCCCTTCGATGAACGTCACGATCGAGGCACGCTGCTCGCTGGTGGGCTGCGGCTCTTCTGCTGGCGGCATGATGCCGGCCCGCACGTTTTTCACCACCTTGGCCCAGGCGGCCACCTCGTCGTCTCTCAGCTCGCCGCCCAGCCGCTCCAGCAGGCCGTCGAGGGCCACGCCCCCTTCCTCAGCGCCGTCACAGTGACAGCTGCCGCACGACTCGCGGAGCAGGGCTGGGGCATCGTCGGCGGCCAGCGTCTGAGTTGCGGCGGCCAGGAAAAAAACACCCGTGTATGCGGTGAACTGAAGGGCTTTTCGGAAGCCACGAGGTGGAATGGGTGCCATCTGCATCAGGTGCCTGCTCAAGAAGTGGTGGGCATGGTGTCTGGCAACGTCGCGTCGCTCTACTTTTTCAGGCGTTTTTCAACGGATTCACCCTACCATCCAGCCGCCTGCCGGGCCACGTGGCCGCGGTGTCGTTGTCGGCCGTCTCGGGGCATACTATGGAAGGATGCGACAGACGAACACGAGGCCTGTGGAGATTCCGTTTCTGTTGAAACGGCTGCCCCTGCTTGGGGTTGTGTGGGCCGCTGCTCTCGGTGGCGGGCCGATTGGCGGGGTCCGCGAGGTCCGGAGCGAGGAGCCCACCGCTGTCACCCGCATGCCTCAGGCAGACCTGGCGGGTTTTCGGGCCGACATTGAGCCGGTGCTGCGTTCGTCGTGCCTGGACTGCCATGGCCCCGACACGACCGAGGGCAACTTTCGCATCGACACGCTCGACCCCGACCTCCTTCATGGCAATGACATCGACTGGTGGCAGGAGGTCTTTGCGGTGCTCTCGAAGGCGGAGATGCCGCCGGCAGACGCAGAGCCACTGGCGGATGAAAGCCGCGTGCGGGTGGTCGACTGGCTGGCTGAACAGCTGCGGCAGGCCTCGCTTGCTCGCCGGGAGGCTGGGGGAGCGTCGTCGCAGCGGCGGATGACCCGCTACGAGTTTGGTTATTGCCTGCAGGATCTACTCGGGCTGCCGTATGACTTCGCCCGTGATCTGCCGCCCGACGCCGCGAGCCCTGATGGCTTTGAAAACGGGGCCGACACGCTGCAGTTCTCGGCCAGCCAGTTCATGGCCTACCACGAGGCGGCCCGCGAGGCGCTCGCCCGGGCGAGTGTCCGCGGTGAGCGGCCAGCCCCGCTCTTCTGGTCGATCACCATGCAGCAGGCGGCCGGCGAGGCCTGGAGCGACGACTCCGCTGCCCATCCACGACCCTACTACCGGCAGCTCTCCAGCGGTCGCACTGCTGTGATCAAGTGGGCCTATCCTGAGGCGAAGTATGCCTGGGCCCCAGCAGACAGCAGGCCAGAGCCACCAACCGACACCGACGTGGTGGCAGTGATTCCGCCACGGCAGAAGCTGACTGTGGAACTCGGCGACCGGGTGGCCGAAGCTGGGATCCTCGAAGTGCGGCTGCGGGTCTCGCGACCAGCAGAAGCCGAAGGGCCACCGCCGAGTGTGCAGCTGGAGTTTGGCTGGCAGGCGAGCAATGACTCGCAGGCGGCGGTGCGGGTCAGCCCGAGTGACGAGGTTGTTGAGTCGCCGCCGTCTGCGCCGCAGACGATCCTCTGGCGGCTTGAGGCCAGTGAGATCCTGCCACGGAACAATGTCCGCGGCATCAACGCCCTCGGTGATCTGCCCAACCCTTCTGAGTTTCTCCGAGTCGTCAACAGCTCCGTCGGATCTGGTGACCTACAGGTGCACTCAGTCGAAGTGGCCGGGCCGGTCTATGACGCATGGCCACCGCAGTCGCATGTGCAGCTCTTTGGTGGACACGACATCGCGAGTATTGCCGCGGTCGATGAGCCCGTGATCGCCCGCGAGCTGCTCGCTGTGTTCATGGCGAAGGCCTGGCGGCGAGATGTCAGCGATGATGAGGTCGACCGCAAGCTCGCGCTGCTGGCGTCGCTGCGGCCTCAGGCGGAAGACTTCCAAGAAGCACTCCTAGAAACCTACGCAGCCGTCATCGCCTCGCCGCACTTCCTCACCCTCAGCGGCCCCGAGCGGCTCTCTTCGTCTGAGCTGGCCACGCGGCTCTCGACCTTTCTCTGGTGCAGCCTGCCGGATGAGACCCTGCGGGCAAGGGCGACCGCTGGATCGCTTGAGCAGTCGGGAGTGCTTGCTGCCGAGGCTGCCCGGCTCTTGTCGGACGCCCGCAGCCGCCGTTTTGCCGAGCAGTTCACCAGGCAGTGGCTGGGCCTCGACCGGCTCGACTATCTCGAGGTCGACCGCGGTCGTTATCCGGCTTTCAACCCGCTGCTCGCCGAGGCGATGCAGGAGGAGCCGACAGCTTTTTTTGAAGAACTGCTCCGTGAGAACGGGAGTGTGCTGGAGCTGCTTGATGCCGACTACGTGCTCGTCAACGAACGGCTGGCGCGGCACTATCGCATTCCCGATGTCGTGGGCAACGAGTTTCGCCGAGTGGCCCTTGCGAATGATCCCCGCCGCGGTGGCCTGCTGACGCATGCAGGGCTCTTGGCCATGAATGCCGACGGCGTCGATTCTCACCCGCTCAAGCGAGGTGTGTGGCTACTCGAGCGGCTGCTCGACGATCCGCCACCGCCACCGCCTCCAGCGGTGCCACGCATCGACCTGGCCGATCCCGAGATTGCCAAGCTGAGCCTCAAAGAGCGGCTGCTCGATCATCGCAGCCAGGCCGCTTGCCGCTCCTGCCATGAGCGGATCGATCCCTGGGGCATCGCGCTGGAAAACTACGATGCGATCGGCAGCTGGCGAGAAGAGATCGATGGGCAGCCGGTGGACGCCACCAGCACTCTCTTCAATGGCCAGCAGCTTGCGGGTATCGAGGGGCTCAAGCGGTATCTGCTGGAAACCCGAGCCAGCCAGTTTCGCCGCGCGATGATCCGCAAGCTCGCCCAGTTTGCGGTAGGCCGGCCGCTGACGTTTGCCGATCATGCCCAGGTGGAGGCGATCGCCAGCGAGCTCGACGAGCGGGGGGATGGCCTTGCTACGATGATTGAAGCGATTGTGGAGAGCGACCTGTTTCGTGCTCCGTAGCGGGAGTACGGCTGGATGCTCCGCTGCAACAAGGAGAGGCCGATGGCTGTCGAGATTGCACGCGTGAACCGGCGGCGATTCCTGCGAGGCACGGGAGTGGCGCTTGCGCTTCCCTGGCTTGAGGCGGCTGCACCGCTGCATGCGGCGACGGCAGCCGCCGAACCGATGCGGCGGCTGGCCTGCTTCTACATGCCCGATGGCGTGCCAATGCCGCTGCGGGAAGATCCGGCCCACCACGACTGGTCGTGGTTTCCGCATGGAGCTGGTAGCGAGTTCACCTTCACGAAATGCCTCGATCCGCTGGAGCCGCTGCGGCAGCAGCTGACCGTGCTCTCCGGATTCTCCCATCCCCACGCCCGCAGCATCCACGGCCACTGCAACGCCGATCAGTTTCTCACCGGTGCGGCCACCGGTGGCGGGGGCGACTACGCCAACGCGATCTCCCTTGATCAGGTGTTTGCCGCGCACGTGGGCGACCGCACCCGGCTGGCATCGCTCGTGCTTTCCACCGACGGGGGCACCGGCACCTCCCGCGGCGCCCACACCCTCTCCTTCACTGCCAGCGGCCGGCCGATCCCGGCTGAGCATCGGCCCAAGCAGATCTTCGACATGCTGTTTGTCAAACAGGATGCCCAGGCGTCGCGGCGGCTGGCGATGAGCCAGAGCGTGCTGGACGACCTGCTTGAGGACGCCCGGGCACTCAAGCGAGAGATCCCGACTGACGACCAGCAGGCGGTGGATGCGTATCTGGAGAGCGTTCGCGAGACGGAGCTGAAGGTCGCCAAGGCTCGCGAGTGGCTCGATATCCCCTTGCCCCAGGTCGACGTGGATCACCTCACGCTCGACATCACCCCAGAGAAGCCGCAGACGTATCTGGAGACGATGTTTGATCTGCTGCACCTCGCGTTTCTCACCGATTCCACGCGGGTGGCGACCTATCAGCTCGGTCGCGAGAACGGGATTGGCGTCAGCGACTACCTGGCCCGAGCCGTGGGCTTCCACCTCACCCACCAGCTCTCCCACGAGACGAAGCAGCCGGACGGCTGGAAAAACTTTGGCACCTACTGCCGCTTCATCAGCGAGCAGATCGGCCGCTTTCTCGGCAAACTCGACGCCACGCCTGAGCCCGCCGGCTCGGGCACTATGCTCGACAACACGCTGGTGCTCTTCGGCTCGGCATCGAGCGCCTTCCATCTGTCCCGCAACTACCCGCTGATCCTGGCTGGAGGTCGCTCGATGGGCTTCCGTCACGGCCAGTACCTCAACCGCGCTGGTGATCAGGTGCAGGGCGGGGCCTGGGACGGCGGCACCGAGCCCTGGCAGGAGGAGCAGCTCCGCGAGGACGTGCCCCTGTCCAACCTGTTTGTCACCATGCTGCAGCGGCTCGGCGTGGAGACCGACCGCTTTGCCGACAGCACCGGCACCGTGGACGAGATCTAGTTCTCTGAAGAAAAGAGCCCTCCATGGCCTTTTCCAAGTGTCAATGCAGAAACGGTGCGCGAGCCTTCAGCCCGAAGGCTGCTTGAAACTGCCGCAGGTTTCCTGGCCGTGGCCTGCGTTCAGCGGGGTGGATCGTTCGAGAGCAGCTTCACCACCGAATCCATCTCAAGCCGCTGGGCGATGTCGAGGGCGGTTTCGCCCTGGTCTGTTTTTGCGGTGCGTGAAGCCCCATGTTCCAGCAAAACGCTGATCAGAGGAAGGCGTGACGCTTCGTCAGAGTTCGGATCCTGGCCGCGAAGGATCGCGATGTGGAGAGGCGTTGCGTCCCACCTGTTCTTTGCTTCGAGATCAGCGCCTCGTTCGATCAGAAAGGCTGCCATCTCAGGCTGGTTCCAGAACGCCGCCTCGTGAAGTGAGTTCATGCCAAAGTTGTGCGTCGTCTCAAGCGTTGAACCGTGGGAGAGTAGGAAGGTGACGGTATCGATGTGTCCAAAAGCTGCGGCTTCCAAGATCGGGAACGTGTCCCACCACATGGAGGGCTCGTCGAGTTTGGCTCCATGCTCAAGCAAAAAGGCAACAGTTTCGGTGTTGCCAGTGGAGGAGGCAGCCGTCAGGGCCGTTGGGGAATCTGGAGCGGTTGCGTTGATGTCAAAGCCGCCATCGAGCATTTCCGAAAGTTTTTCAGTGTCTCCTTCACGGGCGGCCGCGAGCCACTGCTCGATTGGGGCATCGAGCCGACGGGACTCAAATACTTTCGGTATCTGGTTTTTTGTGTCTGCGCGGAACGTTTTGGCGACCTCATACAACACGTCCTGCCGCACCTTATAGATGCCCCGGTATACAACCGAACCATCCTCGCGGTATTTGGTGAACACGTTCACGTCGTCATCATTCTGCGACAACTCCATGCGATTGGTGGACGTGTTGAGCTGGGATCCATCGCGGAGAAACATCTCGTAGGTCTCCTCGTCGCGGGAGATTCGCTTGATCGTGAAGCCATTTCCGCGGTAGCAGATCCAATCGCCTTCCAGTTCCGCCCACTGGGCGTCGAGCCCTTCTGCTGTCCCGGCGTCTTGGGCGATCGCTGGTGTACAGGCCGTCAGAGACCAGCAGGAAAGAACAGTTGCG
>JADHNY010000155.1 GCA_016779265.1 Pirellulales bacterium | reverse complement strand
GGTCACTGGCTGAGGCTGAAGGGGTCATGTTTGATTCCACAAGGTTGGAGCGTTTTGAGGTTGGTTGCCCGCACGCGTGACTGCCCGAAACAAGCACTGCCCGAAACGAGCACTGCCCGAAACGAGCACTGCCCGTAACAAGCACTGCCCGATGGTTACAGCAGCTCAGCGATGGGGTGACCCTGATCTACCAGATACTGCGGACGTCCGCTCGGATCTTCGAGCGTGACGGCGAGTGCGTCGATGCCGAGCTTCTTGTAGAGCGTGGCGATGACATCCTGGTAGTGGATCGGGCGACTGACCGCTTCTGCAGCGTTTTTATCCGTCGCCCCGATCACCTGCCCGCCAGGCATGCCACCACCTGCCATGATGCCCATTGCCACCTTAGGCCAGTGGTCGCGGCCTCCATTGGCGTTGATCTTGGGTGTGCGGCCAAACTCGCCCCAGGCGACAATGGTGACGTCATCAAGCATGCCACGCTCGTCGAGATCGACGATCAGCGCATGGAGAGCATGATCGATCACGGGCCCAAGCAGCCGCATACGGTCGGCATTTTTCTGGTGGGTGTCAAAATCTGAAATGCTGACCGTCACGCACCGCACGCCCGCCTCCACCAGCCGTCGGGCGAGCAGCAGTTTGAGCGCTGCCTGTGGGCCTTCGGAGGTGTAGCTGGCGAGCTGATCAGACACCCTCGGTGTGAACTTCTCCACGACACGCGGATCTTCACGGTCGAGATCCATGGCCGCCGAGATTTTTCCAGACGTGAGAATGCTGTAGGCCTGCTGCGTGAACTGGTCACTCGCCTGCATGTTGCCGCCGGAATCAAGGCTGCGTGGCAGTTGGTCAAGTGCCGCGAGGAGAGTGAGCCGGTCATCGAGTCTCCCAACTGGGAGGCCTTCAACAAGGCTCAGCGGGGTTTGGTGATTGGCTCCGAGTTTCGCGAGTTCAACTTTCATCCCCTCTTCGAGTTCGCGATGGAAGAGATGTGAGATGTCGGGGCGGAAAGGGTTGAAGGCGGGGCCGAGGAATCCTGGCCGGGCACTGTTGCGGGCGAGAGGCCGCCCCTGCATCAGATCGACAAAGGCAGGCACCTGATCCTCGGGGGTGCCGAGCAGCTTGTTCACCACGCAGCCCATCGCAGGCCGACCACCAAGCCCTTGAAGATTCTTGTCACTGAAGCCCGACATGCATTGGAAGGCATCATGCTTGCCCTCTGCCCCGACCAGGGAGCGGATGAAGACCGCCTTGTCGGCGATAGACGCCATCTTCGGCATCAGTTCCGTGACATGAAATCCGGGAACTGCCGTGGGGATTGGCCCAAACGCCCCTCGCACCTCTGGGGGAGCCTGTGGCTTGGGATCAATCAGATCCATCTGTGGCGGGCCGCCATCGAGATGGATGTTGATGATTGCCTTGTGCGATCCGCCGAGCCCGGAGGCAGCCTCTGCTCGAAGAAGATCGGCAAGGGTGAGGCCACCCACGCCGAGTGCACCCGCCTTCAGGAAGCTGCGGCGGGTGACCCCGTCGCAACGCATCTGCCCGGAAGAACCTGCATGGAAGGTGAGCATGCGTCGAAGTTTACCTGCAACGGACCGACAGCGTCCAATGCACTCATGCTGCCAAAAAAGCGGCTCCCGCGAAGCATCGGGTGGTGCTCAACGGGAGCCGCAGGACACATCAGAATGCGTCTGAGAACAGTCGTCTAGGTCTTTGCCTTCTTTGCATCGAGGGCGCGTTGGTAGTACTTGTGGGTCACCTTGTCCTGGTTTTCCAGGAGCCAGTCGATCGAGGGCTCGTTGCTCATTGCCTTGTGGATCGCCTGCGCCATCGCCCGCCGGTGGATATCAAACAGGGCTTCATGGTCGAGGTCTGGGTCCTTGGCGGCACCCGGGTTGAGCCAGACGGAGCAGATGATGCCCAGTTCGTTAGCCATCTCCTTCGGAATGTCTCCCGCGCGGACGGCGTCGAGGACGCCATTTGCGATCGCGGCCTGAACCGTTCCCATCAGGATGTTGGTGTAGTCGGAACTCTTGACGGTGACCTTGCTCACCATCAGGGTCACTGGCCGCACCTGGATGTCGGTGTCGAGGATGGCGAAGACCTTCGAGTGCCCTGCCGACTGATTGCCTGTCAGTGTGGCAATGGCGGTGCCGACAGGACCGTCGAGCTCACCGATGACAACCTCCGGTTCAGCCGCTGTAAACGGAGGCCCTCCGGCAATCAGGCACTCGCCAGTTCGCATCACAATTCGCTCGCTCATCAACTCCTCCAACCTAAAAAACTGCGGGTGCTGTAAGCCCGTGTGGCCCAGGCGTGGGCTACGTCGCCACTTAGCCTAGGCATTTTTCAGAAAACGGGCCATGCGACCTGGAGAGAAGACACTCGGAGACACGTGTCTGTGACATCGTTCTGTTGTGAGGCAAGCGTGACAGGTTTGGGGATCAACTCCAAGCCTCTTCGATCAGTCGAGCCGATGCAAACTCCCGAAGGCCTCCGATGGCGGCTGCGAGTCCTCCGCCAAAAAGGAAAGAAGTGAGGCCCGCACTTATCATGAGCGTCGATCTGATGTTTGGCTGATCCGTATGCGAGACCATCGTTGCGAAACCGCCGATAGTTACGAGCAAGCCGACGCCACCGATCAGCTTGCCCGCGACAAACAGGACAGAGCACGCGTTGATGAGGCGATGCCATTTGCTAACGCTATGGTTGGCTGGCTTTGCCCTGCAAGGCATCTGCTGGACATCGTACGCCGCTAGCCGGGAGGCTTTCCGGCCGACGGTCGGGAGGACCATGTCCTGCTGTCTCTCTCGAACTCGTGCTATGAAGCGATGTCGAGGAACTCTCGTGACGGGGACTGTGCTGCTGGAATCGTCGCCGAGGTTTAGCTTCAAGAGGTGATTCGATGTCGTAACCATTGAATAACCCAGACTGATCTGATGGTGAGGCGGAATAATGGCTCCGCGACTGCGAAGACTGGTTCCCTTCCAGTACGCAAGTGACTGGGCTTTTGTTCGTGCCTGGGGAAGGTGTTCTGCTCACGCACTGCGGTCGTGCCGCAATGACGCTACTGGGTGCGTGTGGCACGCTGTGGGCCAAGCTAGCCGCAGCGGAAAGTGCTGCTGGTGTGCCTTGTCGCGTTACTCATCTTGGCTGACCCAAGACCGCATGACCCAGTAGATTACGGCCGCAACAAGGCTTGCTGTCATCGCGACCACGGAAACAGCGGATGCAGCGACCCGCAGTTCAGGTGCTGCGGGGCCCGCTACTAAGGCTGTCACGAGCGATGCGATCATGGTCGCAACTGACGCCTTCATGACAAAGCCCGGCCACCTTAGCCGCCTTCTCCATATCGTAGATGGGACGATTATTGGCAGAGGGCTGCTGTCCTGTTGGAGGAGCGGGGCTCCTGGAGGGTCGCCCGGTAGTTGGAAATCGGGCGAGGGGTTTTCGTCGTCGCGAGGGGCCATCGCGAAGGCGCCAGCCTCGCGTGCCTCCCAGAGTGCTGAGAGATCAGTTGCCACTTGCACGGGTGCTTTGCAGCGGGGACACGCCCCCGCGCGGCCTCCAGCAGATTCCGGCATCTTGAGGATTCGTCGACACCGTGGGCAGAGCAGCCGAACAACACCCTTTTCAGAAGCGGGATGCGGGATGTCGGAGAGCGCTGCATTTGCGAAAGACACGCAGTTCTCGAATCGCTCTTCGGGCTTCTTTGCAAGGCCTCGCTCCACTGCGGTGACCAGGCTCGCAGGGAGCCCAAGTTTCTTTCGCTCGAGCGGGGGAGGGGGCGTTCGCCAGTGTTCGACAACAATATGCGCCGACTTTCCTGTGAACGGACGCTTTCCAGCCAGCAGCTCGTAGACCGTGACTGCTAACGCGTACTGGTCCGCACGACCATCTGGTTTGGCACGTGGCGTTAACAACTCGGGAGCCATGTATTCGGGTGTTCCGACCGCAAACTGGGTTCCGGTGAGTGTCTCGCCTTTTTCAAGACCGGCAGAGTCGTCAACGACTTTGGCGATGCCAAAGTCACCGAGAAACCCTCGTCTGAAACCGTCAAAGAAAATATTTGCGGGCTTCACATCGCGGTGCACCAATCCTCGACTATTGATAAAGTCGATCGCTTCGGCGATGCCCCGTAGCCAATAATGCAGTTTGTCTGGAGATACCGGCTGATAGGGACCTGATGGGTCTTTACGGCGGTGGTCAGCTAACGACCCACCTGGCAAAAAACGCATCGCGACAAACGGGACGCCCGAGTCGTCACCAGAGTCAGTGATTGGTACGATATGTTCGTGGGCCAAGGCCCGCATCGCCTCAATCTCTCTGACAAACCGATGGGCGATCATTTCTGCCTTCGATCGATCGGCAGCTGTCTTCGGGGATTTCGGTATCTTTGGGGTTTTTATTACCACGGGGCAGGCATTCTTGAGATCCCACGCCCGGTAGGTGATTCCCATGCCGCCGGCGGCGAGTTGGGAAATCAGCCTGTAACGGCCGGCAATAGGCTGTCTTGAAAGATCGCCTGCCATCTGGCTTTGGTTTCTTGGCGGTAAAGCGTGCGTTGCATGAGACGGTCAAACAGGCCGTCATTGCATGCCAACGTGGATAGCCTAATCGAGGGGGCGGTTTTCGTCACGCGTGCAAATCTGTGTGTTGTATTGATTGGTTTCAGGCACCAAAGGTCGTCATGGTGGTTCGTCGGTCCTACTGAGCACTCACGCGAGCGATCAGTGCTCGGCAGAAGTCTGGAAGATCGTCGGGCTTGCGGCTGGAGATGTGATGCCTGTCGACGACCACGGGAGCATCTTCCCAGATCGCTCCAGCGTTGATCAGATCGTCTTTGATGCCCGGCGAACCTGTCACGCGGACGCCCCGGTAGACCTTGGCCGAGATGGCGAGCCATCCCCCGTGGCAGATCGCAGCGACGCATTTGCCGGCAGCGTCGACCTCCTGAATCAGTTTCAGAACCTGTGGGTCACGTCTGAGCTTGTCGGGCATGAAGCCGCCTGGCAGCAAGACGGCGTCAAATCCTTCTGAGCAAACGTCAGCAATCGCAATGTCGGAGCGGCAGGGGTAGCCATTCTTCCCTGCATAGACCACGTTCGCCTCCGGCCCAGCGATGACAAACTCACCGCCTGCTTCAATCCATCGCAGTTTTGGATACCACAGTTCCAAGTCTTCATAGATGTCCCCAACAAATGCGAGGCATCGTTTTCCGGTGAGCGGACGGTCGTTCATGAGAGGAGTTCCTGGCTGTCGCCGAGAGAGAAGTGAATGAACGCCAGTGACGTTCATTCACAACGATACGAAGTGTTGCTGGCAGTTGGTGGTGTGCCAATCGCTGACATTGGATGTGGGCATGATGGGCGGCGGGTCACTCCGATGACCGCAGAACCGCGTTTACGAGAGCGTGTAGGGCTCGCGGTAGGTCTTGGAGAGCCAACGTGCGGCGTCGGCATCACCGATGATCGACTCGGTCTTGGGGTCCCACTGAATCTTCTTTCCTGACCGCACAGCGATGTTGCCCAGATGGCAGACTGTTGCGCTGCGGTGGCCGATGCTGATGTCCGCGGCGGGTTTTTCTCGCGTTTTCACACAGTCGAGAAAGTTCTGGATGTGGGCATGGTTGGCGGCACGGCGCTCCGATGAGGGAAGCGTCGCAACGTTCCCTTCGAGGAGGAGCGGCTTCGGCAGATCGATTCCATGGAGAAGCTCCGCAGAACTCAGACGAACCCCACCTCGCCAGACAAAGAGAGAGCCCTTGTCACCGATAAACTCAGTTCCTTGGTCTTTGCTACTCACACCAGGGACTTGACGGCAGTTTAAGGTGACGCCGTTTGCATACGTGTAGGTGATCGTGGCGGTGTCTGGTGTTTCGTACCAGCCCTGCGGATGGAAGGTTGCTTTGCCTTCGGCGGTGATAGGCCCGCTGTCATCCATGCCGAGGCCCCACTGGGCGATGTCGAGATGGTGGGCACCGAAGTTGGTCTGTTGGCCGCCGCTGTAGTCCCAGAAGAAACGGAACAGGTAGTGCACGCGGTTGGCGTTGTAGGGCCGCAGGGGAGCGGGGCCGAGCCAGCGGTCGAAGTCAAAGCCCTCTGGTGGCGATGAATCTGGAACTGGCGAGCCCGCTCGATCAATCCAGTTCGGACCGGGGAGCGTGACATTCACCTCGCGGATTGTGCCAAGTCGACCTGCCTGAACCAGGTCAGTTGCAAAGCGAAACTCCACACCGCTCCGCTGCATGGTGCCAGTCTGGACGACACGGTGATGTTCACGGGCAGCGGCGATCATTGGGCGACCCTCGCCAATGACGAGCGTCAGCGGCTTCTCGCAGTAGACATCCTTTCCTGCCTGGCAGGCTTCGATCGTCATCAACGCATGCCACTGATCGGGAACCGTGACCACGACCGCATCGAGATCTTTGGAGTCGAGTAGACGCCGGTAGTCGTCGGTGAGCGTGGCAGCCCGACCGGCTTCCTTTTTGAGGAAGGCGTCAGCCTCGTCGAGATGGCGTGGGTCGAGATCGCACATCGCCTCAATGTGCTCAAGGAAATACTGCATGTTGTTCCGCGGGCCGCCCTGGTTGCCCACACCGATCATGCCGACGCGGACACGCTCGCTGGGAGCTTCAGCAGCGAAGGTTGCCCGATAACTCTTCGCCGTAAGTCCTGAGAAGAGACCGGCGTAGAGCGAACGGTTCAGCAGTGCCCGGCGTGAGAATGCAGACATAGAGCCCCCAGCAAACAAGAAACAACCTTTTCCTTCCGGACAGCGACAGACTCATCTGACGCACAGACTAAGCGTACTTCTCGCTCGCTGGCTTGGGAATCGAGCGAAGGGGACTGCTGGGTATCGGTGGCATCCGCGTGATGTGTGTTGCGTGGCCTCAGCTTTGTGCCAGGGTGGCCATGGGTTAGTCGGAGAGCGGCGGCTTGCCGCATACGGGGCATGTGTCGCGGCGTTGGATGATGACCTGCTGTTGAGAGAGCGTGCTCAGGTCGAGATGTGTGAGTCGGCCTGCGGCGGCTCGTGGCATGTCAGCGAGCACCTGGATCGCAGCGAGTGCGGCAAGCGAGCCAATGGTTCCGGAGACTGCCCCCAAGACAGGAAATCGTCGATTCCACTCAGGAGGATCTGCTGGATAGAGGCAGGCCAAGCACGGGTCGCTGGCCGTTTCCCGGACAAACAGACGGGCTTCCATGTCGTACATGGCCGCATCGACCAGCGGCGTGCCGGCGGCGACCGCGGCCGCGTTCATCGCCAGCCTTTCCGAAAACAGGGGGGCCGCAGACACGACCAGATCGCAACGACGGAC
>JADHNY010000154.1 GCA_016779265.1 Pirellulales bacterium | reverse complement strand
TTGCTCCGGGAGGCAACGGCCACGTCGTTTGAGTTCGACGCGCAGTCGAAGAGTTTTGAGTTTGGCGTCATCAACGTGGAAAACGCGATGTGCTGAGCAAAGTAGCCTTCAAACCAGGTCGCGCCCGTCTGTCGACGGCCCCAGGTCGCCGGCGAACCGGAGGTGGGGCAGCCGTTGTCTCGGGAGAAATCGTGGTTGCTGGCAAAAGCGCTGCTCAGCGATGCCCATGTCCGCAGGGTTGAGTTGATGTTGAGGAGCGGATGGCCGATGACGACCTCGCTGGCCCAGAGCGTCTTGGAGGTGCCGTCGGCGGCGCTGGCCATCGTGTGCTTGCCAGGGTCTCTTCCCGGAACGTAGAGGTGGTTGGTGACCATGCCACGGCTGAGGTTGAACCGAGGCTGACCGCCGATCTGCAGGGTATCACCGCCGTTCCCCACGTAGTTGCACTGGCCTTGGCCAAAGCGGCCCACGTCAGGAGCGCCACCGCGAACCTTGGTGCCATCGGGTGCCACCCAGGCCACCTTGCCCATGCCGCCGTCCGAAGGGCAGCGATACGCAGCCACCTTTGACCTCCGAGCGGTAACGTTCTGGCCACCCCAGCCGGGAATCTGCCGCTCGAAGTCAATCGTGTCGTAGAGCGCCGTTTCTTCCATGTAGGGCAGGATGCGTGCCTGCCAGCCGATGTTCTGCGAGTTCCAAGGCTGATTCGGATTCCCTGGCCATTGGGCCGCGTTAGCAGCGCGACGACTGCGGATCCGGCCTTCGGGAAACTTGTTGTTGGAGTCGTGGAAGTTGTGAACCGCGAGGCCAATCTGCTTGAGATTGTTGGAACAGCTCGAGCGTCGGGCAGCTTCGCGGGCGGACTGCACGGCGGGCAGCAGCAGCCCCACCAAGACACCAATGATCGCAATCACCACGAGGAGTTCGACGAGCGTAAAACCGGAGCGGCGTTTCATGAATCTGTCCTTTCGGGCGTTCAACGCGGCGGGAGAACAAAGCGAGGAAAAACGGGGAAGCACACCGAAGCAGTGAACGAAGAAAAAAAGGTAGAGACTCCGGGGAGTCTCTACCTGGTTGTGTTGAGTTCAGCGGTGAGTGTGCTTGAGGCAGATCTGCCTTAAGCACACGGAAACTGCTGTGCTCGCCTCAGGGGGCGTGGTATCCCACAGCCCCCGTGAGGCGGCAAGCATCGTTTCACGTGACCAGAGGTCGGCCTACCGATCGAAAGACGCTGGTTCAGCGTCATCCTTGCAGCCGAGATTCTTCCAGATAAACCAGTCGATGGAGTCCTGCACAGAATGAACCGAACCATCAACCGCGACACACTGGACGAGGCCAGGGTGCTTACTTCGCGATGCGAAGCCAACGTCATTGGAGTTGGCGGAGCAGTCGTAGAGCCTCGAGTTCGGCGTCATAACAGTGCTGAAGAAGATGTGGTTTGGCATGTAGCCCTCAAACCAACTCGCTCCAGTCTGACGCCGGCCATTTGTCGCCGGGTTTCCGCTGGTCGGGCAGCCATTGTCCGTTGCCGTTGCATTGCCCAGCGTTCCCCACGTTCTGTAGGCCGAGTTCACCTGCCGATGCGGGAAGCCGATGACCACCTCGCTGGCGAGAAGTGTCTTTGACGTGCCATCTGATGCACTGGCCATTGTGTGCTTCCCTGGATCAACGTTCGTGTAGCGATGGCTTGTGAACATGCCCTTGCTCAGGTTGTTACGGATGTTTGACCCAACCTGCAGGGTGTCACCAGCGCTCCCGACGTAGTTGGTCTGGCCTGATCCAAACCGGTTGGTGTCAGGGACACCACCGCGGACCTTCGCTCCATTCGGGGCTACCCAGGCAACTTTGCCCTGGCCACCGTCTGATGGACAGCGATACGCAGCCACCTTTGACTTCCGAGCGGTAATGTTCTGGCCACCCCAGCCGGGAATCTGACGTTCGAAATCAATCGTGTCGTGGAGCGCGGACTCCTCCATGTGAGGCAGGATTCGGGCAAGCCAGCCAATATTCTGAGAGTTCCAGGGAGCTGAGGGATTGCCTGGCCACTTTGGTGCGTTTGCAGCACGATTACTACGGATTCGCCCTTCTGGAAACTGGTTTCGTGCATCGTGAAAGACCTGAGTTGCGAGTCCAATCTGCTTGAGATTGTTGGCACAGCTCGACCGACGAGCCGCTTCACGAGCGGACTGAACAGCGGGCAGAAGCAGCCCGACCAAGACGCCAATGATGGCAATAACAACGAGAAGCTCCACGAGCGTGAAGCCAGAACGACGTTTCATGACGCAACCTCCAAAAGTGGTTTGCAGTGAAGATGGAAATCTCTGAGGAAAGAAAAGAGGAAACCACGAAATGCGGCTGACGGGAAATCGCGGAGAAAACCCGAAGGCAGCAGGAAAAATCTGAAGTGTGGCAGCGTTGTGGATCTGCCCCCGCAGATCACCGCCAGCTCCAACCCCGCTCTCCAGCCTGCGAGAATGCGGCGGAGGCGTCAACCCCTGTGTGTGGGGCGACATTGGGCGTGCCGCAAAATCGGCAGCCCAGAAGGCGATTAAAAGAGCGTTTTTGAGGCGTTTTCTCCCCCGTGAAAAGTTGACTGCACGAGGAGCGAAAACACGTTTTTTTGTGTCGGGTGTGGCCTTGGGAGGCTGGCGGACCAGCCTCCCAAGGGACACAGCCTGAGATTATCGATCGAAACTGGCGGGTTCGGCGTCGTCCTTGCAGCCGAGGTAACGCCACACGGCCCAGTCGATGGAGTCCTGCACCGAGTGCACCGAACCATCGACGGCCACGCACTGCACGAGCCCTGGATGCTTGCTTCGCGAAGCGACCGCCAGGTCGTTGGAGTTGGCGGTGCAGTCGAAGAGCCTGGAGTTGGGCGTCATCATCGTGCTGAAGGCGATGTGCTGGGCAAAGTAGCCTTCAAACCAGCTCGCCCCAATCTGCTGACGCCCATTCGTGGCAGGCGTGCCCGAAGTGGGGCAGCCGTTGTTGGTCGGGCTGGCATTGGTAAGGCTAGCGAAGGTCCGTAGCGACGAGTTTGTTGCCAGGAACGGATGCCCGATCACGACTTCGCTCGCCCAGATCGTCTTGGAGGTGCCGTCTGTGCAGCTCGCCATGTCGACCTTGCCAGGACCGGCCGGCTCGCTCTGCCGATAGCGATGGCTGAAGACCACGCCACGGCTGAGGTTGTCACGAGCCCGCGTGCCGAGCTGAAACGAATCGCCAGCGTTGGCAACGTAGTTCGTTTGGCCCTGCCCGAAACGATTGATGTCAGGCACACCGCCACGAACCTTGGCACCATTGGGAGCCACCCAGGCCACCTTGCCCTGCCCGCCGTCGGAGGGGCAACGGTAGGCGGCAACCTTGGACCGCTGCGCGATGCCGTTGCCGGTCGCCGCTCCGCCCCAGCCAGGACTTTGGTCAAAGTTGATGCCCGAGTAGAGAGCCGTCTCTTCCATGTAGGGAAGAATGCGGGCCATCCAGCCGATGTTCATGCTGTTCCAAGGAGCACCGGAGTTGCCCAGCGGCGTTCCGCTTGTCTTGTCACTGCGGCGGCGACCTTCGGGAAACATGTTCCTGGTGTCGTGATAGTTCTGAACAGCCAACCCAATCTGCTTGAGGTTGTTGGAGCAGCTTGAGCGGCGGGCGGCTTCGCGTGCGGACTGCACCGCAGGCAGAAGAAGCCCGACTAACACACCAATGATGGCAATCACAACGAGAAGCTCCACGAGCGTGAAGCCTGAGCGGCGTTTCATAACGTAACCTCCGAAATGGAATTACTTAGAAGATGGATATCTCCGAAGAAATCAAAAAAGAAAGGGACACAAAATAGGCCCAGGAGAGGCTGGCGTAGAGCCAACCTCTCCTAGGCACAAACACAAAAAGTTCTGTTGACTACCTGTCAAAGCTGGCTGCCTCGCCGTCGTCCTTGCAGCCGAGGTTCTTCCAGACAAACCAGTCGATGGAGTCCTGCACGCTGTGCACCGAGCCGTCGATGGCCACGAGGTTGACAAGCCCTGGATGCTTGCTGCGTGAAGCCACTGCCAGGTCGTTGGAGTTGCCGGCACAGTCAAAGAGCTTTGAGTTGGGCGTCATCAGGGTGCTAAACCCGATGTGCTGGGCGAAGTAGCCCTCAAACCAGCTCGCGCCAATCTGCTGCCGCCCACCAGTGCCCGGCGTGCCAGCCGTTGGGCAGCCGTTATTCGTCGGCGAGACAGAGCCCCAGTCGGCGAAAGCCCGCAGTGATGAGTTGGAGAGGATGATTGGATGGCCAATCACCACTTCACTCGCCCAGATCGTCTTCGATGTGCCGTCGGTGCAGGAGGCTATGTCGACCTTACCTGGGCCGCCCGATTCGCTCGCGCGGATGCGATGACTGAAGACCACGCCGCGGGCCTCGTTGTCGCGGGCACGCGTGCCGAGCATCAGGGCGTCGCCAGCGTTGGCTAGATAGTTGGTCTGGCCGACGCCAAAACGATTGACATCGGGCACGCCGCCACGAACCTTTGCACCGTTTGGAGCCACCCAGGCCACCTTGCCCTGGCCTCCGTCAGAGGGGCAGCGGAAGGGGGCCACTTTGTTCTTCATCACGGCGGCGTTCACACCGCCCCAGCCTGGACTTTGTTCGAAGTCGATTGCGTCGTAGAGGGCTCCTTCTTCCATATAGGGAAGAATCCGGGCCATCCAGCTGATGTTTTCGGTGTTCCACGGTGCGGCCGTGTTCTTCGCCTCGGTGCGAACACGTCCCTCAGGGAACTTGTTCCTGGTGTCGTGGCTGTTTTGAACAGCGAGGCCAATCTGCTTGAGGTTGTTCGTGCAGCTCGAGCGGCGAGCGGCTTCGCGGGCAGATTGAACGGCGGGCAGCAGGAGCCCAACCAAAACGCCAATGATGGCAATAACGACAAGCAACTCCACAAGCGTAAAGCCAGAGCGCCGATGCATTTTGTAAATTCCTAGAACGATGATCTGCGTGAAGGCACAACGCCCCCGCGGTGTGCTTTCAACGGCAAGGCCGTTCAAAGGTTCCGCTCACAGGTCAATCGCAGATGACAGAAAAAAGAAGTGCACGCTTAGAAAAAACGCGCTCGCAGGGAAGCGATGCGAAGCAGGCGTAAAAAACCAAAACTCCGAGTTCTGTCAGATAGCTCAGCCGCATTTGTCCGCATTGGACGGCGCGAGAGCTTTGTTGTTCCCTGCACGAAGATATAGATCGGCATTTTTTTTTCGTCAAGCCCACGGTTTGGAGGGGAGGGAAACGGGCGTGAGGAACTCGGGAGCGAAGGGGTTGCGGTCAGAAGAGGCCGCTAAACTGGGGCGGGTCAGTGTCGTTGCGGGAGCGGGTTTCTTCAGCGGCTTTGGGGGCGTGTGTCGGCAGGCGTGAGGCCGCCTGGGCCTAAGGAAGTTTGGCCGGAGGGAGTGTGGGAATGATCATCAAACTGGTGCTGAAGGCGGCGTTGGCCTTGGTCGTGCTCGGGGGGCAGGCGAGCGAAGCCGTGGCGGCTCGTGAGACCCGCGAGATCGTCGGCTGGCAGGTTCATATCGACGAGCGACTTTTGGCCGAACATGCAGCGGCGACAGCAAAGGCGCTCGGGCTGTTGCAGGGGCAGTTGACAGAACTCAGCGGGTTTCTGCCGCAGGCAGCGGTTGAGAAGCTGCAGCAGGTGCCGCTGTATGTGTCGCCGCCCTATGCCAATGCGGCTCCACGGGCGGAGTATCACCCCGGCGCCGGCTGGCTCCGCGACAACGGCCGTGACCCCGTCATGGCCAAGGCGGTCGAGTTTACGAACGTGGATGACTTTGAGGCGGAGTGTCGGCGGATGCCTGCACTGGTCCTGCACGAACTCGCCCACGCCTATCACGATCTCTTTCTTCCAGAGGGACATGGCAACCCGCAGGTTCGCGAGGCCTATGAACGGGCCCGAGCTTCGGGCCGTTACGAGCAGGTGGAGCGGCGAGATGCCAACGGCAACACTCGCATCGATCGGGCCTATGCACTCACCAACCCTGCTGAGTATTTCGCCGAGACCAGCGAAGCCTTCTTTTCGACGAACGACTTTTTCCCCTACACCCGCGATCAGCTTGAGCGTGTAGATCCTGTCGCGTGCGGCATGCTGGCGGATGTCTGGGGGGTGGCCGATGAGGCCGACCAAGGTGCTGATGTTGATCCTGCGGATCCTTGGTATCCACATCGCGACTTTCCCCAGCTGCGAACCCCGGAGTGGGTGGGCGAAGAAGGCGTTGAAGCTGTGGTCGTGCTCGCGATCGACGACATGCGAGATCCGGCAAAGTATGAGCAGGCCCTGCGGCCAGTGATCGACCGGCTCAAGCAGCTCGACGGCGAGGCTGGGGTGAGCATCATGACCAATCAGGTGCCGCCTGAGGATCCGCTGCTGACACGCTGGCTTGCCGAAGGGCTGAGCCTGGAGTGTCACACGGCGGATCATCCGTGCCCGCTGCTTAAAGCGAGCGATTTCGAGGCCGCTCGCGGCACCTACGAGCAGTGCGTGGATGCAATGGCAACCATCCCCGGCAACACGCCGGTGGCGTTTCGGATGCCCTGTTGCGACTCTCTCAATACGGTCAGTCCGAGATTCTTCGCGGAGATCTTCGCTCAGCGGACTGAGGCGGGCCGGTTTCTGGAAATCGATTCGTCGGTGTTCATGGCTTTCACCGCTGCCGACCCAACACTTCCCCGCGAACTTGTGCTCGATGCCGATGGGCAGGAACGGTTTCTCAAGTATGTGCCGACGGGCCATCACTATGCCGGCCAGGTGCATGACCACTTCGTGAACCTGATCGAGAACTATCCCTACCCTTACGTCGTGGCGGAGAGCTGCTGGGAGATTCCCTGCCTCGTACCGAGCGATTGGTCAGCTCAGCATCGCCATGGCGAGAACAACCAGCAGACCGTCGACGACTGGAAAGCGGCCCTCGATCTGACCGTGCTCAAGCAGGGCTGTGTCAGCCTGGTGTTTCATCCTCACGGCTGGATCCGGCCTGAGCAGATCGTTGAGCTGATCGACCATGCGGTGGAAACGCATGGCCGCAAGGTGCGGTTTCTCAGCTTTGCCGATGTTTCGCAGCGGCTTGCTGCGGCCTACACCGAGGGAAAGCCACTGCGGGAGTCGCCGCCTGCGTTCTTGAGTGAGTGGCGGCGGGTGCGGGCGGGTGAGGCGACTGCATTTGCTGGCTATGGCGAGGCCGAGAGAGAGGTGCTCAGCCGAGCGGCAGCAGCGCCCGAAGCCTTCGGCATGACGGCAAAGCGGCGGGAGGACGGCTCGCACAATGGCTTCTTCTTGCGGGACGGACACTTCTGCTGGGCGAACGAAGACACGGCGGTGCGGCCAGACTTCTTGGAGCGGGTGTCGTTTGAGGAGGTGCTCGCGCGAGTC
>JADHNY010000036.1 GCA_016779265.1 Pirellulales bacterium | reverse complement strand
TGACCGGGTTTGCTGCGGTCGCGGTGTTTCCCTACTCTCCCTCCGCCATGGACTACCGCATCCAAAAGCCTCAGCTCCGCTGCGCGACGACCGATCGCCCCCTGACGGCCGGAGATGCGTTCTATTCCGCGCTGATCCGCGAAGACGGCAAGATTGTGCGGCGTGATGTGGCCGCCGATGCCTGGGAAGGGCAGCCGGAAGCAAGCCTGGCTTGGTGGCGATCGGTGGTGCCGGCAGAGGATGCCAAGCCCACCTTGGCTCCGGTTGACGTACTTCTCGATCTCCTCGAACAGCTTGAAGACGACCTCAGTGATGCGCCGCTTCGCTACCTGCTCGCGCTCGTGCTGGTGCGGCGGCGGGTGCTGAAGATCGTCGATGGCAGCGATGACACCGCCTCCGACACTGCCTCCGAACATGCCCCGATTCTTTCGGTGAGCTGCCGTCGTCGTGGCACCGACTACCAGATTCGCATTGCCACTCCCGAGGCCTCCGAAAAGGACGGCCTCGAGCAACGCCTCACAGGCTTGCTCTGGGCAGGGGAGGCTGCCTGACATGTGGCGACGCCGAAACCATTTCCTCTGGAAACGAGGGATGCGAGCCAACCCGGTTCACAGCCAAAAAGCGTGGGGATCGAGGCCACTGGCGACCCCGGCACGGCCATGGTCGACGGGTCTGTTGCTGGCCACACTGGTGATGGCGATCGCCACCAGCGGCGCCTCATGTCCACAGTTTCTCAAGGGCTACCAGTACGGCACCCTGCCGCTGCCGCGGACGCTGCCGGCGAACCCCACGCTCGAGCAGATCATCCAGGTGGTGCACGACAACACCAGCCGCGTGCGGACCTACATGGCACCACAGGCCACCCTTAGCGTGCCAGGTGTTCCCAAACTCTCCGCCCAGGTTGCCTGCGAGCCGCCACGTCGCTTCCGGCTGCGTGCCCAGACCGCGGTGACTGGCAGCGAACTCGACATCGGCAGTAACGATGAACTGTTCTGGCTCTGGATCCGGCGGCATGAGCCTCCGGTGCTGCTGTTTTGCCGACACGACCAGTACACCGAGTCGTCTGCCCGTCGCCTGCTCCCACTGAAGGCTGACTGGATGCCCGAGCTGCTCGGGCTGGTCTCCTTTCGGCCTGATGATCGGCACGAAGGCCCCTTTCCCATGGCCGATGGCCGGATCGAGATCCGCAGCCGGATCGCATCGCCTGAGGGAGACCTGATGCGGTCTACCCTGCTCGATGGCACGACGGGGCTCGTCTTGGAGCAGCATCTCTTCAGCCCGACAGGGGAGCGACTCGCCAGTGTTCGCACCAGCAAACACCGGGTCGACCAGAACAGTGGGGCAGCCTTGCCTCGCAGCGTGGAGGTCTCGTGGCCTGCCTCAGGCATCGACTTCACTCTCGATATCGCCAGTCTCTCGACAAACACGCCCTCAGGTGATCCGGGCCTGCTCTGGCAGATGCCCGCCTACGAAGGGTACGAGCCGGTTGACCTGGCGGATCCCTCGGTGGTCATTGGCCCGCCGGGTGTTGCCGAAGGAGGGCAGGGCATGCCGCCTCCGGTGAGAGCCGTGCCTAGCTACTAAGCCGTGCCTAGCTACGAACAGGTGTGTTGCGAGCGACCGCCGCACGCGTGGTGCCGGCACTGAAAAGGCTGACGCTGAAAAGCCCGCATGTGTTGTCCTGTGCTGGGCAGGTTTCACTACACAGATCGGGTGTCATTGGGCCGCACCTGTCGTCAGGCCGCAGGTGTCTTCGGGCCAGACGGAGGTCACCTCAGGGGCGTGGCCTTAACCGGCCTGGCGCCGGAGTTTGGCACGTGCTCGTGACAGGACAGGGCCGACTGAACCGAGCGGCACGCCGAGAAGTCGACTGATCTCACCGTAACTGCGTTCCTCAATGTGGAACATTCGCACGATCTTCGCCTCGTCGGCATCAAGGCTCTCCAGCAAAGCGGCCACCTGGTCGCGGTCGTCAATGCGATTCCGGTCGACCTGATTTCGGTCGACGCTGCTGCCGGAGATGGTGGGCGTTTGGTCGGAGAGCAGGTCGACCGATGGCGTTGCCCCCAAGCCCGTGTCGCGTGGGTCGCGACGTCTTTCGCGGAGCCGCTTTCCCGCCACTCGGCGGGCGATCACCGTCAAATAGGCCGCCAGGCTCGAACGCCCGGCAAAGCCTTTGAGTACGGCCGCATCGTTCCGCAGCACCTCGAAAAAAACGTCCGCCACGAGATCATCGCGGTCGGCTTCGGCCAGCGACAGCTGCAGGCGTTCGCCTGTGCGGGCGACCACATGTGCCACGAGCCCAGAAAACTGCCGAACAAACGCGTCCCAGCCCTGGCTGTCAGTGCCTGCAGCGAGGCAGGCCTCCACCAGCTGCCGGTCTGCGACAGCCCGTTGCTCGGCCGAAATGTGCGGCGGTGAAGGGTTGTGACTCACGAGATCACCGAAGGATCCGGGCAGGTAAAACGTTCCAGGCCGCACCTCGGCACCGCAGAATGGAGTTCCGGAGGCACCCCAACCGATAACAGAAGTCTACGAGAGCAGATCTTCCTCCTCCAACGCCAGTTGTGGGGCGGAGGAGGCTCGCGGCGGCAGTTTTGCGGACTTTGCAGCCCTTTTCGGAAGCGGCTGTGGCAGTCTTGGAACTCGTTGACACCGCCGTGCCACCTCCCTAGGATCCTGCAGAGTTTGTGCGATATTCCGAAGGAGAGACCGAGACATGACGCACGTCGTCGCCGAACCTTGCTTCGCTTGTAAGTACACCGATTGTGTGGTGGTGTGCCCCGTGGAGTGCTTCTACGAGGGCGAGCAGATGGTCTACATCCATCCTGACGAGTGCATTGACTGCGAGGCCTGCGTGCCCGAGTGCCCCGTCGAAGCTGTCTTCCATGAAGACAATCTTCCCGAAGAGTGGAAAGACTTCACCGCTCTCAACGCAGAAATGGCTCCCGAGTGCTCGGTGATCACCGAGAAGAAGGACCCGCTCTGCTAGCGAGCTGGCCGCCAGAGAACGGCCTGCGTGCGAGCGGGCTGTTTCTCAGCAGGCTTGAGAAGCGAGCTTAAGATCCGTCCTGCCTGACAACGTCGGCTGTCTACCCGTCTGTACGATGGAGGCAGGAGGCGTCTGGGGGGCGGGGATTCAAGTTGTCTGAGTGTTCAGCGTGGCTGGGCATTCGGGACAGCCAGGACCTTCATCTTCACGGACGAACCTGCGAAAAAGTGGGAATGCGGAGATCGCTTGTGCGGATTTCCCTTGTTCTTCATCGATTTTCTCCTCTCGCGGCGTGTCTTCGGCGGTCCGTGGTACGCCGAAGGCCCGTGGTACGCCGAAGGCCCGTGGTACGCCGAAGGCATTGTGAGCAGGGGTTTGCTCGTTTGGCGTCGCTTTAGCTGACCTGCTCGCTGAGATCGACGAGCCAGTAGGCACGGTCAACAAAGTTTTTCCAGCTCTCGTACCTCGGGTTTCCAAGCTTGAGGGCGAGAAGCGGGCTTCGCTTGGGTCGCACGGGCTGACGGATGAGGTCCATGCGTGCTTCCTGCGGTGTGCGTCCACCCTTGCGGACATTGCAGGCCACGCAGGCGCAGACGATGTTCTCCCAGGTTGCGGTGCCGCCGCGACTGCGGGGCACCACGTGATCGAGTGACAGTTCGCTCAGTGGGAAGCGTTCGCCACAGTACTGGCAGCGGTTGCCATCGCGGGCAAACACATTGCGGCGATTGAACCGCAGCCCTTGGCGAGGCATGCGGTCGCAGTTCGTCAGGCGGATGACCCGGGGAGCCTGAAGCTCGTAGCCAATCGCTCTCACCCAGTCTTGGAGGACGTGGTCGTCGGCCTTTCCGTGGGCGAGCTCGTGGGCCCGCAGTTCCGCCTGAAGCTGCGACAGTTCTCGCCAGTTTTCCAGCGAATACGACGCATACTGGCCCTGTTCCACATGCACGACTTCTGCCAGTTGTCGAAACAGCAGGCTGATCGCCCGCCGCACGTTGACGACGTGCACTGCCACGAAAGAACGATTCAGGACGAGCACACTCAGTTCAAGCACTGAGTGTGTCCTCGCCCCGTCGCGAAGCGGGCTGGCGTGCAGCGAGTTTCCGAGCGTCGCGGCGGCCGCAGGCATTGCGCGATCCTCTGGGTCTTCTCGTGGCAGAACTCAATCCGTCCTAAGAGTCTACGGGGCTCGGATCGATCATGCCAAACACATGTTCACGAGAGCGTCCCGCGGATTGCACGTTCCTCACACCGGCGTCACAATCGGTTCATGCGACGGCTGCTCCCGTGATGCCCGGAATCGTCATGGGTCGTTCGTCGTTCTTGTCTTCTGCGGAGCCACTCATGCTTCACTACTCCTGCGACATGTGTAAGCGGCCTATCGACCATTGCTGCGAAGCTCGACACGTTGTGAAGATTGATGTCTTCCAGGCGGTCAACGACAGCGCCGATGGCTGCATCGAAGGAGATGACTTCGATCATCTTGATGATGTGCAGGAACTGCTCCAGCGAATCGACGAGCAGGATCTTGAGATGCTCGAAGACGATGTGGCTCGCACGCTTCGCTTCGATCTCTGCGACGAGTGCCGTCGCGCGTTCCTGAAGAACCCGCTCGGTGCAAAGCAGTCAAAAACCTTCAACTTCAGCAACAACTAGCTGCCCTGCAGTGGGCTCGTGTGTGAGGCCCGCCTTTGAAGAGCTGGACGTGCTTTCGCTGAATGGGCCTTCGCTGATTGGGCCTGTGGGGCGTTCGACCAGGCTGGTCAGCGTTTTCGGTTCTGGGCTGCTATGCAGGTTTGGGCATGCGGTGCAGAACTGTGAACGGCACATTCGTTGAGGCCGGTGTGGCTGTCGTAGGCGGCTTTCTCACCGACCGGTTGAAGGTTTTGAGGCCAGCAGCCGGGTGAGGCATCGCGGGAGACTCTGCGTGGCACGGCATGGCTGCATGCAGGCAGGAATATGCCTGAGTAGGCGGTCCTTTGTTGCGTTGACGCAAAGAGATGCGATGCTCTGTGCTCGTCCGTAACGCCCCTCGTTACCCCTCACCCGCTTCTGAAAAGGACCCTTCCATGGCTGACCGTCACCTTGTTCTTGCCACCATTCCTGGAGACGGCACTGGCCCGGAAGTGACACGTGAGGCGGTCAAGGTTCTTGAGGCTGTCTCGAAGCTTGAGGGCTTCACCTACGAGATCGAGGAGCTCGACTGGGGCGGTGATCGGTATCTCCGGACAGGGGAGCTGATTCCCGAAGGTGGCCTCGATCTGCTGCGGACCAAGCAGGCGGTGTTCCTGGGGGCGATTGGCCACCCAGATGTGCCTCCCGGTGTGCTGGAGAAGGGCCTGCTGCTGCAACTGCGATTCCAGCTTGACCAGTACATCAACCTGCGGCCCGTGAAGCTGCTCCCCGGCGTGGAAACACCTTTGGCTGGCCGTGGCCCAGACGACATCGATTTTGTGGTCGTTCGTGAAAACACCGAGGACCTCTACTGCGGCGTTGGCGGCTACCTAAAGAAGGACACGCCAGACGAGGTGGCTGTCCAACAGGCGATCTACACCCGCAAGGGCTGCGAACGCTGCATCCGCTGGGCCTTCGAGTACACCCGCAAGCGGAATAGCCCCAAGAAGACGCTCACGCTTGTCGCCAAGACCAACGTGCTGACCTTCGGACACGATCTCTGGTGGCGGACGTTCCAGGAGGTTGCCAAGGACTATCCTGACGTGAATACCGACTACAACCACGTCGATGCCTGCTGCATGTGGATGGTGAAGAACCCCGACTTCTATGACGTGATCGTGACCACCAACATGTTTGGAGACATCATCACCGATCTTGCGGGCATCCTGCAGGGTGGTATGGGGGTGGCTGCTGGTGGCAACCTCAACCCTGATGCAGGTGGCGTGAGCATGTTTGAGCCGATGGGCGGCAGCGCTCCGAAGTACACGGGCACTGACCAGATCAACCCGATCGCCGCCATCAACGCCATGGCCATGCTGCTGGAGCACTCTGGTGAGCCTGCTGCCGGCGGCCGCATTGAAAAGGCCGTGGCGCATGTCACCGGCACGAAGATGACGAGTCAGGCTGCCGGCCGCATGGGGCATGGCACGGCTGCCGTTGGCGACCTGGTCGTGGAAGCCCTCGCCTCCTCCTGAGATGCCTTGGGATCTCTGGCATGCACGGGCTGTATGGGCTCCCACGCTGAGATGGCCTGCCGCGCACGTTGCCACGTGAAGACAACGCCTTGAGGGGCCTCCGTAGAGGAGGCTCCTCAAGGAACCGCTTGGCTCAAAGTGGCATGCGACGGCCTTTCCGCTGGCTGATGCTGGCCGCTGACACCACCTTCATCGCAAACAAGGTGTCGTCGAGGCCACTCACGTGGCGGACGAGGCTGGTCACCATGCGGTGGAACTGAGCCAGCATCATTTCGCCGACGGGTCGATCGCTCTCGAGGGACTCCATGTGTCGGCCTGCTGTGTCAAACCAGACCAGCGACGTGGGAAGGTCGATGAAGGCAATCCCGTTCTCGCAGGCGACCTGAAGGGCAGCTGGCGGCCGAAACGTCACCGCTTCTTCCCACTGCTGTGGCATGTAGTAGCCGCAGCTGATCTGGGCGAGGCAGCCTGTGCCTGTGGTGCCTCCGGCGGAGTAGTCGAGGCTCATCATCTGGTAGTCATCGAGCCCCTCAGCTTCGGCGTCAGCATGCCGAACGGCCACCACGCTGGTGGGAGGCGTGCCCGCAACGTAACCACACCAATCGACTAGTTCCATCAGGTCGCGTGACTCGGTTGCCTGGTCGCGTCGCGTCGCTGTGGGCGGTTCGACGACCGCACGACGATGACAGAACAGCATCCGTGGTGTTCCCAGACGAGTGGCAATCAGCTCCTTTAGGCGAAGTGTCGCTGGCGCATGCCGACGGGGAAGCTCAGCCATGAAGGCGATGCCAGATTCATCAACACGCTGCCGCAGCAGGGCAGCCTCGCTGGCATCAAGAGGAAACGAGATCGCGGAGTAGACCGCTTTGCCGTAGTCGCACGCCGCAAGGATCGGCGTCACGCCATACCACTGATCGGAGAGGCAGAGGATCACATCGATGTCATCGCGAGCGGCCAAAGCCCGGTAGCCGTCAACAGCAATGGCGCCGAGTTCGCGAGCGGCACGTTCCGCCCGATGGGCTACCTGTTCGCAGATGCCACGCACCTCAAAGCGGTCAGCAAGCGTCCGCAGCGCCGGCAGGTAGCGGCTCTCCCAGTTGCGGCCGAGCCCGACGATACCCGCCCGAAGTTTCATTGCGGATCCACCTCAGTCGCCTTGCGACGCCAGTTCTCGTTCCCGCCGAATGCCTTTGTCGGCGATGTCCTTGCGGCACCATCCACCCACCCAGCGAATCTCACGGACACCGGTGTAGGCCTGCAGTTTTGCTTGTGGCAGTGTGGGGGCCGTGCCGGTCACCGCCAGCACCCGACCTCCCGAGGTCACGACGTCGCCATCTGCCAGGCGTGTGCCCGCGTGGAAGACTTCGACCCCCGGAATCTCGGCAGCGTCTTCAAGCCCTCGGATAGGCTTGTCACGAGCATACGCTCCCGGGTAGCCCTCTGCGGCCATTACCACGGCAACCGCTGCTTCGTCCTTCCACTCTGGTGTGGCCACGTCCTCGAGGCGGCCATCCACCGCGGCGTCGAGCAGTTCGAGCAGGCTCGACTTCAGCAGCACCATCAAGGGCTGACATTCCGGATCGCCAAACCGCACGTTGAACTCGAGCACCTTCGGTCCTTGTGGCGTGAGCATCAGCCCAGCGTAGAGCAGACCCTGAAACGGTGTCCGTCCCCGTTTCATCGCATGGATCGTGGGCACGAGGATCTGTTCCTCGATCTCGGCGAGCAGCGCTGCATCGACGAACGGCGTTGGGCAGTAGGCTCCCATGCCGCCGGTGTTGGGCCCTTCGTCGCCGTCATAGGCCGCCTTGTGGTCTTGGAGGGGCGGCAGGGTCACGATCGTGCGGCCGTCGGTGATGGCCATCACGCTCACCTCAACGCCGTCGAGTCGCTCCTCGATCAGAATTGGCTGTTCGTCGCCGGCGAGAGACTCCACCGCCTCGAGCGCCTCAGCCTTGGTGGAACAGACAAACACCCCCTTGCCAGCTGCCAGACCATCAGCCTTGACTACCAGCGGGGTTTCTTCGCGGGCCTCGATGTATTCGCGTGCTTCGGCGGCCCGGCGAAACTCTTTGTGGCCAGCCGTGGGCACATCACCACGGTGGAGCACCTTCTTGCAAAACGCTTTGCTGCCCTCGAGTCGGGCGGCGTCTGCGGTGGGGCCGAAGACTCGCAGTTTTCGCTTCTGGAGGGCGTCGACGAGGCCGGCGACCAGCGGAGCCTCCGGTCCAACCACTGTCAGATCGACCTGTCGCTCCTCGGCGGCTTTGCAGAGGCCCTCGATGTCATCGACGGCGATCGGGATGTTTTCACCCACCAACGCTGTGCCGGCATTGCCCGGAGCGATCAGGACCTCAGCCCCGTCACAGGCGAGTTTCCAGGCGATCGCGTGTTCTCGCCCTCCAGATCCGACGACCAGAACACGTTTTGAATGGGGCACGTTCGCGTATTTCCTCGAGAAATGCGGGGGCCAATCTCGCCAAGCCGTGCATCGTCGACGAACCGGCAGGTTCGTCATCACCAGCACTGCCCGACGGAGCACTCCGGGCGATTGTGACGCTCATGCCGGTTCTCGTTCAAGGGACTGGGGCAAAGCGGGCGGGTTCACCAATCTGGGCTGACGTTGACAGTGCGGCGGTGGCCGATAGAGTTAAGAGAGACTTCGTGAAAAAAATCACGAACCCCATTTTTTCCCGATGTTTTTGGGAAAGAGTGCTCGATATGGAGCAGAGCAGGGTGAGTATCGCATTCGTTGCCTCAACAAGGACGAGGCGGCGACAAAAGGTGTCGTGGTTGTCCGGCCCTGGGCAGGTGCACAGGACCGAGAATCGCCGTCTGGAATGCGACAGCACGAAACTGCCCAGCGGCGACGGCCGATGTTGGCGGGTGCCACCCCAGCAGCGACATATGCCCAGCAACGGTGTTGGGATCGCTTTTCAAACGAAGGAAGGCTCCCGAGGGCGATCCTTGTGTTTCGCCCGATGATCGCGGTCAATCGTGAAGGTACGCAGCATGGCTGATCGGAAGAAAATGTCGGTGGCGGAGATTCTGGCAGCTGCCCGGGCGGAAAAAGCCGAAGCGGCCGCTGGTGAGGCTGCCACGCAGGCGAGCGACGCGGCTCCCGCAACTGAGGACGCAGCCCCAGCGACTGAGGTTGCGAAGCCAGCAGCCGCAAAGCCTGCTGCGAAGCCTGCCGTTGGTAAGGATGGTGGACGTCCGAGCGTTGCCGAAATCATGAAGCTGGCTCGGCAGAAGTCAGCAGGCGAGGCTGCAGCAGCAGAAAAGCCGGTCGTGAAGCCCGCAGCCAAGGCCGCTGCCGCCAAGCCAGCCGCTGCGAAGGCGGTTGAGAAGCCTGCGGCCAAGATGGCACCACTGCAGCGTGACACCGCAAGCATCCTCGCTGCTGCTCGCTCTGGCTCGAAGCCAGGGCCGACCAGCAAGGCTGATGCACCGGCGTCGGCGCTTCCCAAACCAAAGCCTGCCGGTAAAGCGAAGGCTCCGCCGAGGCCTGTGCCGCCTAAGCCAACTCGGCCAACAGTAGCGGCCAAGCCTGCCACCACTGACCGCCGAGGCTTTCTCTCGATTGCCATGGGTTCGTTCATGGCTGTCGGTTTCACGGCCCTCTCGGTGACTGGCGGGCTGTTTTCGCTCGGACTGGCTCGCTTCTTGTTCCCGAACGTGCTTGCCGAGCCGCCAAGTCGCTTCAAGGTAGGCTTCAAAGAGGCCTTCCCGGCCGGCAAGGTTGAAACCAAGTTCGTGGCTCAGTACGGCGTCTGGGTGGTCAACAGTGAGATCGGTGGTGAGGAGCAGATTTACGCCCTCAAGACCGTCTGCACCCACCTGGGCTGCACGCCGAACTGGCTCGAGGCTGAGCAGAAGTTCAAGTGCCCCTGCCACGGTAGCGGGTTCTATAAGGATGGGGTCAACTTTGAGGGGCCTGCACCGCGGCCACTCGAGAGGTACGCCATCCAGATTTCGGACGACGGACAACTTGAGGTCGACAAGAGCCGCACGTTCCAAGAGGAACTCGGCCAGTGGGCCGATTCGGCTTCCTTCGTGACCGCCTAACACTCCACCCGACCGCAGCACATCGGACACACACATGGCTATCGGCGAAACGATTCGCAACTCGCAGATTTGGAAGAGCATCTTCCGGCATCCCATGCCGCTCGACAGGCGGAACCGGATCGTTGTGATGCTCACCAACTTCTTCCTTCACCTTCATCCGGTGTCGATCAAGAAGCAGGGCATCGCGCTGTCGTTCACCTGGTGCATGGGTGGCGTGACCTTCTTCCTGTTTCTGGTGGAAACGGTCACTGGCGTGTTGCTGATGTTTTACTACCGGCCGACGTTGGAGTGGGCCTACAACGACATCTTGGCGTTACGCGACGTCACCAGTCTCGGCATCTTGCGAGAGTTACATAGGTGGGGTGCGCACGCGATGGTGATTACCACGTGGCTCCACATGTACCGCGTGTTTTTAACCGGAAGCTACAAGCCGCCCAGAGAGTTTAACTGGGTGATTGGGGTGATCCTGTTGTTGCTCACGCTGTTGTTGTCGTTCACCGGGTATCTGCTGCCCTGGGACCAGTTGGCGATATGGGCCATTACCGTGGGGTCCAACATGGCTCGAGCGACACCGCTTCTCGGTTACGAGGGGCCTGGTCAGCAGCTGCTGACGATCGGCGGCATTGACATGATCACCGATGGTTCTGACGCCCGTTTCGGCCTCCTCGGAGCCCGCTTCGTCGGCGAGGAAACGCTCAATAGATTTTATGTGCTGCACTGTATTGCGATCCCGCTCGCAGTCGCACTCTTACTGGCGATCCACTTCTGGAGAGTCCGGAAAGACGGCGGCATCAGTGGGCCGCTCTAAGCGAGCCCCAGGGATACGGAGATAGTGAATCGGAGGTGGCTGATGCTCCTCCGGCAGCAACGCGGTTATTGATTCCTTACCTTCAAAGAAGACGTCCGGCACGGCCATGCATTCGAACGAACTGTTCCTCAAGGACGTTTCGGGATTCCTGGGCGGATACTACGCCGCGATTGCCCTGATGAATGGCATCGCAGCCGTGATCCTTTGGCAGCGGAAAAACCAGCCCGGCTGGGCGATCATCTGGACCGTCTTTGCGTCCTTCATGATGGTTCTCGGCAGTCTTGCCCTCTCGGGCACCGAGAGCACGGTGCCGGCCCTCCCCGAGGCTGCGCGTAATCTCGTCAACTCGCTCTCGGGACCTGTCAACTACACCGTGGGCACGACGGTGCTGCTGGTGGCTTTCTTCGTCTACCGCAAGTTTTTCGTGCAGCCCATGGTGGCCTGGACGCTCTTCAATGTGGCGTTGCTGCTGATGGGCTTGTCGATGGCCGACCAAAACTTTGCCTTGATCGTGATGAAGGCAGACAACGTGCCGATTGTCGGCCTCGTCTTTCTGCTCGCCTTCTTCACCTGGGTCGCCACCAAACAAGCGGTGGTCAACGACGAGCGAATTGCCCGCGGCGAGCCACCGATGGAAAAGGTCAACGACGAAAAGGTGCTGGTGTGGCCTGATCTGGTCTACACCGAGCTGATCTGCATGATCGCCGTGTCGGCCTTCCTGCTGGCCTGGGCGATCCTGCTGCCGGCTCCACTGGAAGAGCCCGCCTCGAGCGTGAAAACCCCGAATCCCTCGAAGGCTCCGTGGTACTTCCTCGGTCTGCAGGAGATGCTCGTCTACTTCGATCCTTGGTACGCCGGTGTGGTCCTGCCGAGCCTCGTGATCTTCGGGCTCATGGCGATGCCGTATCTCGACTTCAACAAGAAGGGCAATGGCTACTACTCGATCGCCGAGCGAAAGTTTGCCTACCTAACATGGCAGTTCGGCTTCCTTGAGCTTTGGATCACGCTGATTATCCTCGGCACGTTCCTGCGAGGCCCCAACTGGAACTTCTTTGGGCCTTTTGAGTACTGGACGCCCTACAAGGTGGAAGTGCTCAACAACGTCAGTCTCACGCAGGTGTTCTGGACGCGGTTTCTGGATCAGCCGATCCCAGTGGCTGCCGCAGGAAGTTCTGCGTTGACGCAGATCGGCACCATTCTTCTGCGAGAAGCCCCCGGTTTGCTGTTGGTCGGCGGCTACCTGGTGCTGCTCCCACCTCTAATGGCAGTCACGATCTTCCGTCGCTACTACGCCAAGATGGGCTTCCTACGATACATGGTGATGGCCAACCTGATGCTGCTGATGCTCAGTTTGCCCTTAAAGATGGTGCTTCGCTGGACCATGAATCTCAGTTACATCATCAGTATCCCGGAGTTGTCGCTCAACTTCTGAATCGGCAGCCTAACCCCGCTCATTCTTCAACTCGACTGTAAGAGAAACGTCCGACATGCCCGCAACTGAACAGACCTGGCGTAACCTCAAGGTTTTGCACGTCGTTTTCGGTGTGTCTGCCATCGCGTTGCTCGTTGCGACCGTCGCCATGCTGGTGGCCGACCACAACCGTCCCTGGAAGAAGTACCAGCGTGAGTTCCGTGAACTTGAGACATGGACCGCGGCGGCGCGTGTTTCCGAGGAGCAGTCACAGGCGTTTACGGAAACCTTGAAAGAGCTCGAGGCCACCCTCGCGCAGGCTCGGAGAGCCGATCTCGACCCCGCCATTACTGAGGCGTTTCTCGCCAAGGCGGCATCGGTTGCAGAAGACGCTGAGGCGGTTGATCTCGCCCGGGCTGATGTCGAGCGACTCACGGGCACGACCGATCCCGACCAGCGCTTTGTGTTGCGCGGCGATCTGCTGGAACGGCTCCGCGACATCGTGGCCCGCTGCGAGTACCGCGAAGATCAGGCAGCAGGTCGACTCAAGCTGCTCAAGGCGCAGTTTGATAAAGCGCGTGCTGATTTCGAACTTGCTGTAGCTGATGGTGCTGAGCAACGAACTCTCGACGAACTCCAGGCTCTTGCCGATGCGGCAACCGCAAAGGTGAACGAGGCTACCCTGGCCAGCCAGGCGGACGCAGGTCATCGCAAAGAACTGGAAACTTTGCTGCGAGACATCACGAGCGACGAAGACGCGGCTTCCAAGGCTCTGGCGGATCATCGCCAGGGGCTGGAAATGTTGGCCAAGACGCGAGACGACAAAGCGGCCAACATCGGTAAAAGCATCTTGGAACTACCGGTCCTTGATGCCTTCAACAGTCCGCTGCGGATTGATCAGATCTGGCTTCCAGACCTGACGTTTAACAACAACTTTCGGGATGTCGCACGGTTCGACCGCTGCACGACATGCCATCAAGGCATCGACAAGTCGGCTCCCGGAAACCCACTCGATCCTGGCTATCCAGAGACAGAGTTGATCACGCTCGCTCTGGCCACCCCGGAAGACCCATCCGCTGACGAGATCGTTGCGGAGGCTCCTGCTCTCCTGGTCGTTGAGGGGGATGGCAACGACCAGCTCGAGCGGCTGTACGGCCTGAGGCTCGCGGATGAAGGCCTGTTCAATACAGAGGATCCGACCGTCACCGTGGTCCGTCCGGAGAGCCCCGCGGCTATCGCAGGGCTGACTGCGGGAGACGTGATTGAATCGGTTGACGGCGGACGGACCTACACACGTGACGTCGCCGTGGCTCGCTTGATTGAGAGCCCCACCTGGGGCAATGCGTTGCAACTGGACGTCCGTCGGGGTGTCCCGCAGCCCTATGCCAGTCACCCGAGGCTTGATCTCTTCGTGGGTTCGCTGAGCCCGCATCCCAAGCAGGTGTTCGGCTGTACCATTTGCCATGAAGGGCAGGGCAGCGCCACGTCATTTAAATGGTCCTCCCACTCGCCGAACTCGCCCAAGCAGGCACACGAATGGCATGACGAGTACGGATGGTTCGACAATCACCACTGGATCTATCCGATGCATTCGGAGCGATTTGAGGAGTCGAGTTGTCTGAAGTGCCACCACCAAGTGGTCGATCTCGAGCCGAGCAGTCGCTACCCAGAGCCGCCCGCGCCAAAGCTCGTCGAGGGCTATCACACCATTCGCGAGTATGGCTGCTACGGCTGTCATGAGATAAACGGCTATGCGGGCCCTGACACCCGAGTAGGCCCCGATATGCGGCTTGCTCCGAACTTCCATGAGATTGCCGAAGCCCTCCTGGCCGATCCGGGGCTCGCAGAACTTGCGCCGACGGCTTTTCAGTTGGCTAAAGACGTTCGCAGCGGCCCAGATACGGCTGCCGCCCGCCAACGGTTGGCTACTTTGATCAAGGAAGACGCCGCCGCTGGCGATGAGGCCGTGCTGACGAGCCGCTCGCACACCCTCGGACCGCTGCTCAACGACCCGGAAACCCCCGGCGCCCTGCCAAAGGTCGGCCCAAGTCTGAGGCACCTGTCGGCAAAGGCCGGATTTGATTGGCTCTATTCGTGGCTCCGTAATCCGATGGATTTCCGGCCGACCACCAAGATGCCGCGGTTCTTCGGACTCTGGGATCATCTCTCTGGAAACGGTCTGGCCGAGAGCGAGCGTTATGAGCCAATCGAAATCCGCTCAATCATCGCGTACCTCGACGCGGTCAGTTCACCGTTTGAGTACGTCACGCCCTATGAAGGGATCACGGCAGACCCTGATCCGGAGCGGGGGCGAAAGGTTGTGCAGGTTCGCGGCTGTCTGGCCTGCCATCAGCATGAAGAGTTCCCAGAGGCAACCAACAATCAGGGGCCGGATCTCTCCAGGATCGGCGCCAAGTTGGCGTCGAATCCGAACGGGGAGGCTTGGCTTTACAGCTGGCTGCGGGAACCGAGTCGGTACCACCCCAAGACGTTGATGCCAAATGTTTTGTTGGAGCCGGTCACGTTGCCCGACGGCACGGTGAGTGATCCAGCTGCAGACGCCACAGCGTGGCTGATGCAGTCAACGCAGGAGTGGCAGCCCACCGACATACCTGCTGCAGATTCGCTGACCGCAGACGAGCGGGCGGCAACCGAAGAGCTCGCTGCTCTCTATCTTGAAGGGCGGTTCGTCAAGGAAAAAGCGGCCACGTATGCCCGCCAGGGCCTCCCCGATTCGATGGCCGGTATCAGTGGCGATGAAGCGATGCTCTTGTCGCTCTCGGCGGAGGAAGACGCCCGTGACCAGCAGCTGCTGGAGTATGTCGGAAAGAAAACGATCGGCAAGCTGGCGTGCTACTCGTGCCACAACATTCCGGGCTTTGAAGACGCCAAGCCTGCGGGAGCGGCCCTGGCTGATTGGGGCAGAAAGGAATCTTCGAAGATCGCCTTTGAGCAGATTGTGCCGTATCTGATGAACGAACTCGGTGGCCACGGGCATGGCCATGCCGATCCTCATGCGGGCATGCATGCAGTGGAGGCTGGGGATGACGAAATGTCCACCTCCGACCACGGCGGCTCGCATGCTGCCGACGGCGAGCATGCCGAGCACGCGGAGACCGACGAGCTCACTGACCCTGTGGTAGCAGCGGATCTTGCCTATGCCGACACCCGTGAGCATCACGTCAATCCAGAGTCACTCGATCCAGACACCGGATACTTTTTGGAAAAACTGTTGGCCCATGATCGGCAGGGCTTCCTCTGGCAGAAACTCAGGGCGCCGCGAAGCTACGACTACCAGAAGACCGACAACAAGACGTACAACGAGCGGTACCGCATGCCTCAGTTCCCGTTTAATGAGACGCAGCGGGAAGCCGTGATGACGTTTGTGCTCGGGCTCGTCGCGGAACCGCCCGCTGAGGAGTTTGTGCACAGGCCCGATCCTCGCGAGCAGGCTCGCCTCGACGGCCTTGCGGTGCTCGAGCAGTTCAACTGCGGCGGATGCCATGTCTTGGAGGCGGAGCGGTGGGATATCCGCTATTCGCCGGACTCGATCAGCGATCCGCCGGTCGTGCCAGACTATGCGTTCCTCCAGCCGCAGTTCTCTCAGGACCAGCTGGCAGCCTCGCTCGCAACAGATCCGCGGGGTCGCCGCTTCGCGTCGCTCCATGGACTATCAGTGCTGGATGCCGAAACCGGTGAGCCACAGCTGGTCGACCAAGACTTCATTCCGATTGACCGCGAGGAGGCTGACGAGGACCCAGAGATCATCCCGCATCGCGGTTTCATGCTCTACGAGGATGCGATCATCAACGGCGAGCCGTGGGCTGTCGGTTCACAGAACATCTACGTGCCTGAGGATGCACTCGAGGCAGGTAAGTCGTATCCGGCCCATGGTGGCGATCTCGCACGCCTGCTATTCCCTGTCGTCATTGAGGACGAACTTGAGATCAATCCGAACGTAAAGCCGGACGACGCGTGGGGCTGGCTGCCGCCGCCACTGGTGGGCGAGGGAAAGAAAGTGCAGTCGAGCTGGCTGCATACGTTCCTGTTGGCTCCAGAGCCGATTCGCCCAGCCGCCGTGCTGCGGATGCCACGGTTTAACCTGTCGTCAGCACAGGCGTCGGCACTGGTGAACTACTTTGCCGCGGTTGATGGTGCGGAGTTCCCCTACGACTACGACCCTCGGTATGAGTCGAGCACGCTTGCTGAACGGGAGCAGACGTATCCGGATCACCTGAACGACGCGATGAAGATCGTGACGAACGGCAACTACTGCGTGAAGTGCCACTTGGTGGGTGACTACGCTCCGCCTGGTAATCCGAAGGCTTTGGCGCCGCAGTTGTCGGAGGTCCGGCAACGGCTGAGGCCGGACTATGTCCACGGCTGGATTGGCAATCCGAAGCGGTTCCTGCCGTACACGGGGATGCCGGTCAACATTCCGTTCGACAAGCCGGTGAGCCAGGAGCTCTATCGCGGAAATAGCGATGAGCAGCTCTCGGCACTTACTGATCTGTTGATGCACTACGACACGTTCGCCAACCGGCAGATGTCACTCGAGGCATTCCTTCAGGCTCCGACAGCGTCCCCTGATGGGGCCTCTCCTGATGCAGCGTCTGCTGATGCAGTGCCATCTGATGCAGCTGCAGTTGATGCGGCCGCCGACGGTTCGCAGGCGTCCGCTGCTGGGCCGGCCAGTGAGCCTGCCGTGACCGATTCCGCTGACGCGGGTAGAACGCCCGTGGGCAGCCTGATCCCCTAACACCCCAAAAGATTCGATTCAATCGACACGGTTGCTTGGCTCTCCCCAGCCGCGTTGCTGTGGCAACAGAGGCGTGCCGGTCTTCAATGGACGGCAGCTGACTAAGATAAAAGAGAATAGCTCTGCACCCCTGACCCGGAGTCCTTAAATGCTTTCCCATACGCTGCGTCGCGGCACACTTGCTCTGGCAACTCTGGTTGCACTTCCTACGGCGGCATCCGCCGCTGAATGGGGCGATATCAGCGGTCGCTTTGTTTACGGGGGAGATGCTCCCGTTGCGGCAAAGCTCACTATCGACAAAGACGTTGACGTCTGCGGCAAGCACAACCTAGTCAACGAGGAACTGGTGATCGGCCCCAACAAAGGGGTTGCCAATGTGGTGGTCTTCGTGCGTGATCGGAAGATCGATGTGCACCCCGACCTCAAGGCGACAGAGCCGGTTGTTCTGGATAACCTCAACTGCCGCTTCTCGCCTCACGTTGTTTTCGTTCAGACCGGTCAAGACCTGATTATCAAGAACTCCGATCCGGTCGGCCATAACAGCAACGTGGCCACACTGAAGAATCCAGCGTCCAACACACTGATCCCGGCCAGCGGTGAGACGAAGGTGAGCTTCCGCTCTGATGAAGCAGTGCCTGCCGCCGTGACCTGCAACATCCATCCGTGGATGAAGGGTTGGGTTGTCGTTCGCGACAATCCTTACGCTGCCGTGACGGACGAGGAAGGCAACTTCACCATCAAGAGTCTTCCGGAGGGTGAGGTTGAACTCCAGTTCTGGCATGAGAAGGCAGGCTACCTCGACTCAATCGTGATCAATGGCAAGAAGACGGATGTCAAGCGTGGACGGATGGATGTGGACGTTTCGGCCAAGGGCACTGATCTCGGCGAAATGGTTCTCGATTCCTCGGTGTTCAAGTAGTCGATCGTTCGTGCTTCGAAAGCCAAGAAAGACAGCCCCGTTGTTTCAAAAGGATTCTCGCGTGCGGAACCTGTGTCTCAGTCGAGAGAACTGTTTGCCTCGGCGAGTCGGCCTGACTTTAGGCGTGTCGTCTCGCCCTGGCCTGCAATGGTCCGTGGCCAACTGTCTGCTGTGCACGATGCTGCTCTGCATGACGTTGCTCTGCACCATGACGGGCTGTGGACAGTCGCGTCTTCCCGCCCCCACGCCCGACAGTGAAGCGGCGATCGCGCTTCGTGCTTCGCTTGCTTCTGACTCCGCGGGTGGAGCTGGCGGAAGCGAGGTGGTTAGCACCGGAACGGGCTGGGGTACGCTCACTGGCCGGTTTGTGTTTGTGGGCAGTCCGCCTGCTGCAAAGCAGCTCATCGTCGATAAGGACACGGCTGTCTGTACTGCCGAAGGCCGCAAGCTCTTCGATCAGTCGCTGCAGGTTGACGAGGCGACCGGTGGTCTTGCGAATGTTGTGGTTTTTGCACGCAAGGTGAGTCGCGTCAAAGAGCGGGAGATGCCGGAAGAGCCTCTGGTGTTTGATCAGAAAGTGTGTGAGTTCCTCACCCCCGTGTTTGCGGCTCGTGTCGGACAGCCCATCGATGTCCGCAACAGCGATCCCATCGGACACAACACCAACGTCTCTGGCACCAGCTTCAACCAGCTGATTCCGGCCGGTGAAGGTACGCTCTTTACGCCAGCTCGTGAAACCGGCATGCCCACAATGGTCACCTGCAATATCCATCCCTGGATGAAGGCCTATGCCGTCTTCCGGGAAGATGGCTATGTGGCCGTCACCGCAGCCGACGGCAGTTTCACGATCCCTGATCTTCCAGCTGGCGAAGAGGTGGAACTGCAGGTCTGGCACGAGCGATCGACCGGGCCCAACGGTGCCCTTGCGGCAGACATGCCTGAACTCGGCTGGTCGTCGAAGGGGCGTTTCACGGTCACGCTTGAGGCTGACGGAACGACGGATATTGGCGAGGTGCAGATTCCGGCGTCCGCGGTCGGTAGTTGAGCTGGCGCTTGCCGAAGACTCGTTTGAGCAATCGATTCTCCATGACACATTTTCTCCCCTTTCTTGTCACAGCTATGAATCGCCACTCCACATTCATGTGCAGGAATCGTTTCTCACTCTCGCCAGTCGCCCTGGTGCTGACGGTTTGCGGCTCGCTGTTGTTTGTGAGCGGCTGCGGCAAGACTCCTGCTGCGTCGTTTCGCCCCAACATGGTCGAGGCTGCCAAGCAGCGATTGAAGCCTGAGCAGGAGGAGCAGGTCGCGACCATCCTCGAGGCGATGTTCGGCACACCGGACAATCCGATCGCGATGCCGGAGACGGGGCTTGATATCGGGAAGCTACGGCTCGCGGCGGGCCCGGTGCACAGCGATATCGTGGGCCGCAAGAATGGTCTCTTCCGCGAGCATTGCAGCCATTGCCACGGTGTCACCGGCGACGGAATGGGGCCAACCGCCGCGTTCCTGAATCCGTACCCACGCGACTACCGTCCCGGCTGGTTCAAGTTCAAGAGCACCGAGCGTGCAGACAAGCCCACGCATGGCGACCTGGTCACAATTCTCAATAACGGGATCTACGGCACGTCGATGCCCTCTTTTGAACTCCTTGGCGAGGCGAAGGTCGATGCCTTGGTGGAGTATGTGAAATATCTCAGCATGCGTGGCGAGGCTGAACTCAACATGATGAGGTACTTCTTCGAACTCGACGACGAGGACGAAGGGAAACTTCCGGAAACCCGCGACTTCTTGGTGGAAGAAATCTTGTTGCCTGTCGCAGAGCGTTGGCAGGAAGCGGAAGATGCCGTGATCGAGGTTCCTGAGATGCCGGAGGTTGACCTTGCGGAGTCGATTGCGATGGGCAAGGAACTCTTCTACGGCAACAAAGCGAACTGCGTGAAGTGCCATGGAGTGACGGCACTCGGCGATGGTCAGGCCAACGACTACGACGACTGGAACAAGGTTGTAAAGCAGTGGTCAGATGAGGTGCAGAGCAGCCACGAGGTGAGCACGAAGGAGATGAGCCGCGAGGAAAAGGCGGAGCATCGCGAATACCTCGCTCGGGCCGATAAGGCACTTGCCGGAGACGCACTGGAGCCGCGCACGATTCAGCCGCGGAATCTCCGTCAAGCGATCTATCGGGGTGGCCGTCGTCCGATCGATTTCTACTACCGAATCCATGCAGGCATCAACGGGGCCCCGATGCCAGCAGCCGCTGGTACGCTCACCCCTGACGAGATCTGGCACGTCGTCAACTACATTCGGTCGTTGCCTTATGAGTTTGATGGTGAACTCGGAGCGGACCGTTCCATGGTCGCACGTGATCGCCTGTAATCCCGGTTTGGCCGTCCTCAGAACTTTTTCAAACGCGTTTCACGAATCTCACAGAACAGGAGTCGTCGCACCGTGCGAAACCGACTGGCTGGAATATTTTGGAGCATTCTTTTTCTCGCTGTTCCTGTGCTTGGCGTGGGCGTGTTTGCCATTGCCCCGTCGATCGACGTTTGGCTGCCGAAGGATGTCTCTTCGCACGGCAAAGAGATTGACTCGCTTTTCTATTTCATTTTGGCGCTGACGGGCATCGTCTTCATCGTCACCGAGATGCTGTTGTTCTGGTTTATCTGGAAGTATGACGCGGCTGCCCGCGGCGACGAAAAGGCGACGTACATCCATGGCAGTCACACGCTCGAGGTGATCTGGACGATCATTCCGGCGGTGACGATGCTCTTCCTGGCGATCTATCAGATGAACGCCTGGGCCGACATGAAGATGCGGCGGCCGGTGATGAAGCCGACCGTCGAAGTCGTTGCGCGGCAGTTCGAGTGGCGGCTGCGTTATCCCGGCCCCGATGGCGATCTTGGCACTCCGGACGATCTGTTTCTGGTCAATGACCTGCATGTGCCAGTGGATGAAGACATCCTTATTCAGCTCAAGAGCATGGATGTGTTGCACAGTTTCTTCCTGCCAAACCTTCGCATGAAGCAGGACGCCGTCCCAGGCATGAAGATCCCTGTCTGGTTCAAGGCGACCGAAACGGGACAGTACGACCTTGTCTGTGCTGAGCTCTGCGGTTGGGGACACTACAAGATGAAAGGGCGAATCACGATCGAGTCACGCGAAGACTACGACGCGTGGCTTGAAGCGAAGTATCGCGAGCAGGAAGCCACGCAGCCCGAGCCAATGGACGAGATTCTCTGACAAGGGTCGCATTTACTGCGTCAGGCGGCTGCCACCCTCAGCCTGACACTGCCCAGCCTCAGGCAGCCAAAACGAGACGGTCAAGCTCAGACAACCAGAACACTCACTCACACCGATTTGCACGAGACGGAGATTTCCATGAGCACGGTGACGCATTCTTCCCCCGGTGAATCGACCACTGTCGCGCCAGCCAGCGCCGCGAAGCCTCGCCCAGTTTCTGAGTTCCTCTCGACCTACGTGTTCTCCAAAGACCACAAGGTGATTGGACTGCAGTTCCTGTTTTCGACGCTCGTCTGGTTTCTGATCGGAGGCCTGCTCGCCTTGGCTGTCCGCTGGCAGGTGGCCTGGCCTTGGTCCGACGTGCCCGTGCTCGGCAAGCTGTTCGCCCAAGAAGGTGGGCAGATGAGCCCCGAGTTCTACACGATGCTGTTCACCATGCATGCGACAGTGATGATCTTCTTGGTCATTATCCCGATCCTGGCGGGTGCCTTTGGCAACTTCTTGATCCCGCTGATGATCGGCGCTGACGACATGGCCTTCCCCACGCTGAATATGTTGAGCTACTGGTTCATGTGGCCGGCGTTTATCGCCTTTGGGGCGAGCTTCTTTGTTGAAGGTGGCGCGGCATCCAGCGGCTGGACGAGCTACCCACCTCTCACCACGAATCCGGCTGCGTCGCCTGGTAGTGGGATGGGGCAGACGCTCTGGCTGATCGGTCTGACGTTTGTCGGTGTGTCGTCGATGCTCGGCAGCGTCAACTACATGACGACGATCATCCTGATGCGTGCACCGGGCATGACGATGTTCCGTCTGCCGATGACGATCTGGGCCATGTTTATCACGGCACTCCTGCAGGCGTTTGCTCTTCCTGTGCTGACGGCCGCTGGTTTCATGCAGTTGTTTGACCGCAGCATCGGCACCGGGTTCTTCTCGCCTGAAGGCAGCATGATCAACAATGAGCTTACGGGTGCTGGCGGCGGCCAGCCGCTCCTGTGGCAGCACCTCTTCTGGTTTTACAGCCATCCCGCGGTCTACATCATGATCCTGCCTGCGATGGGCATGGTGTCTGACATCATGACCTGCTTCGCTCGGAAGCCGCTATTCGGTTACCGGCCGATGGTCTATTCGATCGCGGGTATCGCCGGCCTCGGCTTTATCGTCTGGGGGCATCACATGTTCATCTCGGGCATGAACCCCGCTCTGGGTATGACCTTTATGGTCTCGACGATGATGATTGCTCTGCCAAGTGCCGTGAAGACGTTCAACTGGCTGGGCACGCTCTGGGGCGGCCGGATCCAGTTCACCACGGCGATGCTGTTCTCGGTGTCATTTGTGTCGATGTTCATCATCGGCGGTCTATCGGGCATTTTTATGGCTGCCACGCCCGTCGACATCTTCATCCACGACACCTACTTCATCGTAGCTCACTTTCACTACGTGCTCTTCGCCGGTACGGCGATGGGCGTCTGGGGAGCGATCTACTTCTGGTTCCCGAAGATGTTTGGCCGCACGATGAATGAGTTCTGGGGGAAGGTGCACTTCTTCCTGACCTTCATTTTCCTCAACGGCACGTTCTTCACGATGCACATCCTGGGTGCCGTGGGCTTCCCACGACGGCTTGCGGATGCTTACCACTACGAGACGTTCCATCATCTGCAGCCGATGAACGCCTTTATGACGTACTGTGCGATCGGCATGGTGGCCTGCCAGGCGATCTTCGCCGCCAACTTCTTCTGGAGCATGTTCTATGGTCCGAAGGCTGGCCGAAATCCCTGGAACTCCAATGGACTTGAGTGGACGGCTCCAAGCCCTCCTGGGCACGGCAACTTTGACGTGCAGCCGATTGTGTACAGAGGTCCGTACGAGTACTCGGTTCCCGGCTGTGAGAAGGATCACCTGATGCAGACTGATCCACCGGTCGAGGGCATGGTGGTGGCTGCCCACTAGCCTTTCAGAAGCAACGTAGACAAAACCCGCCGCGAGCATGCAGACGCGAGTCACCCACACCTCCGTGGTTGCGATGCTCACAGGAGAAGGACTCCTTGATCGAACAGAGGAACACCATCGTCAGCTCGTACGCCGCGCATGCCGTTGCGATCGTGCTTGTGGGCGTCACAGCGGTGTTGCTCTGTTTCGGGGCGCTGGTCACCACCTACGACGCAGCGATGGCGGTTCCTGACTGGCCGGGAACCTACGGCCACAACATGTTTCTGTTTCCGGTGTCGGAGTGGCTCGGCGGTCCGTGGGACCTGTTCCTAGAGCATGGGCACCGTCTCCTTGGCGCCACCGTTGGCATGCTCTCGCTTGTTCTTGCGGCGGCCTGTTTCCGCTGGGAGACCCGCGGAGTGGTCCGGGGGCTGGCAACAGCAGCCGTCGTACTCGTGGTGCTGCAGGGGGTTCTCGGTGGCATGCGGGTGCTGATGGACGACCGCACGATCGCCAAGGTGCATGCCTGCACGGGGCCGCTGTTCTTTGGTGTGGCGATTGCTTTGGCAACGCTCACAAGCCGTCGCCGTGCCGGTGTCATCCGCTCCCCATGGCTTGCACGATTTTCGTTTGCTTTGGTCGCGGCCGCCTACGCCCAGTTGGTTGCTGGCGCTCAGCTGCGACACATTGATGCGGCGGTCGTCGATCCATTTACGTTCCGCTGGCTTGTGGTTGCTCATCTGGTGGGTGCCGGTCTCGTGGCGTTGCTTGCTGTCGTCGTTGCTGCCGCCGCCTGGGCGAATGCCTTTCTGCCTGCCGCGGCGACTGAACCCACGCGTATGACAGACACGCCTGTCATGAAGAGCCCCGTTGTCTGGTCGACGGGAATTTTTCTCCTCGTCGCTTGTCAGGTTGTGCTCGGGGCTGCCGCCTGGCTTGCAAACTGGGGTGTGCCAGATGGCTGGATCGGCCGGATTTTCTCCGCGTGGGTGACCTCGCCGGTCGAGGCTCGCAGCCTCTGGAATGCGACGGTTGTGACTGGCCATGTGGTGCTCGGCATGATGATTTTTGGGATGGCTGTCGTTCTGGCAATCACGTGCGGGAGCGCCTCTGGTGCCCGGGAAGTGGCGAAGGGAGGGATGGCATGAGCGTTGCGCTTGAGTCATCACTTGCCAGCCTGCCGCCTGCGGCACCTGTGACGAGCACCAGTCGCTCGTTGGCCCGCGATCTTTCCATGCTGATTCGGCCTCGGATAGCAGTGATGGTGCTTGCGACGGTGGCCACTGGCATGTGGCTGACCGATGGTGGCACCGCTTCCTCTGCCGCATTTGCGGCTGTGCTGTTCGGTACAGGGCTGGTGGCTGCGAGTTCGAGCATTGCCAATCAGGTGGTCGAGCAGCACCTCGATCAGTTGATGCAGCGGACGGCTCACCGACCGATCGCGGCAGGCAGAATGAGTTCACGGATGGGCCAGGGGTTGGCCGCCGTGACGCTTGTGGTTGGTATGGGGCTGCTTGTGACCGTCAGTGGCTGGGCTGCTCTTGCGGCTCTTGCGACCTGGCTGATTTACGTGGTGGCCTACACACCACTCAAGCGACTGACCCCGCTGAACACTGCAGTTGGAGCTGTCTCTGGCGCCATGCCGGTGGTGATCGGATGGCTCGCAGCCGATGGGCCCCAGCGGGCGTTGGCTGGAGAGCTTGAGGGCACGCTTGCTGCGGGAGCTCTCACCACCGTGCTCTACCTTTGGCAGTTTCCACACTTTATGGCGATCGCATGGCTCTACCGGCAGCAGTATGCCCAGGCGGGAATGCGGATGCTCACCGTCGACGATCCCACCGGAATCCGCGCGGGTGGACAGGCTCTCTCGGCAGCGTTGGCAATGGTCCCCGTGAGTCTGCTGCTGGCGGTTCCTTCCAGCAGTCCACGGCTGTTTCTTGCCGAAGCGTTTGCTTCTGGGATCTATGTGGCGGCCACCGCACACTTTGCTTATCGGCGGGATGATCTCTCAGCGCGTCGGCTGTTGATGGCGTCTCTCGGCACGCTCGCTGCAGTGATGATTGCGGTCGTGGCCTTCGGTGGACCGCCGGCCGATCCCCTCGCTGTCGCCACAACGACCGGCGACCATCAGCAGACGCAGAACACTACTGCAGGCATTACGGTCTCCGCAGGGAACGCCGTCCCACAAAACAACACGGCCGTCGTGTACGAGCTGTAAAACATACGTTTCTCTTTTTCATACGGGAATCACTCACGTCCATGAGCACGTCCGCTTTTGCTGCCGGTTCCGACTTTGCTGACGGCGGCCACCACGACCATTCCCACGGTGATGACCATGGTGGAGATCACCACGGTCACCTAAAACTGCAGTATCAGCCTGGCCTGCCCCTGACGAAGGGCAAGCTGATCATGTGGCTGTTTCTGTCGACCGAAATCATGTTCTTCGCCGCGTTGCTCGGCAGCTATGTGGTCTTGAGATTTGGCGCTTTGCAGTGGCCAAAGCCACACCATGTGCATCTGAGTGAACCGATCGGCGCATTCAACACCTTTGTGCTGATCTGCTCGAGCGTGACAGTCGTGCTCGCTCTTGAGGCTGCCAAAGTCAACAAGTCGTCGCTGGCGAAGACCTGGATGATGATCACCCTGGCTCTTGGCTCCCTCTTCCTCGGAGTGAAGGCCTATGAGTATCAGGCCAAGTTCAGCCACGGCATTTATCCCGTGAAGCCGATGGGCCTCGTCTACGAGAAGCCCGACCTCTACTACGCGTCTGCTGTTCGCGCTCGATTGAGCGACCCGGTGGTGCTTGAGGAGATTGCGGCCCTCGATGCGAAATCTGAGACGGAGATGAACGCTGAAGAGATCGCCGGTCGCAAGAGCCTTGCAGAGGTCAAGCGACTGGTGAACGATCCAGCGCAAGAAGCGTTCGACATTGCGGTGGTCGCCGATCAGATCATGCCGCTGCCTGCGGACATGGGGTCCCATGGCGGCTCACACGGTCTCAACGACACGTTCTCCTGGCTGCAACTCCCAATCGTGATTCCTGGTGGAAACATGTGGGCGAGCACCTACTTCCTGCTGACCGGCTTCCATGCGGTCCACGTGATCGTGGGCTTGATCGTGTTTGCCATTCTGCTGACCTACAACCTCGGGCCAGCGACTGCCGGCATGATCGAGAATGCTGGCCTCTACTGGCATTTTGTCGACCTCGTGTGGATCTTCCTTTTTCCTCTGCTGTACCTGTTCTAAGTCGGCTCAATCGCGGCGGCCGCAGAGGCCTTGCCCACACACCCCTTGCACATACTTCAAACGGAGCATGATCAATGTCCAACTCCGATGCCCCCAACGGCTCCTCGTCTTCTGCGGATGCCGGGAGCAGCGAGCACGGCCCCCGCACGACCCCAGGCGGTCTGCCTGAAACCGCCGCGCCGGCCGCGGCCGTGGTCGAAGCCTCCCACGATGAGAGTCACGGCGGCCTGCGTGTGTACGTGGCCGTTTTCGTCGCGTTGTGCGTGCTCACCACAATGTCTTTCTTCACCTACTCGCCTCTCTGGCCCTGGCGGGATGAGCCACAGGTGGGCTGGGCATTCATGATGGCCGTCTCCTGCACCAAGGCGATGCTGGTCGTGCTCTTCTTTATGCACGTCCTCTGGGAAGCAAACTGGAAGTATGTGCTCACGATCCCCGCTGCAATGATGGCAATCTTCCTTGCGATCATGCTGGTGCCTGATATCGGATACCGCAGTCGCATGGTGTCTCAGGAGCGTCTGCTCTACATGGCACGTCCTTCCGATGAAGCCTTGATGCATCAAGCCGGAACTGCTGCCGAAGCGAAGGCGGGTGCTGAGGAGGCCCACTGATGATCTGCGTTCGTCACCATGTCTCCTTCCTTGCATGCCTCACAGCTGTGAGCGTGCTGCTGCCTGGCTGCCAGCGTGCTGACAAGGAGGAGCCACTGGCGATCGCGGAGAACCAGGATGAGGTGTTGCCGGCACCGGAGCAGGTGTCGCCAGGTAAGCCGATCGATCCATTCACGATGACGGACCAGCGTGGGGAGACATTCGAGTCTGCCTCGCTCGCCGGTAAAGTCTGGATCGGCAGCATCTTCTTCTCAAGCTGCCCCGGCCCCTGTTTTCGAGAGAACCAGGCCCTGGCTGATGTGCTGGCGGAGATCGACGACCCCGATCTGATGGCAGTGAGCATCACTTGCGATCCGGAAAACGATCTGCCGAATGTGTTGGATCACTATGCGCAGCGGTTCGAGGCGGACCCGGAACGCTGGAAGTTTCTTACTGGCGATATGGAAGAGATCAAGCGGATCGCCAACACCACCTTTTTCTTGCCAGCGGAGGTCGGGGTGCACTCGGAGCGAGGAGTCATCTTCGATCGCCAAGGGCGACTCCGCGGCAGCTTCCACCTTCTGCAGCCTGACCGGGTTGCGGTGATGAAGAAAACCATTCGCGACGTGCTCGCTGAAGCGGCGTCTGTGACCGAAACGCCTGCTGGCGAGACGCCGTCGGAGGATCCAGAGTCGTGAGCCTGCTTGCCGTTCATCCACTGGCAACACTCAACGCAGTCCTCAACTCGATCGCTGCGGTGCTGTTGATCGCGGGCTGGATCGCGATCCGAAGCGGGAAGACCAAGGCCCACCGAGCAGCCATGGTGGCAGCCTTTGCGGTGTCAGCCGTCTTTCTCGTGTCGTATCTGACCTACCATGCCTTGGAGGGAAGTCGTCCGTTCCAGGGCGAAGGCCTGGTGAGGCCTGTTTATTTTACGATTCTTATTACCCACGTTTTTCTCGCGGCAGCTGTCCCTATTCTCGCACTGCGGATGTTCTTCCTGGCATGGAAAGCCCGCTGGGATGCGCACCGGCGTCTCGGTCGCATCACGCTGCCGATCTGGCTCTATGTGTCGATTACCGGGGTGGTGATCTATCTGATGCTCTACCACCTTTTCCCTGGGAACTGATTTCAGGAGCGTTTCTGGGGTGAACTCGGTCCTCGGGCATGGCATAGAGCTCGTGGCCGCATTCCCTACAGGTCGCCCGGTGGTATGGAAGCGGCTATCGTAGAGGGAGGAGAGGAGACCGCATGTTTCAGCTGATGTCAGTTCGCTCAAGCCGCAGCGTGTCGATCACCCTGGCTGTTCTACTCGTTGCACTGTTGCTGTTTGGTCTCGGAGGGGAAGCCTGGGGTTGCCCCACTTGCAAGGATGGCGTGATTGCCAGTGACGATGCCGCCACCAATATGGCCCGCGGCTACTTCTATAGCATCCTCCTGATGCTTGCGATGCCCTTCACCTTGGCCGGATGCTTCGGCATGTATATCTGGCGGGAGTATCGTCGTCAGCAGCTGGCTGGTGGCCCCGATGCAGTCGTGCGGCAGGTGCTTGAACAGCAGGCAAAGGCGGCCGTGGCACCTTCGCGGGCGCCGGTGACGGCAGGTAGCCATGCGTTCGGCAGTCATCCGTTAGGCAGCAACTCGTTAGGCAGTGATGCGTGCTGATGGGCACGCCGAGGAGCATGCGGCTCCCACTGGCGACGACGCAGGCGATGTGTGGGTGAGCGTTAATCGCTCTTCAGTCGACGAAGCCTCCCGTCACCGCCCCTCGCCGCCTCGCAACTTTCTCGAACGGGGTGAGCGACGCCGGCTGTTCTGGCTGGTGATGCCACCGGCCCTCGTACTGATCCTGCTTGGGCTGTGGGTTGAGGAGACCTTTCTCCGGCCTCCGAGTGGGCCAGCACCAACGCAGGTGGATACCCGACTGCGTGGCGGGGCACGCGGCACCGTTGATGGCGAGATCGCCGACGCCGTGGTGATCGAGCCCGACCCTCAGCCATTCGCTGGACTGGCAAATGACCGGGGAGCCCCGGCTGAAGTGCTGGCGAAGGTTCGCGATGACACGGTGTTTCGCGACGACGACAGCGATGCCTGGTTCGCACTCTGGGAGACTCTGCTCACCACGGATGCCACCACTCTCGCTCGCAGCGCTGGATCTCCTGTTGGGTTCAGTGAGCTGTTTGGCCAGCCTCGAAGTTTTCGCGGCAAGCCGGTGCGGATGCGAGGCACGCTGCGACGGCTGCAGCGGGTCGAAGCGGCCGCCAATGCGCTGGGAATCGAGGGCTACTGGCAGGGTTGGCTCGATCCTGAGGGAGGGCCAGCGTCACCAGTTGTCGTGTACTTCCTGGAGCTTCCCCCAGCGGTGCATCCTGGAATGCGGATTATTGAGCCGGTCGACGTCGTAGGATTCTTCTTCAAGCGGTGGGCATATCAGGCGACCGATACGATTCGGACCGCCCCGTTGCTGATGTCCCGGACTCCCATTCCGCTCACACCACCCACGAAGCCGGCAGACACCAACATCACACTCGTGCTGCTCTGGACCGGAGGAATCATCGCCATGGCTGGAATCATCCTCTTTCTCCGACGCCGGTCACGCCGACCTTACCGTCACACGCATGCTCGGGCGGTCCTGCTCGCGACACTGCTGTGCTGCACCGCCGGCTGGGCCACCGCGGCAGAGCCGCTGACCGCCGAAGCCTATTTCAGCCGGTTCGGTCTTGCTGCTGCTGACCGGGCTGCTCTCGGGTCGATCTCTCAGTGGAGTGATGCACGCCTCGATGTCTCCCTGAAGCTCCTCGCTCGTCTTGCGGCTGCTCCTGCCGGCCTTCGTGAGAGCTGGAATCGAGAGGCCACGCCCCCAAGCGGTCTTGACCTGGAGTCTGCCCCTCAGGCGAGTGGCGATACCGATCAGTTGGTTCGCGTCAGTGGTCGCGCGGTCATGGTTCGCGAGTTGCCACTCTCAGCAGAATTCACCGAGCGGCACAGCCGGCAGACCGTCCACCTGGTGCGACTCACCGACAGCGACGGGAAGACGATGGACCTGATCGCAGAGCATGTTCCAGACGCCTGGCCACGGGAGACGGCAATCGACGAGCCTGCCGATGCGGTCGGTGTGCTGGTGGGGCATGAAGCTGGACCACTCTCACCACCGCCCGCACTCACGCTCGCCACCCATCGAGTCGCCTGGCGTCCGGGCACTCCGCTTGGGGCATTGGGGATGGACTACGGTCTGTTTGATGCGGTCAAAGACGGCCGCAAACTGGTCGCAGACGATGCCGACGCCTTCTATGGCACGCTTGCGGCAGCAGGACGGGCGAAGCCAGACGGCCTTGAGAACGCCAGCAGCGACGTGGCGATTCTTGAACTGATCGATCCTCAGGTGAGATGGCTGGAGACGCACCGCGGCAGCCCTCTCCGGATCCGTGGCACCGCTCGTCGCGCCATCCGCATCGCGATTGACGATCCCTATCGCCAGCAGCAGCTCGGTACTGACCACTACTGGGAGCTGTATGTCTTTGTCAGTACACCGACTGCCGTGCAGATCAATGACCGGCTCCAGGAGAACTATCCGTTGGTCTGCTGCGTGCTCGAGCTGCCCGCGGGCATGCCCACTGGCGAGCGAATCACCGAGGACGTTGAGGTCGCAGGCTTCGCCTTCAAACGCTACCGCTACCCCCTCGCTGCAAACGCGGCTGACGAGGCACCGCAGGAATCTCCGCTGATCATCGGCCGCACCCTGCGTTGGCTACCCGAGACCGAACCTGCGGCAGCGAGGCAGCTCGAAAGCATCTTTGGGGGCCTGCTGGTTGTCGTTGTGCTCCTGCTGCTCGCCGCCGGCTGGGCCTCCAGCCGACGGCCGCGACCGGCTCAGGAAGCCCGTGTGCAGATCGCTGCACCTGCCGACGCTGATGCAGAGCCTCGTACGGACGACTAGCAGCCTGCGGAGGATCGGGCCTTCTGGCTGCGGGCGTCCGTCAGACTGCGTTTCATCGCTGTTCGTGGCCTCGCAGGCAGGGAGAGCACGTCGCGGCGGCTGCTTACCAGGCTTGCCCTGTCTACGCGGCTTTTAGGAGTGTGCACCAGAGGCGGACACATGGAGTGAGTCTGCCGTTGTGGCCACCTGTTTGCTTTGACTAAAACCCTTCCTCCATGGATGGGGCCCTGCGGCACCTCCATGCGTTGAGCGGGCGTCTGCCTGCCACCACTGTTTTGAGGAGGAGTCAGGATGAAGGGCCGCTTGTCGAACACGCCGCTGCGCTGTTTCGCTCCATCGACTGAGTCGGTGGCACCCCGCCTCCGTGTTGTGACGTCGGAGGAGATCGAAGGGCGTTCTTCGTCTTCCGGATCCGCACCTCGCCTGCCCCGCCGCCGGCCTGCCGCCCATCCCAAGCCCGAGGGCTCTCGACTGTTCCTGCCGCAGGGCTATGAGCCGGGCTATCGGTATCCGTTGGTGGTCTGGATTCCCGATCGCCAGCGTCCGTTTGACCTCGGCAGGGCGATGACCCGGCTGAGTCTCCGCAACTATGTGGCGATTGAAACCCCTGCCGCCGCAGCGGATCCCGATGCGGCCCTCTGGGAGGCGATCGACCGCGGCCGCGATTCGGCAAGTCTCCATCCGGATCGCATTTTCCTCCTCGGCGTTGGGGAAGGAGGCACCACAGCCCTGCGGATGGCCTGTCGCTACGCCGGCGAGGTGGCCGGAGGTGTGTCACTTGGCGGGCCTTTCCCTCTCGACGACGGAAGCCTGTCGCGACTGCCGGAGGTGCGGCGTCTTCCAATGCTGATGTGCACCGACCGCGATCGTTGTGACCGCGAAGCGGCCTCGATTGACCGCACACTGCGGGTCTTCCATGCAGCGGGCGCCACGCTCGCCATTCGGGTTTACCCATCTGTTCAGCGGCTCACGCGTGGCGTGTTGGCGGATGTCAACCGCTGGCTGATGGACAACGTCCTGGCAGCACCGGCAGTCACCCCCAGCCTGACCCATTAAACGCTCTGCACCGTCTCCCGCCTCGGTGCTGAACGCGTTGTTGCCTCTCGTCTCTGACAGCATCAGGAATCCTCACATGCGTGCCAACGAAGACCTCACTGCCGATTTTCGACAGCGGATTCTGCCGATGGTTGCCCAGACCCGTGTCGGGCCTGCACGTGTTTGTCGACCGCTTGCCGGCGGGGGCCTGCCGACGGTGATCACCACGACGGTGGAGCGGTTGCGGCACCGCATCGAGCGACTGCACATGGAACTCGACCGCTCCAAAGAAGAGCAGGCTGGCGAGCACGCACAGCGGCATTTTCGACATCTGGCAGAGGAAGCAGAGGCGATCACTCGCACGCTGCATCATGTCAGCGATCTCGCTGCCCCACAGACCACAGCTCGGCAATGGGTGGCAACCCGCAGCGTGCTGGAAGCGGTCGTTGAAGACGCGATCCACGACGGACGTGAACGCGGAGCCCGCCTGCCGACCTTCCTCATCGATGTGGATGATGGACGACTGCATGTTGATCCAGATGCCATCCGCCGCGTGCTGAGGACGCTCGTCAACAATGCGATTGATGCTGCTGGTCCCAACGGTGAGGTGGTGTTGACGAGCGTGCAGTATGCGGACGCGCTTGAAATCGAAGTTGCAGATTCGGGCGACGGCCTGAGCATGCATGCCAAAGCATGGCTCTTTGAACCTGGCTTCACCACCAAGCCCGCGGGTACCGGTGTTGGTCTGGCCGCGGCTCGCGTTTTGATCGAAGAACTTGGCGGTGGGATTGAAGCGGTCAACTGCCCTGAAGGTGGGTCAGCCTTCACGATTCGGCTCCCAATGCCGCAGACGCAGAAGCTGGCCGCCTAGCCAGTCACGCGAGCATCGATACACAACGACATAACACCAAAGGCTGTGCATGGAGGCACATTCCTTGACATACGAACCAGCTCAAAGCGGTCCGCGTCTTTTCTCACCAATGCGAGTGGTTGCACTCGGCCTCGTCGTAGCGGCGGCAGGCCTCGCCGCATGGCAGCTGCGGGAAGAATCTCGCGTCGGCAGCGTGCCTCTCCTGGCCGACACCATTCTCCCGTCGAGCGAACTGGCGCTAATGGAGGCTGCCTTCGATAGGGCAAAGCTGACCGACTACACGATTGACGGTGGTCGGATTCTCGTGCCCAAGGGGCGGCAGAGCAGCTACATGCGTGCGCTCGTCGATGCCGAAGCACTCCCTCGTGAGTTTGGCGGAAGTCTGCGACGAGTGATGGAGACGAGCAGCCCTTGGCAGAGTCGATCGGCTCAGGATGAGCGACTCCGTATCGCCACCCAGGAGGAACTCTCGCTGGTGCTCTGCTCGATGCCGGGCATCCGACGGGCAGCCGTGCTTTACGATCAGGAAGCACGGGCGAGTCTTGGGCCTGGCCGTGGGCTTGGCAGTGGCCCTCGTCAGACGGCGAGCGTGAACATTGAGACGGACGAAGATGCTGCTCTCGACCGCGTGCGTGCACGTTCGATTCGCGTGCTGGTGGCCGCGTCCATCGCCGGGCTCGAGCCGGAAGACGTGGCCGTCACAGATCTTCGTTCTGGTCTGGTCTACGCAGGAGCGTTAGAGCCTGCGATGGCCGACCTCAACGAGAGCGAAGCGTCGCGGATCGCACTGGAAGAACGACTTGCCGACCGCATTCGTCGCTCGCTCGCCTACGTCCAGGGAGCAATCGTCGATGTGCGTGCCGAGCTTGGCATGCCGCAGGCCGTGGCCACGACAGCTCCGCCTGTCCCACAGCAAGCAGCTGACGCCAATGCTCCCGCTGACGTTCGCCGCTCATCGCTTCCATCAGTATCGACGCCTGCCATCGGGCTTCAGGTGAGTGATGGCC
>JADHNY010000153.1 GCA_016779265.1 Pirellulales bacterium | reverse complement strand
ATCAACGCCGCCGAGCACCAGCCCACGTTTGTTCGCCTGCTGCGGGCTGTGGCCGACGGGGACCTGCCCGCCGAGGAGGCCGTCAAGGCCTACCATGGCGAACTCGCCAAGCAGGGCATCAAAGCCCACCGCTCCTTGGACGACGACCTCGCCCGCAGCGACACAGCCACCGCGTATGGCGGGTGAGGCGACCGGCAAAAGCTTCAGACAGAACGAGCCTCGGCTCACGTCAGCAGGTCATGCACGACACGGCCGGAGGTGATGTGGTGAGGCCGGTTTTCGCGGTCGAGGAAGGCAGCCTCGGTGGGGAGCCCCATCGCGTGCAGGATGGTGGTGGCGTAGTCCTGGGGAGAGACCGGGTCTGCCTCTGGATAGGCCGCCTGTTGATCGCTTGAGCCGTAGACGATGCCCGGGCGGATGCCTCCTCCTGCCAAGAGGCCGCTGTAGCAGAACGGCCAGTGTTCGCGGCCGGCGTTGTTGGCAGTGATCTGTGGCCTGCGGCCAAACTCACCAACCCAGGCCACGATCGTCTCATCGAGCATCCCGCGTTCATCGAGGTCGGAGAGCAAGGCGGTGAGCGCGCGATCGGCGGGTGGGATCAGATCGTCTTTGAGGCGATTGAAGTTGTTGCCGTGCGTGTCCCAGAAGTTCTTGCCGTCGTTGTGCCAGTTCACTGAGACCAGCGACACGCCGTGCTCAACGAGCCGGCGGGCCATCAACACGCACTGGCCGTGGATGTTGCGGCCGTAGCGTTCGCGGGTGGCCTCGGTTTCTTGCGAGAGGTCGAAGGCCGATCGCACATCACTCGAACTGATCATCTCCATCGCCCGCGTCTGATGACTGCGAAACGCGGAGGCAGCCAGGGTCTGCTGCAGGGCCGACCGCTGCGTGTCGAGCGTCTTGAGCAGCTCTGCCCGCGACTCCAGCTGCGGCAGGGTCATGTCTGCCGGCAGGGAGAGGCCACGCGGACGCCAGGCAGGATCATTGAGATCACCCTCGAGGAGCATGCCGTCGTAGGCCGAGCCCAGCCAGCCTCCATGCTGCCCCGGCGCAACGCCTCCAGGGGCGGCTGGATGCAGGGCTTTCCAGGGCATCGCCACAAATGAAGGCAGGCCAGTTGTGGAGGGCCGAAGTTTCGAGACGAGCGATCCGAGGTGTGGTGAGTCTTTATCGCTTGGAGGATCGGCATCACTCTTCACGACAGGAGCCAGCTGGCCCGTGAGCGTGGCGTGACCGCTGGAGAGATGAGCGGGGTCGTCGTGGGTGAGCGAGCGAATGATGGCGAGCTTGTCGGTGTGCTGCGCAAGTCCGGTGAAGTGCTCGCAGATCTGAATACCGGGCACCTTCGTGGAGACGGGCTTGAAGTCACCCCGCACCTCCGCTGGCGCGTTTGGCTTCATGTCAAACGTCTCGAGCTGGCTCGGTCCGCCCCACATGAAGAGAAAGATGCAGGCCTTGGCAGGCTTGGATCGCAGCGACGCGCCGCTGGCCGCGGCCTGAGCGAGCCGCATCTCGAGATCGCCGACGCCAAGCCCGAGCGCAGAGAGACCGCCCACTTGAAGGATCTGTCGTCGGGAAAGACGACTGGAGCGACGAAAGTCACGGCAGCCGTAGGGATCGTGCGTCATGCGTTTTGGCCCTTCCTCCAGAGAGACTTTCGCTCACCAGACACGCCGCGGGCAAGACCGATCGTTCGTAGTGCATCGAATGGTCTGTCAGTCTCGGCTGTGAGCTGGTGACGGGTCACTCCACGCCCGCTTCTCCCTTGAGCCGTCGCAGCTCGTTCTTGCCCCCTTCGTTGATCGTGAAGAGGAACTTGGCGAGGTCGAGGAACGCTTGGCGATCTTTGAGCTGGCCAATCAGCCCGGCGGGCATCGTCGACTGCTCCTGTGGAATCAGCTCGTCGATCTCGTCGACAGGCAGCACACGCTTGGCACCCTTGTCTGTCGGCAGGCTGAGCACAACTTTCTCATCATCCTGCGAGAGCAGGAAGCCTGAGAGCACCTCGCCATCGGCGGTGACCACAGTCGCCGCCTGGTAGCCGGCGCGAATCTTGGCCGACGGCTTGAGCATCGACTCCACCAGATGGGCATGCGTCGCATCGTCGCGAGCATCGGTCAGGTTTGGCCCCAGCTGATAGCCGTAGGGCACAGCATGGCAGGTGGCGCAGGCGACGTTTTCGCTGAAGAACAGCGATGCCCCGCTCACGGCATTGCCGCGGGCGACCGCGTCGTTGACCAGCTGCTCAAGTGGCTCTGCTTCCAGCTCTGCCTGCAGGGTGGGATTGATCGGCCCCTCCTCCATCAGCGGCGGCCGGCTTCCCTCGGGGAAGGGATGCTCCTCGAGCAGCTCCTGCGGTGAATAAAACTTCGTGCGGCCGCGGGTGGCCGCCCGCACGCGGGCAACGTCGTCTTCCCGAATCACCGACGCGTCGTTGCCCCAGCTGTTGCGGACATACGTCAGCGCCGCGGCAATCTCTTCGTCGGTATAGAACATGCCCACAGCGGTCATCGGCGGTACACCGCCCGCCGGCTCAAACTGCCGGCCTGCCACCTGGATCGGCCCCCAGAGGCCGTGCAGCGTGAGCTTGATCAATCGCTCGGCGTCTCCGGTGACCCACTCACTCTCAACCAGCGGCGGATACATGCCAGTGATGCCGCGGCCATGGTCGCGATGGCATGTATTGCAGGAGCCTTCTTCGTAAAACACACGCTGGCCGAGCTCGTAGGTGGCGACGAAGCCTTTGTTCTCAAACTTGGGCGACTTCGTGCGGACATTCTTCGGCTTGGCAGCCCCAGGCAGCTGGCTGGCCAACAGCGTGTCGAGGTCGACTGAGAGCTGGTTGGGATTGAAGCTCGCCGTTTCGATCAGCTCGGTTGCGTCGGTGCCGAGGGTGAGCATGGCGGCATTGAGTGCATTGCGAATCCACTTGTCGGTGGGATTGGAGGCAACTGCCAACGCCACCGCGGCCCCCTCGCGACCGCCGAGCCAAGAGCCGGCAGAGAGAGCCTCCAGCCGCACGCGAGGGTGCGAATCATTCGCTGCCACCATGAGATACTTCTGCGGCTCAGGCAGCAGATGGAGGCAGTGTCGCACCACACGAACGGCCGCGGCTCGCACCCGATGGTCGAGAGCCGTGATGCAACGGTTGAGCAGGTTCAGTGAAGGGGCCTGTTGGCCCCAGGTTGCCCAGAGGGCCTCCAGCTGGAGGAGGTCGCTGTCTGGATTGGCCCTGGCGAAGGCTTCCGCTGCGGCCAGCACAGCCTCTCGGTCGCGTCCACGAAGTTCCCGCTGTGATCGTTTGCGGGCGTTCATCTCAGGCAGTTTGAGATTCGCAAACAGCTGCTCGATCGGTTCGCCTTCAATCTGCGGGGGCTCGACGAGCGGCCGCGACGGGTAGGTGATCCGATAGATCCGACCATATTCACTGTTTCGCAGCGGATCGCGGGCCGAATGCTGCATGTGGCCAATCAGCGTGTTGTGCCAATCGACAAAGTACAGGCTGCCGTCTGGCGCGATCTCAAGATCGCACGGTCGGAAGTTGCCGTCGGTCGACTGCAGCAGATTCTGCCGGAAGTGCCCCTTGATCTCGCTGCCGTCCTCGACGACCTCGAAGTCTTTGATGCCAAGGAAGCCGATCGAGTTGGTGTAGATGTAGTCGCCCTGCACGTCGTCTGGGAAGTGTCGGGAGTGGATGAACTCCGAGCCGGACGTGGGGCGGATGTGGTGCTCGTAGTTGAACTTCGACACCTTCGCCATCTCCGCTGCGTGCGGGATCTTGATCGAGTAGCCGAGCATCCAGAACTGATCACCACCGGAGGCGTCGTTGACGAACGTCTGGCCGTAGGCGTCGTGGGCCACACCCCAGGGATTGTTGACGTCGAGCTGCATCACCCGCTCAACCTTCCAGGAGTGGTGGTCGAACCGCCAGACACCACCGTCGGTCATCCGCTGGGGGCCCCATGGCGTTTCCACCTGCGAATGCAGGAAGCGGCCCTCGCACATGTAGATGCCACCACCATGGTCGACGTCAAAGGCCGAGATCGCATGGTGGGTGTCATGAGGGTCGAAGCCGTCGAGGAGATAGTCCGTGGTGTCTGCTCGGTCGTCGCCGTCGGTGTCTTTGAGGAGCATCAGGAACGGCTCTTGCGAGAGGTAGACGCCCTCTGGCGCGAGTTCAAAGCCGATCGGCATGTGCAGCCCATTGGCAAACACCGTCTCTTTGTCGGCGCGACCGTCGCCGTCGGTGTCTTCGTAGATCAGCAGCATGTCGTTGGGCCTGGCATCCCCCGGCTTGTAGTGCGGGTAGCTCGGCAGCGTGGAGACCCACAGCCGGCCACGGTTGTCAAACCGCATCTGGCAGGGATTGCCGAGGTTTGGGAACTGCTGCTCACTGGCAAACAGCGTTGCCTTGTAGCCCTCAGGAAGCGTGAAGGTGTCGAGGGCGGCCTGCTCTTCGGTGAGATACTCCAGACTGCCGTTCTTGGGGCTGGCCTGGTAGTTGGTCTCGACGCTGGAGAGCGGTCGGGTGCTGGCGTCGTTGACGGTCAGCGAGTCTGTCTTCCCTTGAGCGATCTCCCAGATCTGCTGGTCGCGGAGGACCGTCATCTGGCGGATCTTCTCGATCTCTTCGGGATAGTTGAAGTTGCCAAAGGGCGCCCAGCGGCGGCCGTAGGCATGCACGCCGTTGAGCATGCGGAAGTCGTTTCGCCAGAACCAGGCCTTGTCGACAATCGCCTCATGCAGCAAGGCCGTCGTCGCTGGGCTCGTGGCTGTTGGCACCGCTGAAGAGCCGAAGAGCTGTCGGAAGAGTTCGGGGGCGAGGCGACGGTAGCCCTCTTCCGAGAGGTGCACGCCGTTGATCGTCAACGGCTCTGTGGCCTCAGCGAACCAGGTGGCGGTCGGGGTGTAGAGATCGACGAAGCCCACCTGCTGCTCACTGGCCACCTGCCTGATCGCGTCGGTGTAGGCAGCGAGGAGCTGGTTGCGGGCGGCGGCATCCGGAAGGGCGAAGCCTGGGTGCGCCTCGGCAGCGATCGGTGAGGCGAGCACAACCTGTGGCGCGGCGGTGCCGCCGAGGGCGTAGCTGCGGGAGCGGGTGTGTTTCACAAACGCGGTCAGCTCGTCCTTGAAGTTCTCCAGGCCATCAAGCCCCGCAAAGGATTCGTTGAAGCCGAAGAAGGCCACGATCGTGGAAGCCTCGACGATGGTCAGCCATTCATCCGGCTTGGGATAGTGGCCGATGCCGAAGTGGTCCAGGATCTCGGGATGGAAGGCGTCGGCCCCGGGAAAGGCCCAGGGATCGTCCTTGCCCGCTTCCGGTCGGAAACCCGGGGTGTGGCCGGGGAAGCCCATGTTGCGGAAGGTGATCTTCTTCTCGGGAAAGGCCTGATAGAGCTCGGTTTCGAAGAAGTTGTGATGCTCCATCCGTTCGGCGAGGCCGTTTCCGATGAAGACCAGTGTCTCGCCTGCTGCCGGCTGCAGTGGCAGCGTTGTGGGGGCGGGCGTGGCGTTGAGCGGTGCGGGCTGATGGTAGGCGGGCCGCTGCTGGTCGATCTGCTGCTGCTCCAGGGGCGTGACCGTGGAGAGGACATCGATCGCATCTTCAGTGCCACTCGACTCTGCCGAGAGGGCGTCGACGGCAGTCAGCAGCGGCACCAGCCCCATGACCAGTACCAGCCACACTCCAGCATGTGCACTGAGAACGTTCCAACGCATCGCTTCTCCCCTCTCAACTAGCAGACCCAATCTCATGCCGGGAGGGTAAGTTACGCCGCAGCCGATGGCAATGAACCCATGTGTCGACCCGCAACGCGAAATGGAGGATCAGCTCGCGATCAGAAGCACGTGCCCACGATTCCTGGCAGGTGCTACGCTTGACAAAGTGCCGTTGCCCGTCCGGTCCTTGAGAAAACCTTGGCAGACGTCGGACGTACGAGCCGTTTTTGTGGCAGAACCTGCAGTGATTCCCCGTAGATCAGCTGCCCTTGTCAGCTTCTTGGATTAGGGGTTCAAGGCCCCGCAGCCGATAACGACGGCAGAGGTCACGAATGCTGTCGCGGTCGGCGGATGGATTGCGACGGAGCAGTTCAACGATGTCGGCCTTCGATTTCATTCCTCCGGCGTAGAGTTTTAGCCCGACAAGGTGCGGTAACGGTGCGATTCGAAGAGGTCCATCCGCCCGGGTTCGAAGTGTCGCACTAGCCAGACCACTATCAATGATCGCAGGAAAACGCTCGCCGAAGTTGACGATTTGAACAAGCCCGAAGTCGCCAGCAATGTCGATCACCCCACCGAGCGGATCATGCCCATCCGGTTCACGGAAAACGACTTCAAACCCAGCCGCTCGCAGGCTGCCGGCCACCGACGCAAGATCACGAACGGGAATATTCACCCCGAGGTCAATGTCTTCCGTATTCCGTACGTATCGATGGGCAGCCATCGCCGCGGCACCGATGACCATGGCCTGTATTCCCTGCTCTGCGAGAAGGGCGGCGATCTGCTCAGTTGTGTCAAGCAGATCGGGTGGTCGGGGCATTGTGATCACTCATGTCTGGGGCAGGCAGAAGGTCTGAAATCTGCTGCTTCAGGCCGAGAGCCAAGCGGATGCGTTCCTCAACCGATAATTTCTCGATCCGTTGTCGTTCGAGCTCTTTCGAACGACTGATGCATCCGCTCGGACGCGGATGATGGTTGACCGGGACTGGTGTTTCCATGGGATGACCAGCAGGAGAAATGCATAAGTTTTAGCACCGATTGCTGTCGTGACGAAATCAAGGTGCGTGCTTCGACGTTCTGGGTTTGGGATTAAAAGCTAGCAGCCTCGCCCCTTGGTTTCGTTGTCTTTGTGGAATTCGCGGACAAGAAAGCTGCTGTCTTGTAGTGGCGTGACGTGAAGGCCGCATGCCCATCGGCATCGGGAGCGCGCGGCTTGCACAGGAAACTGATGCTGTGCGGAGCGGAGGCGTTGCAACGACCCGGCTTGCGATGAGCCTGCGTGGGAAAGGCCCCTCTGTGACCAGCGGCACTCATGAGGGCTGGAGGGCGGCAGTTTTCTCTCTGCTGAACTGCTCGGTTCCGGTCAGCTGGGCTGCCGATTGTTGGGAGCAAGTGAGTAGACTTTCGAGTGACGGTCATGAAGAGGGAGATGGACGGCGGAGAGGCACGCAGTGCTGGAAGCAATGGCGATGCGATCAAAAACAGTGTGGCTTCCAGCCGTGCAGGCGTGGTCTCGTGCGGTCGTCGTGCTTGTGGCCAGCGTGGCTAGCCTGACTGCTGCACAGGCGAGCGAAGAAACGGCGGTCGATTTCCGCCGCGAGATCCTGCCGATCCTGGCCACGAACTGCTTTGCCTGTCACGGTCCAGATGCTCACGAGCGTCAGGCCGATCTGCGGCTCGATCAGGAGCAGGCCGCCACCGAAACGGTGATCGTGCCTGGTGA
>JADHNY010000152.1 GCA_016779265.1 Pirellulales bacterium | reverse complement strand
CGGCCATCATCAATGCACAGGCTGTCTGAAAACGCATAGTTCCCCCTCTTCGTGACATCTCAAACGTACCACGAAAGGCGGCGGTTCTCGCAGGCCAACCAGCGGCCACCACCGCTATTTCGGGCCTGCAGCCTCAGGGGGCGGGAGTTCCAGCTGCTCCGGCGACAGCTCGACCGCAGCGCCCCGCTCATCAACCTCAACACCCGCGGTCCAGAGAATCCCGTTGACGATCGCACGACGAAACTCCGGGATCGCGTAGTTGTCGTGGAAGTGACCAAGTGTCGAACCAAAGCTGCGGCCGCCTCCCTCACGCTCAAGCACCCAGGCGACCGTCTGCTCCACCTCGTCTACCGTCACAGCAAGCACCGGTACCGCGTCGGGATGCAGTTTCATGTTGAGATAGAACTCATCCCGCACTTCGTACGGCTGCCATCCACTGCATACCGCATGGCTCGGCTGTTTCTGCAGCAGGGGCAGCTTGTCCACCTTCAGCCCACAGAACGCGAAGTTAAACCATCCCCCCAGCATCTGTTCGTAGAGCAGGCCGACGGGCTCCTCGGCGGCAGTCGCCCAGTGCAGAGCCGTGAAGCCCACGCCCTTCTTCATCAAGGCGAGATACGCCTCCCGGTGTGCCGGTGAGAGCACGATGTCGCCAGCTGGACGTGAGTAGTAGACGATCGCATCAACGTCGCGAAGTACGGCGGGATCGCTGGGCCAGTCAAGGTCCGCCGAGACCGTCGCCTCCACACCCGGCGTCTGATTAAGGCAGGCCGCCAACAGACTGCACACCGGGGTGTACATGTGCGTCGCGTAGGGATGATCAAGAGCGGTCGGCACCAGCAGGATCCTGGTCGTCTCCTCACGACCGCTCACCGCATCTGCCGCACCACGCACGAGTGGCTTCAGTGGCCTTGCAGCCGGCTCATCTCCGCGTGCGACGAGCAGTCCACAGGCAAGCATCGCCACCGCCACCACCCTTCGTAGATGCGTCCTCACCACTGCCTCCTCGCAGCCTCGCCTCATGCCATCATCTCCGTGCAAACACACCCACATCCCGTCCGGCTCACGGCAGCTCAGCCAGGAGCTCAGTGGCGTTATACACCTTGTCTAAGGCCTCGATGATCGCTCGCACGTCAACCGAAACCGCTCGGCTCTGCTCATCCGCGTAGACATACGACGCGGAGAGCGATTGGATGTTGCCGTCGAAGATCAGCCCCACGAGTTCGCCCGCACGGTTGACCACTGGGCTGCCGGAGTTGCCACCGATGATGTCGGCCGTGCAGACGAAGTTCATCGGTGTCGCCAGGTCGAGCCGCTCACGGGCAGCATGCCACGACGCCGGCAGGGCAAAGTCTTGCTGCGGTCCATCGGCGGTGCGATGCGACTCCTCATGGGCAAACGCGGCTTCGATGGTCGTGTAGGGGGCAACCTCTTTGCCCTGTTCGCGATACCCCGCCACGGTGCCGAAAGCCAGCCGCAGCGTGAAGGTCGCGTCGGGATACTCCGACGTTCCCCGCACCGCAAAGCGTGCCTGCATCATCATGTCCGCCGCCTGCCGATCCCGTTCAGCGAGCTCATCGCCGAGCTTCCGAACGCGTCGCATCTCCGGATCGACGAGCGCCGCCAGCCGGATCAGCGGATCTGCACTCGCTGCCACCGCGGCCTGCCCTCCCGCGACAAGCTTCTTCCGCGTCTCCACGTCGGCCAGTCCCGTGCCCGCGATCAGCTCTGCTGCCCGGTCAGCCGGCGACCTGCCTGCCAACACACGAGCAGCCAGCGGATCGTCCGCGCCCCGTCGCTCGAGCATTTGCCCAAGCGAGTCGGCCAACAGTGCGGTCTCCAGATCGGGATAGACCGGTGCCTGCGAGTACAGGGAAAGCAGCAGCGACTCACGGCCCGCATCAGCGAACTCGGGCAGTCGCTCACCAGACGGCTTGGTGTCTTCTTCCGCCATCTGCACGATCTGCTCAGCAATGCCAAACAGCCGCGACGAGATTGGCAGGCCCGTTCCTTGCAGTGCTGAGCGGGCCTTCGCATTTGCCCGAGCCGCGTCCCACGCAGACAGCAGCGGGAGCAACGCAGGGTCTCTCCCGAGGGCGGCGGTCAGCTGGCTCTCATCAACGACCTTCGACTGCAGCACCCCAGGCGACTGCAGCGCCGCCAGCGCCCCGAGACGAGCCTTCCGGCCATTTTGTGTACCGAACAGGCTGTTCCGAGCACGTCGTGCTGCCTCGGGCCCCTCCAGCGAGAACTGCTGCAGGAGCACCTCACGACGACGGATCAGATCAAGCTGTGCGGGGAGCTGGCGATCGCGAATCTCACGCAGCGCGTCGACTGAGAGCAGCCGCTGGGTACGACCAGGATTGCCCGACACAAACACCAGTTCGCCCGCCTTCGTGCCTTGCGTGGCCACACGCAGGTAGTGCTCGAGCTCTGCTGGCTTTCCATCTTCCCAGACGCGGAAGATGCAGGCATCAAGGTCGTAACGGGGATACTCAAAGTTGTCGGCATCTCCCCCGAAGAAGGCGATCGCCCGCTCCGGTGCCCAGACCAGCCGCACATCAGTAAACCGTCGATAGCGATAGAGGTGATAGAGGTTGCCTCCGTAGAGGGCCACCACATCACACCGCAGGCCGGTCTTCTCTTTTTCGCGACTCTCGATCTCAGCAATACGACCACGGCGTGCGTCGAGGGCGTCTTCCGGTGACATGCCGTCAGCAACCGCTGACTTCACCTCCTGCGTGACATCCTGAATCGAAATCAGCTGGTTCAGCTCGAGGTCGGGTGCCTTGAGCTCCTCTGCTGGTGTCCTGGCCAGAAAGCCTTCGCTGAAAAGATCACGCTCCGCCGTGGAGAGCTTGCCGAGAGTGTCGGCACCCACGTGATGGTTGGTCAGCACGAGGCCGGTTGGTGAGATAAAGGACGCCGAGCCACCGTTGTTAAACCGCACGCTCGCCAGCCGCAGCTCATCCGCCCACTCCTGCGATGGCTCAAAGCCGTGCCGCTCCTTGAGCAGCCCGGTGGGCAGCGCATTGAAGAGCCACATCCCTTCATCGGCCCGAGTCGTCGCCAGCCCAACGACCGACACTGCCACCAGAAACCACAGCGAGACCGCGATCCAACCTTGTCGCATCAGGGCAACTCCAAGAGAAATAACCAGGCCGCTTAGAGCGACTTCAGATAGGCCACCAGATCGGCAACCTCTTCCTCACCAAGTGGCTCCAGCCCCAGCACCTGCTCGGGGGAATGGTACTTCGTGAGCACATCTTCAAGTGACTTGGCCTTCCCCGTGTGGAGAAAGCGAGTCTTGCGGTGCAGCCCCTGCAGCGACGGCGGGCTAAAGCCCTCGTAGCGATCCGAACTGCGGGCGAGCCCCACCTCATAGAGTTCGTCACTGGTAAAACGTGAGCCGGCGTGACATTCGGTGCAGCCAGCCCGCGCACTGGCAAAGAGCAGCCGTCCCCGCTCGGCGTCCGCAGAGAGCGAGCCGTCGGCATTGCGATACGGGCTTGGAGGAGGCTCAAGCGTTTGCAGATAGGCTGCCAGGGCCGCCACATCTTCCGCGGTGGGCTGCGGCCCCTGCATCGTGTCGACGAGCGACTTGGCGAGCGCCGCGTCGAAGTCTTGCTGCCAGCCATGCCAGGTCCATGGTCCAGTCTCAGCCACGCTGTAGAGCGGGAGCACGGTCTTGTAGCTGCCGGTCGACCCGTCGTTGAGCGTGTCAAAAGTGACCGTATTGCCGCCCCCTTCGTAGTGGCAGGTATGACAGCTGTACCACTGATCGAGGCTGCGGCCTGCGTCGAAAAACACCGCCTCGCCCTGTCGCACGAGTGCGGCCTCATCGGTCGGAGCCGCGGCAACCAGGCTCACCTCTTCCACAAGCTCAAAGCGGTCCAGATCAATCACCTGCAGGCTGTCACGCAGTCGGTTGGCGATGTAGGCCCGCCGCCGCGGCTGATCAACCACGATTCCCAGCGGTCGGCCACCAAGGCTCAGCCGGCGAAACCGGGAAGGATCCGCGGCCAAGCCACGTTCCATCACCTCAAGTCCGCTGATCTGGGTGTAGGGAATGGCAGCCTCGCCATCGCCGGGCTCATGCAGCCGCAAGAGTTCGTGGGTGCCACCCGCCGTGACCAGTAGGGTGCTGCCACCATCAATGACTGCCATCCCGCGAACATCACCCACCGCCTGCCCCGACACATCGAGCGTCAGGCCAGATAGGGCCCCTGCACCATCGTCTGCATCGAGCGAGAGCTTCCCAACGCGGCTGCCAGTCACCCAGCCACGTCGAATATTGCCACGCGACGGATGACTCCCGCCGTCGTACGTCCAGGGAAACCAGATCGTGCGGCCATCGGCAGCAAAATCTGGCTGGCCAACATTGAGCCCCTTAAAGGGATGCCGCGACACCACCTCCCCTGCGACCGTGTCAACGAGGACAACTGCTGAGTCTGCTGAGCAGGTCACCGCAGCGGTCGTCTGATCGGGAGCGAACCGCACAAACCGAGGCATGCGGCCAACGGTGACCTCGGCCCGCACTGTCATCGTGGCCAGATCGACCACCGCCACGCGGTCAACCGCGGAGAGCGTCACGCAGGCAATGTTGGTTGCCGCCGATACAGCCACACCAGCGGGCTCCAGTCCAAGATGCAACCGCCCCACTTCCACCAATCGGTCGCCCTGCACCCGCACGACGACAAGATCACCGCCATGGAGAGTCGTGACGACCAAAGAATCGTCTGCATAGGCCGCGATGTCAGCCGGCTCCTCTCCCACAATCAGCTCATCAACCACGACCGCTCTGCTGGGATCAACCAACGACACGCTGCCTGCATCGGCATTGGCAGTGACCACACGCTCACCGCCAGCCATCACGGCCACAGCGACCGGAGAGCGAAAGGCATCAGGCAGGAGTGTGTCGACACGGGCCGCGGCAGCAGGCCTGATGCCAGCAGCCGTCCACGTCAGCAGCAGACCAGCCCACACGCCAAGAGCGAGGCCCGCAGAAAGGAAACCAGGAGAAAGTCGGTGGTGATGTCTCATGCAGCTCTTCACAACTCCACGAACGCGGGTGAGTCTTCACATCGGCCATCGAGCCGCTCGCACGGCAGCAGGCCTCTCTCAGGTCATCAAGGATTGATCCCGGCGAGTATCATCAGTCTGGCGTGCGCACGGTTTCTGCTGCAACTGCGGAACCTCCGCCTTCGCCTTCCTCCCTGAAGAACCACCGATGCCTGTCTCTCCCGACCCTGGGTCTGCGTCTGACGATCCCCATGCCAACGCCGCCGCGACACGCGGCGACCGCAAAAAACACCCGGTGACCGAGCTGCTCGTCACCAAGCGATTTCGGGTGGTGCGTGTGGCCGAGGACTGCCGCGACGGCAGCGTGAGGAGCCGTGAGATTGTCGAGCATCCAGGTAGCGTGGTGATCGTGCCACTGCTGCCCAACCATCAGCTCTGCCTGATTCGCAACGCCCGCAAGGCCGTCGGCACAACCCTCTGGGAGCTTCCGGCCGGCACCCTCGACCGTGACGAGCCGATCATCGAGGCCGCCCGCCGCGAGCTTGAGGAGGAAACTGGCTACCGCGCCGACACGCTTGACGAGGTGCCAGGACTCTGGATGTCGCCAGGCATTCTGCGGGAGCGGATGCATGTGTTCGTGGCCCGCGACCTCACTCCCGGCCCCCAGGCACTCGAGCCGGGTGAAACCATCGACACGCACGTGGTCGACTGGGACGACGCGGTGGAGATGTGTCTCGATGGCCGCATCGAAGACGCCAAGACTGTGGCTGCCATTCTTCGGCTTGAGGTGCAGGGGCGTCGTCCAACCGCCGACGACCGCACGCCCTCAGCCGACGGATAGCATCCCCGCATCGGTGGCCGGGATGATGGGGCTCGGCACAATCGCAGCCCCGCCGTGGCCGTGCTACGCTCTGCCTTTATCGGGGACACGCATGCCGCTTCCGCACGTTGCGAGCTTCACACGGGGAACTCACGATGACACGATCCACTTCTGCCGCTTCCTCGAGTCGTTCGCAGACACCGCCACTGCAAACATCACCAAGCACGACAGATACAAACACACTCATTCCCTCCGGTCGTCCAGCACAGCAGCTCCCTCGACGACGGTTTTTAAGCACCACCGCCGCCGCCTCGACCGCGTTTGCCTTCCCCACGATCATTCCGGCGACCGCGCTTGGACGCGATGGTGCGGTCGCCCCAAGTGAACGGATCACGCTCGGCGGGATCGGCATCCGCAACCGCGGTGGCTACGTGCTCAGCTTCATGCTGCAGCAGCCCGATGTGCAGTTTGTGGCTGTGGCCGACGTGCGGGCAGACCGCCGAGCCGCCGTAAAGGAGATGGGTGAGAAGCAGCACGGCCGGGGCGTGGACACCTACCGCGACTTCCGTGAACTGCTTGACCGCCCCGACATCGACACGGTCTTGATCGCCACCGGCGATCGCTGGCATGCACCGGCGTCGATGCTCGCAGCGCGAGCCGGCAAGGACGTCTACTCTGAAAAGCCCTGCGCGATCAGCATCGATCTCACGCAGCGATTGGCTGAGACAATGCGAGCCACCGGCCGCATCTTTCAGGCGGGCACCCAGCGGCGAAACGTGCCAAACTTCCGTGGCGCGGCAGAGCTGGCCTGGAACGGCGAACTTGGCACGATTCACACCGTCCACGCCTCGATCTACGAGCTGATCGACCGCCACGACTGGCTCCCCGCCCAGGCCGAGCCCGACAAGGAAGTCATCGACTGGGACATGTGGCTGGGGCCAGCACCCTGGCGGCCCTTCAATCAGTCTTATGTCGATGGTGGCTGGCGAGGCTTCCATGACTTCGACTCTGGCGCAAAGCTCCTCGACTGGGGAGCCCACACAGCCGACCTCTGTCAGTGGGCCCTACAGATGGATGGCACGATGCCTGTCACCTACGAGCCTCTCGAGGTTGCGGGCGACAACGTCATTGAGTGCACCTATGCCAATGGCGTGAAACTCGTGATGCGGCGAGCCGGCTGGATGGGCCTCGGCACCTGCCCCGTGCGATACGAGGGTGACGGCGGCTGGGTCGAAACTGGTGACAGTGGCCGCACGGCCGTGTCTGACGATCGGCTTCGCGCCGCCCTGCCGCCGGTCCCAGATGAGCCTGGCACCTCACCGAAGTGGCATGTCCGCGACTTCTTCAACTGCGTGAAGACTCGGCAGCAGCCCGCCTGCAACCCAGATGTGATGGCCAGCAGTCATGTGCTCTGCCATGCCGCTGCGATCGCCTGGATCCTCAAGCGAAAACTGACCTTCGATCCTGTCACGCTCTCCTTCGTCAATGACGACGCAGCCAACCGGCTGCGTGCCCGCGCTGCCCGCGAGCCATGGATCATGTGACACGCACCCCGGCCAACACGCCCAAGCAGGTCCCGACCACTATTCCCTCATACACCGCCTCTCCCACACCGCCCCTTTCACACCGCCCAGTGAGTCCCCTCGATGAACAGTCTCTCCTT
>JADHNY010000035.1 GCA_016779265.1 Pirellulales bacterium | reverse complement strand
TCCCGAATGGCGTCACCGTCGTGTCTGTTTCTCGTGCAACCAACACGGTTGTTCTCAGTGAGGCGGTCACCCTACTTGCCGGCACTCGGCTCGACTTCACGGCAGCCGACGGCACTGGAGAGGTGAAGAATGTCATCTCTGGCTTGGCTGGCACAACGGGCAACTTTAGCAGCACAGAACGTGGTCAGAACAACAACCACGAAGGTTTCTACATCGATAACATCATCGTTGGCTTCGCAGAGCGTGGCGAAATGGTCACCAATGCACAGCCAAACCAGACAGCATTCTTCAATCTGGGAACCCCGACAAGCGGGAGCTACTTCGAGCAGGTCCTCGAGGGTCCGTATCAGCTGGAGATCCGACGCGGCACCGAGTATGGGGAGCTCACCGGCCCTCTCGGTAACTCTGTGGCTATCACGCAGACATTCGACACCAACGACCGGCTCGTGCCTCAGGCCGCGGAGACGGTTCTGACGCTCGAAGAAAACACGCTCAGCGACGTCGATGGAACCGTGGTCACCACTCGTGGCACAGGCACCGTCACTCCGCAGGTCGATTTCTTTGGAAACCCTGCCGGTCTCAGGCTATCTGGCTTCGGCGGTGTTGGTTCCACCACCGAGCACAACGCGGTCTTCTGGAACATCGATCTCGACACGCAGCCGGCGGCATTCTTCACTGTTGAATTCGCCACAAATACAGGGGAAACACTCACCACGCTTCCTGAAATCTTCCGACTCACAGACTCTGAGCAGTTGCCTTACGGTGACGGTGTCGCGGTGAGTCTCGACGGAGGCATCTCGTGGACGACTGTCGCCTCCTTTACCGCCACTGGAGGAGCAACCAGAAGGCTCGAACTCGACCTGATCGCCAAGCTCGGTGTCACCCAGCTGACTGCCGAGACCGTGATCGGCTTCTTCCAGTCCGGTCGACAGACGGGTGGCATCACAGTCGCCAACGCGGAGATCACCACCGCACCGATCATCCGCACGAGCGGTCTTGTTGGCGACCAGAACTTCCTCCGAGAACAGGGGCAGTTCCTGATTGAGAGCAACATCGTCAGCCATGCAGCCCAGTACGGCATCCGCATCGATGCTGGCCTGCGGACTCCCGGCACGAACGCTCCGCATCCAGGCGTTGCTCGCAACCTGCCGACGATCAACCACGATGGCCTGGTGCCAGGTGCGGTGATCGTCAACAACATCGTGGCATCCAGCGGCCAGGCTGGCATCCTCTTCAGCGGGGATCCCAACGTCGGCAATGTGCCAGATGCGGTCGTGCCATATGGTCGCCTTATCAATAACACGATCTACGGTGGAGACACCGCTGGTGGAATCGGCATTCAGGTCACTGACAATGCTGCACCGACGATTCTCAACAACCTGTTTTCACAGCTCGACATAGGTGTTGAGGTAGACGGCACCAGCCAACAACTCACGGTCGTCGGCTTCTCGGCCCACTACAACGTCGGTTCGCCGGTGAGTGGCGCCATTGAAAACGACGGGATGACGCTTCCGGCGGACCCGTTCGTCAACGCTTCGACCGAAAACTTCTATCTCACAGAACTCACGCCCGCGATCGACAGCGCGATTGACGTCCTACAAGACCGCAACGATTTTGTGGTTGTGAAGAACGCAGTTGGGCTGCCGCCATCGCCAGTGATCGCACCGGCTCGCGACCTTTACGGGCAGCTTCGTGCAGACGACCCCGCCATCGCTGGCTCTGTACCTGGCATCGGCCTCAACGTCTTCAAAGACCGTGGTGCGGTCGACCGCGTCGACTTCACCCAGCCAACGATTGCTCTGGCAGTCCCGCTTGATAACTCACCAATCGACCAGGAGAAACTCCAGCCCAACATGGTGCGGCTGGAGCGACAGTCCGCTCGTGGCCGCTCGCGGATGGTCCTGCAACTGAACGACATCGGCGTGGGCATCGACAAGGCGACGGTGGAGTCCGACGCCTTCGTGATCACGTACTCTCCATACCCAGGGGCTCCCGCCTCGATGGAACGTGTGCTGATCGAGGGAGCTGACTACCTCTACCGCTTCCTCGAGGCGAGCAACGAGGTTGTCTTCGAGTCGGCTGCCGTCTATCCGCTGGGCACCTACCGGATCGATGTAGCAACCCGTGCTCCTACTCGCTTCCGGCCTGGGCTGCTTACAGACCTGGCCGGTCGACCGCTGCTGCCAAATGCCAACGACGGCTCGATCTCGTTCACCATATCGCTTTCTGACAAGCCTTCACTTCCTCAACTGTTTGGTACTGCGGACCAGGGACAAGTGAGCCTCGACTGGACAGCCTCAGCTAATGGGCTTGCGATCACCGCCTATGAGCTTCAGCAGAGCGAGAACGGTGGCGCGTGGACCAGTGTGACGCTGCCCGATCCTGTGCAAACGTCCATCCTGGTCACTGGCCTGACAGACGGCGAGTCGTATCAGTACCGGCTGCGGGCAACCAACGACCTCGGTACGAGTGACTGGGGGCTTGCTGGTCCGTTCACTCCGTTGCAGGTTCCGACACTGACTCTGGTGAATGACACCGGCCTCTATGACGACGATGGCATCACTAACGATGGCCTCATCTCCGTCAGCAACCTCATTACTGGAGGCAGTTGGGAGTACAGCACAAACAATGGCATCACCTGGAAGGTGGGTTCGGGCGACTCGTTCAGCCTCCTCCCCCGCACCTATGCCGCTGGCACTGTGCAGGTCCGGCAGACATTCTCGGGGGCAACCAGTTCACCCGGCTCAAACGCCGCCGATCTCGCGGTCGATGTCACCGCACCTTTTGCTCCTGCGATCACAGCGATCGACGACGATGCCGGCTTGATCAATGGCATCGTGCGAAACGGCAGCATCACCGATGATGCCACGCCAACGCTCTACGGCACCGCCGAGGGCAGTAGTATCGTAAGCGTGTACGACGGAGCCGACCTGCTCGGCACCACGCGTGCAGACTCCGCTGGCATCTGGAACTTCACACCAACTGCTGACCTCGATAACCGCATCCATGCGTTTGCCGCACTGGCACAAGACCTCGCCGGCAATACTGGCCCGCAGTCACCCGCTTATACGATCACGATCGACACCGAGGCCCCAGAGGTCTCCATCGATCGGGTCAACGACGACATCGACCCATTCACCGGCCGTGTTGAGAACGGTGGGCGGACAAACGACCAGACGCTGACGTTGGTTGGTCGATCATCACCTTTCACGACGGTCATCATAAAGAGTGGTGGCACCGAGATTGGACGTGCGGTCACCAACAGCACCGGCGACTGGAATCTCGTCACTGTGTCTCTGGCTGCCGGCACCTACGACTTCGTAGCATCGGTCACCGATCCGCTGGGCCGCACGGGTGTGTCGGCGACCTACACCGTCACGATCGACCGCACGCCGCCATCCGTCCCGGCGATCGCCGCGATCACGGACAATGTTGGTACGGTGCAAGGCGCGATCCCCGACGGTGGCACGACCGACGATACGACACCAACGATCTCCGGGACCGCTGAGCCAAACGCCTACATCAGCATCTTCGTGACGCTGCCTGACGGAACGGCCAGCATCGAAGGTGGTATCAGCCTGCGAGCCAATGCCACCGGCAACTGGTCGTTCACGCCATCGCCACTCGTCAACGGCACCTACTCCTTTAAGGCAATCGCCACCGACGAAGCGGGGAACTCAAGTGCGTTCTCGGCAATCCGGACGCTGACGGTCGCTGCAACAGGTGGAGACACGCCGGTCACCCCGGGCGTCCTCGCTATCACTGGCGTGACCGACAACGCGGGCAGCGTGCAGGGTGATGTGCCTCATAACGGCACGACCGACGACGCCACCCTGGAGGTCGCCGGCACAGCACCCGCGGCGTCGGTGGTCGAGATCCGAGACGGTTCCACACTGCTCGGCAGCGTGGTGGCATCGGCAGCAGGAACCTGGTCGTACACGACTCGCCCGCTGGCCAATGGCGTGCACAGTCTGACCGCCACCGTTGGTGCTGACACAACGCCAGCCCGCACTGTGATTGTTCAGGTCGATGCAACAAATGGTGCCGACATCACAGCGTCTGCCGTTTGGGGGCCTGATCCTGCTGAGGGCTACCGCACGGTGCTGATTGACTTCAATCAGCCTGTGACTGGGGTAACAGTTGACGCGTTCATGATTGAGCACCGAGGACGGAAAATCCTCGTGCAGGGTGCGACGGTCACGGGCGGTGGCATGAACTACGTGCTCAAGCTGCCCGATCGCTTCCGCAACCTCACCGGTGGTTTCACCATTACGCTCTTCTCGACGGACATCGAGAGCCTGCTCAACCCGGGCAGCACGATGCGGAAGCCGCAGTACTTTGATCTGCCTGATCCAGGCGTGAACAACAACCCAGGCGGCTGATGCCGCTGGGCTTCTGCTGACAAAAAAACAGCCGCTGCTCGCAGGAGAGCAGCGGCTGTTTTGTTTGTAGACCCGCGATCCGTCGCAGATGCAGTCAGCCTCCAGCCGTTTCACTCGCCGGCATAGTCAGCTGGAGTCAGCCCCTTCTTAGCTCCCTTAAAGCCGAACGCCGTCGGCTCATACGTACCAACCACAGCCACATCGGTCTTCTCCGGGATGGCGTCTTCCAGGCCAACTGCCCAGTAGCAGGCATTGACGACCATCCGCCGGCTGCCCTCAGCAACCAGGTCCGTGGCCGCGCCCATCGTGGTGGTAAACACCCGCCCCTCAGGACCGTCGTCGATCTGGTAGGTCTTCACCCAGGCCACCGGCATCATTGGCTCATTCTTGGGGCCATCAACCGGCTCAGCATCGGGCGTCATTCCCGCGAGCACCTGCCCAAGCACCAACGGCGTGGAGTCGCCCGGCAGTGGCAGACGCACACCATAGACGTCGGAAGGGCCCCAGATATCGCCATCAGCAATCCCCCGCAGAATCGGATGGTTCTTGGCGGCGGCGGCGAGCAGGCCACGGGTGCTCTCACGGCCGTGATGGCCATGGTGGCTGATCCACATCTCACCGAGCACCAGCCGGCCAAAGCCACCCTTCCAGGCTTCCTTCTCCCCACCGTAGCCGTTGTTGTAGTGAGCAAAGGCCTTATCCCCGATCCCGTTGAAGGCATGGGTGGCTGTTCGCAACCCAACGACAGGCCGGCCAGAACGCAGATAGGCATCGATATGCTCCATCTGCTCACTCGGCAGCTTGCGAAAGCGGGTGGCAATCACCATCAGGTCCGCATCTGCCAGAGCCTCAAGCCCTGGAATGTTGCCCTGGTTGTCAGGGTCGATCTCGCCGGTTTCGGCATCGATGGCAAACACCACCCGACAGTCGAAGCCATGCCGGTGGGCGAGAATCTTCGCCAGCTGCGGAAGGGCCTCTTCACTGCGGTACTCCTCATCACCACTGATGAGCACCACCCGCTTGCCCTTCCCTGGCCCCTCACCACCTTTGACCTCAAGCCAGGGATCAGCTCCGTGAACCCCAGCGACTCCCATCAATGACACACCGGAAACCACCATCCCCCAGCCCATCGCAAACAGGCGACGGCTCATCAAAGAAACACGCATGAAAAATTCTCCCCAGGAAACACTCCACATACGGAGGCTTAGGAGAGAATACCGGTCACAACATGCCCGTGCACATCGGTCAGGCGGAAGTCTCGCCCCTGGAAGCGAAATGTCAGCCGCTCATGATCGAGCCCGAGGCAGTGCAGGATCGTTGCCTGTAGGTCGTGGACATGCACCGCATCTCGAGCGACGTGGAAGCCGAGTTCATCGGTCTCGCCGTAGGTGATGCCCCCCTTAATACCCCCTCCGGCGAGCCACATCGTGAAGGCGTTGGGGTGGTGATCCCGCCCCTGGCTACGACCGAGCACCGCACTCGCCTCGACCATCGGCGTGCGGCCAAACTCGCCCCCCCAGACAACGAGGGTCTCATCGAGCATGCCCCGCTGGGCGAGGTCTGCCACGAGCGCGGCCGAGGCCTGGTCGGTCTTCCCGCAGTTGTTCTTCACGTTACCTGCGACATTGGAGTGGCCGTCCCAGCCCTCATGGTAGATCGTGACGAACCGCACGCCTCGCTCCACCAGTCGTCGTGCCACCAGGCAGGCCCGGGCAAAACTCGCCTCCTCCGGCGTGCAGCCGTAGAGCGCCAACGTCTCAGCAGACTCATCAGCGAGATTCATCAGCTCCGGAGCCGACACCTGCAGCCGGTGCGCCATCTCGTAAGCAGCAATCCGGGTGGCAATCTCGGGGTCGCCATCCGCTGCAAGCCGCTGGCGATTCAGGCCACTGACCAGCCCCAGCGTGTCGTCCGCCAGCTGCCTATCCGCCCCTCCCGGCGAGTCTACATTGAGAACCGGCGGGCCGGCGTTGCGAAACCGTGTGCCGGTGTAGACGCTCGGCAAGAATCCACTCGACCAGTTCGCTGCCCCACCACTGATACCGCCGCCGGTGCTCATCACCACAAACGCTGGCAGATCTCGGCTCTCGCTGCCGAGACCATAGGTCGCCCACGAGCCAATGCTCGGCCGCCCCGGCTGGGCGAAGCCGCAGTTCATAAACAGCTGTGCTGGCGCATGGTTGAACTGGTCGGTACGGCAGCTCTTCACAATCGCAATCTTGTCAACCACTTTGGCCAGGTGTGGCAGCATCTCCGAGAGCTCCGCGGCACACTCACCATGCTTGGCAAATGAAAACTGCGGGCCCAACACGCCAGCATCAGACCGGATGAAGGCATACCGCTGACCGCCGATCACCTCCGGCGGAATCGGCTTCCCTTCGATCTTGGCCAGGGTGGGCTTGTAGTCGAACAGGTCGAGCTGGCTTGGAGCTCCCGCCATAAACAGCTGGATCACCGCCTTGGCCCGACCAGGAAAGTGGGCCGGCCGCGGTGCCAGTGGATCAGCCACCGCATCAGCCGCCTCCACCCGCGTCGCCTCAGCCAACAGCCCAGCCAGCGCCATCTTGCCAACGCCGACGCCACACTCGTGGAAGAAGTGTCGCCGCGTGCGAGCCAAGCCTGCCAGATTGACCGCGTGCATGTCTTCTCTCATCGCTTCACAATCGCCTCATCGAGATTCATCATCGCCCGCGCCACAAGCATCCAGGCCGCCTGCTCCACCACCTCGTCGGTTTGAACTGCCGTATCTGCATCGGCATCGGCAGAGTGCCCCATCAAGGCCGCTGCATCGAGTTCACCCGCTGCCAAGCGTGCCCGTTGCTGACGAAGGTAGCTGCCAATCACATCTGCCTCTTCCGCAGTCAACGATCGCGAGAGCAGCCGGCGGGCCAGCATCTCAAGACCTGCCTGCTCACCCTCCGCCTCCACTGCGGCGAGCCTGCCCAAAGCCTGGGCAATCTCCACAAACATCGGATCGTTCAGCAGTGTCAACGCTTGAAGCGGTGAGTTGGAGACCTCACGCCTTGCCAGGCAGGACTCCCCTGTCGGCCCGTCAAAGGTGGTCGTCATCGCAAACGGGGCCGTTCGCTTCTGGAAGGTGTAGATGCTGCGGCGATGCCGATCTTCCCCTTGGCTCACGGCCCACTTCGGTGCCCCGTAGGCCACTTCGGTCACACCTGCTGGCTGCGGAGGCCGCACTCCCGGCCCATACATTTTCTCTGAGAGCAGGCCCGCAGCAGCGAGCATCGTGTCACGGATCACCTCCGCCTCCAGCCGCACTCGTGGTCCCCGTCCCAGCAGCCGGTTCTCTGGATCGCGGGCAGCCAGTTCAGGCGACACCACCGACGCCTGGCGGTAGGTGCTGCTTGTCACGATCAGCCGGTGCAATCGTTTGAGCGACCAGTTGCAGTCGTCCATGAAGGCCACCGCCAGCCAGTCGATCAGCTGCGGATGACTTGGCGGCTCACTCTGGTAGCCAAAGTCCTCGAGAGTCTTTACGAGGCCCGTGCCAAAAAAGGCCTGCCACTGTCGGTTGACCGTGACCCGCGCGGTCAACGGATTCTCGCGACTGACGAGCCAACGGGCCAACGCAAGCCGATCGGCTGCCACACCGTCCGGCAGCTGGGGCAGGAAGCCCGGTACGGCTGCCGACACCTCCTCTTCCGGCTGCGTGTATTCACCACGGTGATGCCGGTGCGTGGGGCGTGGGTTCTCAGCAGGCCGCTCCCGCATCACCAGCGTCCGTGTGCCCTGCTGCAACGAGTCTTCCAGCCGGCGAATCTCCGCCACCGGCTCTGCCAGCTCTTCCGCCGACTCCAGGAATCGCCGAAATACCAGCTGCGTCTGCTCGTCAGTCCGTTCTGCGGCGGCCACCACAAGTGCTGCCTCTTCAGCCGCGGTATGCCCACGAGCGGACGCGGCCTCGTCGTCACTGACCGAAATGCGAAAGCAGCCGAGTGGACAGGCATAGTGCCGTTCAAACCGCATCGTGACGGAGAGTGGCATGCCTGCGGGCAGCGGCTCGGCAAGCACAAACACCGCCGCATGCGGTCGTCCCTGCTCGCCGTTGGTCGTCCAGCCACTCGACATCTCCCCATCAATCGCCCCTGCCGCCCCACTCACTTTGCCAGCAAAGGCCTTGCCCGCGAACGATTCCGTAGCTGAGGCGATCGCGACCGCCTCACCGGCGGCAGTCAGCTCGAGCTCTGAGAGAAAGAAGTCTCCCTTAGGCCCTTCGTAACCGGTCATTCCCGGGCCGTTCGCCGGCAGACTCTCATCAGGCAGCACCTCCAGCCGGATCGCTCGCACCGGAGTTTCTGAAGCGGGCAGGAGAAGCTCGTAGACCTCGCTCTTCGTCGAGTCACCGCTGCCAAGCAGCGTGCCATCCTCCTGCACAACGAGATACGGCATCGTCGACGAGATCACCTCAGGATGCGACACCTGCCAGGCCACGGCAGCCTGCGACTCCTCCGCATTCCATGCCGCAAACCGCGTCTCCAGTGCCGCCCACGGCATGGCCTCGGCTTGCTGAGATTCCTCCTCGACCTCAGCCTCTGCAGCCTCCTCAGGCCACTTCCCCGGAAGAGCTTCCCAGGCCTTTTCGATCTGAGCCGCAACGTCCGCACGTCGTGCCGCCTGCTCGTCGCTTGGGATCATCCACTCCGGCTCGTCGGCGTTGTTGAGCAACGCCATCAGAGAGAAGTAGTCGGTGTGGGTCAGCGGATCAAACTTATGGGTGTGACACTGCGCACAGGCTGTGGTCAGCCCGAGCCAGGCCGTGCCCGTTGTGCCAACACGATCGACCATCGCGAGATACCGAAACTCCAGTGGATCGATGCCCCCCTCTTCATTGAGCATCGTATTGCGATGGAAGCCGGTCGCGATCAGATCGTCGATCGTTGGCTCGGGAAGCATGTCGCCTGCGATCTGCCGAATGGTGAAGGTGTCGAAGGGAAGATCATCATTGAGGGCTCGGATCACCCAATCACGGTAGGGCCAGATCTCACGTGGACGGTCCTTCTCATACCCGTTGGTATCGGCGTAGCGGGCGAGATCGAGCCAGCGACGTGCCCACCGCTCCCCATACCGCGGGCTCGACAGAAGCCGATCGACCAGCTTCTCGTAGGCGTCCACTGACGTGTCTTGCAAGAATGCTGAGAGCTCCTCTGGGGTTGGAGGCAGGCCCACCAGGTCGAGCGTCACGCGTCGACAGAGAGCTTCGCGATCCGCCTCTGCTGCAGGCGTCAGCCCTTCAGCCTCCAGCCGGGCGAGCACGAAGCGATCGATCGGCGTCTGCACCCACTCTACTGACGACACCTCCGGCAGCGGCGGACGCTGAGGGGCTACGAAGGCCCAGTGCGGGGCGTAGTCGGCTCCCTGCTCTATCCAGCTGCGGAGGAGTTTTTGCTCCTGCTCAGAGAGCCGCTCCTTGGCATGCGGCGGTGGCATCACAAGATCCGGATCGTCACTGATGATCCGGGCAATCAGCTCACTGTCACCTGGCTGCCCAGGAACAATGGCCCGAACACCGCTGTCGAGCGAAGCGACCGCCACCTCCCGCTGATCGAGCCGAAGGCCAGCCTCCCGCTTCGCCTCATCCGGACCGTGGCAACTGAAGCAGCGGTTGGAGAGAAGCGGCCGAATCTCACGGTTGAAGTCGATCGGTGGATCGCCTGCGAGCTCAGCTGCAGCCGAAGCGGTCGTCACCGTCGCCATCAGTAGCATCGCCAGCATGCCCGTCTGCCGCGGCCCGCAGCCCGCAGGCCTCTGCGTGGACCACGGCCACACGTGGAGTGGGCAGTCTTCCCGGCCATACCACAAAGAAATCAGCTGCATGTCTGCCTCAACTCGGTGTCTCATCGAACCTGCTTCAGAGAAATTATGGCATGAGCCCTACAGGCTGACCACCGCATGCAGCCGTCTGATTCACATCGCTTTGCATCACGGCTCAGCACGGGCTCGATGCTCGAACTACACTCGAAGGAGAGACCGTTTCCCCGGTGGAGAGCGCAATGCCCTCAGGACCAACCAACACGATCACGATCCCCTCATTTGACCCGCGACACCGCCGCTCCCTGATCATCGCTGGAGCGATCGGTCTGTTTGTGCTGCTGGCGGTGACGGGTTCCTTCTACTCTGTGGGCCCGGAGAGCGTGGCGGTGGTGCAGCGTTTTGGACGCTACATCGGCACGACAGACCCGGGGCTGCGGTTGAAGATTCCCTTTGGCATCGACACCGTCTCGATCCTGCCGGTGAAGCGGCAGCTCAAGCTCGAGTTCGGCTTTGGCTCAGATGGCACCACTAATCCTTTCCAGGCTTCCCGTGAGACAGATGCCGAAGCCGACATCGTCACAGGTGATCTCAACGCCGCCCATGTCGAGTGGGTCGTGCAGTATGAGATCAGTGACCCGAAGGCCTATCTGTTTAACCTCCGTGAGCCTGTGGCAACGCTCCGTGACATTTCTGAGAGCGTCATGCGTGAAGTCGTCGGTGACCGAACCGTCGACGAAGTCCTCACGATCGGCCGGCAGGGGATCGAGACCGCCGCGATTGAGAAACTCACCACCGTGGTCAGCGCCCTGGACATGGGACTCCGTGTGCAGCAGGTGCAGCTGAAGAACGTACATCCACCGACGGCCGTGCAGTCCTCTTTTGACGAGGTGAATCGGGCTCAGCAAGAGCGCGAGCAGATGATCAACCAGGCCAACGGCAACTACAACCGCGAGGTTCCAAAGGCTCGTGGTGAGGCCGAGAAAGACATCCAGTCTGCTGAAGGCTATGCGATTGAGCGGGTGAACGAGGCTGAGGGCGACGTCGCTCGCTTTACCGCGCTGCTCGAGCAGTACGAGAAGGCTCCGGAAGTCACCCGACAGCGGCTCTACCTTGAGACGATGATCGAACTGCTGCCGGCACTTGGCAACAAAGTGGTCATCGACGAGGAGGCTCGGCAGCTGCTGCCTCTGCTCAACCTCGCCACCCCACAGCAGCCCCCGCGGCCACCCGCCGCCACCCGTCAGCGATAGCCACCCACCTGCCCATTTTCAGACGAGAGTTCCATGGCTCCTTCACGCTCGCTCCTCTCCCAACTGACTGGTCCGTTTGCACTGCTGCTGGCGGTGACCGCGGTGGTCCTGCTCTCAGGGAGTGCCTACACGATTGACCAGACTGAGCAGGTCGTGATCACCCGATTTGGCAAGCCGGTGGGTGAGCCGATTAATGTGGGGCGTGAAGATGCTGGACTGCACTTCCGTATCCCACTGATTTCCACTGTGAACCGGTTTGACACCCGGATCCTCGAATGGGATGGCCAGCCCAACCAGATGACCACCCGCGACAAGCTCTACATCGTGGTCGACACCTTTGCCCGCTGGCGGATCGCTGACCCTCTGCTCTACTTTCAGGCCCTCCGCGATGAGCGGAGCGCACTCTCACGGCTCGACGACATCATCGGCAGCGAGACCCGCAACGTCGTCGCTCGCCACGACCTGATTGAGGTTGTCCGCAGCGAAAAAGATCGTGTGCCCGTGCGTGACGAGACACTCGAAGAGTTTGGCACCACTGTCGGCGTGCTGCCGCCGATCCAGTTTGGCCGCATCGCGCTTGAACGTGAGATTCTCGAGGCTGCAATCCCCAAGGTGAAACTCTGGGGTATTGAACTGCTCGACGTTCGCATTAAGCGGATCAACTACAAAAGTGATGTGATCACCAAGATCTATGAGCGAATGATTTCTGAGCGTGAGCAGATCGCCGAGAAGTTTCGCTCTGAGGGTGCCGGCGAGGCAGCCAAAATCGACGGCCGCCGAGAGAAAGATCTCCGCGAAATCCAGTCGCAGGCCTATCGCGAGGTTGAGGAGATCCAGGGCAAAGCTGATGCCGCTGCCTCCGAGATTTATGCCAACGCCTACAACACGAGCCCCGTCGCCGCTGAGTTTTACGGCTTCCTGAAAACGCTCGACCTCTACCGCGAGGCTCTCGGCAGCGACACGACGGTGGTGCTAACGACCGACAGCGATTTGTTCCGCCTGCTCAAGACCCCCATCCCAGTTCCAACCGAAGAATAGCTGCTTTACCTTATCAGCGGTTCTACTGATCAGCGGTTTCACTCATCAGCGCATAGAAACGGGGGCAGAGAAATCTCTGCCCCCGTCTGCGTTTTCACCATGAAGCCGGACAGTTTGCCCGGACGCTTCACCTTACGGCAGGATCACCGCGTCGATCACATGGATCACGCCATTGGAGCACTCAATGTCGGTCTTGACGACGTTGGCGTTGTCGACCTTCACCTTGCCATCGGCAACGGCGATATCAACCTCGCCACCCTGAACCGTCTTCGCCTTCTTCAGCTTGACGACGTCGGCAGCCATCACCTTGCCGGGCACCACATGGTAGGTCAGCACAGCAACCAGCTTGTCCTTGTTCTCAGGCTTCAGGAGCGTCTCAACCGTGCCCTCTGGCAGCTTGCCAAAGGCTTCATCAGTTGGGGCGAAGACGGTGAAGGGACCGTCACCCTTGAGGGTGTCTACCAGACCGGCAGCCTTGACTGCAGCCACCAGCGTGGTGAACGCCTCAGCACCGACAGCGGTATCAACGATGTCCTTCTTCTCGGCAAGCTTGACTGCTCGCACCTTGACCGACTTCTTGGCTGCCAGTGGGCACTCCGCAGCAGTTGCTGAACCGAGAGTCGCCGCGATAGCTACCACAGCTGCAAGAACGCCACACACAAGTTTCGAAATACGCATGCACTACACCTTATTTTTCGGATCAGAACTGTCTGACCAAACTAAACTCGCAGAGGAAAGGGGCCGCAGACGCACGACAACACGGATTTCCTCCAACTGCTCATTAACCGCAGCGTCTCGGCCAGCGCAACTGAAAAAAATAATTTTTCTGCCGAAGGCCTCACTTCTGCACCTTTTGCCGTGTTTTGCTCGCAGGCCGGACTTCCGACCGGTTAGGCTGACAGTGTTCTCCTGGGGGTCTCACCGCCGTAATGAGGTCATTCGATGCCGGTCTTTGCCGCCGTTTTTACTGCCAGAGCTCACACCTACGCCTCAAGTCTTCTGCCCGGGCTACCTGTCCTGGCTGCCCTGATGTTGCTTGCATCCCCAGCAACCGCAGGTCTGGAGGCTGATCTCAAGGCACGTGATCCTGCGACGTTGGCGGCACAGGTCCGGCTGCGAGGCAACGCCCGTCGGGGCGGAATCCTGTTTCACACGTCGGCTGCCTCCTGCACACGGTGTCACACAGCTGGCGACGCCGCCACGCCGCTGGGGCCCGACCTCGCCACACCCAGGCCCGAGGCGTCAACCCTCTCGGATGCCATCGAACACACCATCAGTTCGCTCCTCGAGCCTTCCGCCAAGATTCGCGAGGGCTACGAAACGATCACGATCCAGACGGTCGATGGTGAGGTGCAAAGCGGCCTGCGTGTCCGCGAGAATGCTGATGAGGTCGTGCTGCGATCGGCCACGAATCTGCTGGAGGAATCGGTCATCCCCAGAGAAGACATCGAAGCCGTGGGAAAGTCCAACGTCTCGATGATGCCCGCCGGGCTCGTTGATTCACTCGGCGACGAACAAGCATTCTTTGATCTGGTGCGGTATGTCGCCGACATCGCTCAGGGGGGTAAAGAACGACAGGCAGCTCTGCAGCCTGATCCTGAAGATCTCGTGATCGTGGATGACACCGAAGGCCTCGACCATGCCGGCATCCTGCGAGACCTCGGTCGCCGTGACTTCGACGCTGGTCGTCAGATTTTCGCAAGCCACTGCGTCAACTGCCATGGCAGCGATGGCAACGAACCTCGACTGCCGACTGCCCGAGCGTTTGGGGTCGATTCGCTGAAGTTTGGCAGCGATCCCTACCGGATGTTCCTCACGGTCAGCCGCGGTGCTGGCCTGATGGGCCCGCTGCAGAACCTGACTCCGATGGAGCGGTATCAGGTAGTGCACTTCGTCCGCGAAGCGCTCATGAAAGATCGAAACCCGCAGTATCAGCCAGTCGATGAGGACTACCTCGACTCCCTCCCAGAGGGCACTCACCGCGGTGATGAGCAGATCGTGGTCGACCGCGACTACGGGCCAGCCCTTGCCTCACAACTCGGCCACCGCGTCAACAGTGGCCTCTCACTGCGTCTGCCCGGAGAAGTCTCGCTCTGTTACGACCTGCACCGGATGCGACTGGCTGCTGCCTGGCAGGGAGGGTTTCTGGACCTCTCTGAGACACACCACCAGAAGCAGCGCGGCGAGCAGATGCCGCAGATCGATGGCGAGCCGCTTCCAGGTCTCGACGCTTGGCAGTGGGCGTTTGCGGGCTCGTTCGACTCTGTCGAAGAACACAAGCCGCCTCGTGGTCCGCTCCGCAGCGACTGGCTCACTTATCGCGGCCACTATCTCCACAACGACCAGGCGATTCTTAGCTATGCGATCGAGGGCCGCAGCCTCCTCGAAGCGATCAACGTCGCCTCGTCACACGCACCTGTCACCCTGACCCACGATCTGTCGATCGGCCCCGGAATGCCGCTGCAGCTCTGCGTGGGCCAGATGCAGCCGGGGGCGGGGCCAGCTGGCATGCTGGCAGCCGGTGACACGCTGCAGGTGACACCGTTTGGGCCAGCAGACCGCGGAGCTATCGCCCTCGTCACGGGCCAAAATGCCGGCAATGCCCCACCCCGCCCCTTCGCCAATCTGCCTCGCCACATGATCGATGCGGACGAGGCTGAGCCGCTTGATCTGGGCACCCCCGGCCGCACACTGCTGGTTCGATTTCGCGGTCAAGAGGGCACGCTCGTTGCCTCAACACCAAAAACCGGCAGCTGGAAGCCTGATGGCAAGACGCTTTTCGTGCGTGACGGCCGTCTGGTCTACGACATCGGCTGGGTCGGTGCGATCACCGGCACCAGCAATGTCGCCGATGGCAAATGGCACACCGCGGCGTTGGTCGTGCAGAAGCGAGAAACACGTCTCTATGTCGATGGCAAACTCGAAGCCACCCGAGGTGAGTTTCTCAGGCCAGCTGCCAAGGGATTTGTGATGAAGATCGGCGCCACCGCAACCAACTTTGGCGGCGACTACGAGGGCGATATCGCCTGGGTGCAGCTGCTCGACAAACAGCTCAGCCAGTCGGCCATTGCAAAGTTGCCTGAGGACCAGCTCACTCCCACCGATGACACTCTCCTCGCTTGGGAGCCAGATGCCACCAGCACCACGCAGCCGCCGGCATCTCCGGCGGCGGCTGGAGCCGACTGGGGTCTGATCGCCGCAGCCAGCATTCAGGGGGACACCAGCGGCTGCTCCTGGTCAACTGATGATGCGGGGCGGCTGATTCTGACGATTCCCGCCGACACACGATCTCGGCAGCTGCGGGTGATCCGCAGCACGCTGAGCACCACGCGACAGCTCGACCTTTTTCGTGAATCCTGCAACCAGCTCACGAGCGCTGAGCTCACCGATCTTGCCAGTCTCACGCATGGTTCAGCACGCCGCTGGCCGCAGCAGCTGACCACCTCAGGCACCCTGGGCTCAGGCATCAACGGCTATGCCCTCGACACCGTTGAGGTCCCCTTTGAGAACCCCTGGAATGCCTGGCTGCGCACCTCTGCCATCGACTTTTTTGATGATGGCCGCTGTGTGGTAACCACCCATGGCGGTGATGTCTACATCGTCAGCGGACTCGATAACGACCTCGATGAGGTGACCTGGAAACGCTTTGCGGCGGGCCTCTTTGAGCCCTTTGGCGTGCGGGTGGTCGATGGCTCGATCTACGTCACCTGCCACGACGGCCTCAAGCGGCTTCACGACTTCAACAGCGACGGCGAGGCAGACTTCATCGAGGCATTCTGGAATGACGACGACGTCTCCAGCGTGTTCCATGCCTACTCGTTTGACCTGCAGACCGATTCCAAGGGCAACTTCTATCTGGCCAAGGCCGGCCAACATACCGACCACGGCCGCCCAGGAAGCATCATGCGGATTCCGCCAGAAGGTGGCTCTGCCGACGTTGTGGCCTGGGGCATCCGCACTCCCAACGGCATGGGCATCCTACCCGACGATCGACTGACCGTGTCTGACAATCAGGGGCCCTGGATGCCGGCGAGCAAAATCTCCCTGATCCGCGAAGGCTCGTTCTACGGCAACATGCCGCAGAACCGTGAGCAGGAGGCCTGGCTGAAGGCACGACATGGCGGCAGCCTGCCGACCGACTTTGAAGAGCCAATTGTCTGGATGCCACAGGAGGTCGACAGCTCAAGCGGTGGCCAGGTGTGGGCGGGTGACGATCGGCTCGGCCCCCTTTCCGGACGGCTGATCCACTCGTCCTTCGGCAAGGGCTGGCTCTACACGATGTCGCTCCAAGAAGTTGCAGACACCATGCAGGGGGCGATTATTCCGCTCCCACACCAGTGGTCTGCCGGGGTGATGCGACTCCGCATCAATCCAGCCGACGGCCAGCTCTACGGGGTCGGCCTCTCCGGCTGGCAGGGCCCTCGCGACGGGCTCGATGGCTGTCTCGAGCGGCTGCGGTATACCCGCGAGCCGGTTCAGATGATCGACCGGGTTGAAGTGGTTCGCGGCGGCATCGAACTGACCTTCAGCTTTGAGATCGACCCAGAAAGTGTGCAGCGGCCAGGGGCGTTTGCCGCGGAAATGTGGAACTACCTCTGGTCGAAGCGGTATGGCTCAGATCAGTTTTCGGTGAGAAACCCGGAAGAAGAGGGGCACGACTCGCTGACCATCGAAAAGGTGGCTGTGCTCGGTCCCCGCAAGCTGCGGCTCTCGATTCCCGGCATCGCTGTCTGCGATCAGCTCAAACTCTCGGTGCTGATCGGTGAAAAAGCGGGGCCAACCTTCATCGACGACGCTTTTCTCACAATCCACGCGATCCCCAAATAGCGGCCGCAACCTGTGCACTCCTGACCCGTTGAATCGTCTGCGAGACTGCCTCGACCAGTCAGGATATCGCTCCTGCCAGCGTTACAACTAGTGTGTCAACGGTGGCCAGCAGGCCTCAGGCTCGACGGCCGCAGGGCTTCCGAGATGTCGCAGGCGGACGCTTTCCTAGCTCAGCACTGATTTTTCACCATTTGATGCAAGGTTCTTTATGCGCGAGCTCGCCATGGATTGGCGGACAGTGCAATGCCGTTGTGCTCTTGGATGCTTTCTGTTCTGGAGCTGCTGCTGCCTGCCCGCGCGAAGTGAGATCGCGATCGAGATGGTCACCGTTGGCGATTCTGGCAATGCTGCTAACGCCGAAGGCATCGGCGCGGTGCCCTACGACTACCAGATTGGCATGTATGAGGTGACGATCGGCGAGTACGCCGAGTTTCTCAATGCCGTCGCTGCTCACGACCCATACGGCCTCTACAACGAGAGGATGGCGACGGCCACGATTGTGGCGGGGATTGCTCGGTCGGGAGAGCCCGGATCGTTTCGCTATCAGGTCATCGGCTCCGCTCGACGGCCGATCACCTATGTCAGCTGGTGGGACGCTGCCCGCTTCTGCAACTGGCTCCACAATGGCCAGGCAAACGGCAGCACTGAAGACGGCTCCTACCCGCTCAACGGCGTCGTAGATATCGATGCCATACCCCCGCAGGCACACAAGGAAGCCCGCTTTACCATCCCCACTGAGAGTGAATGGGTGAAGGCGGCTTTCTACAACGCCTCCTCCGGCGACTACTGGCAGTACGCCACCCAAAGTAACGCGGAGCCTGGCAACCAGATCGGAACCCCTCCCCGGCAGGCCAACTATCGTGCTGCGGGTGTGTTTTCTGTCACCCAGTCGGCCGAGTTTGAGGCTAACGCAGGCTATCTCACCGAGGTTGGGGCCTTTCCGGGAAGCAGCAGTGGGTATGGCACGTTTGACCAGCAAGGCAACGTGCAAGAGTGGAATGACCTCACAGGCATCGCTCACCCTGCACGAGGCCTTCGCGGTGGCTCCTGGTATCAGAGTCTGTTTTTTCTGACCTACCGCAACGTCTCCAGCTCGCCTACCTACGAGAACAGCTCAACCGGCTTTCGTGTGGCCAGTCCAGCCGCTCGCAAATAGCCTCGCTCACGGCCCACGCATCAGATAGGTCAGCAGGTCTTGCAGCTGCTCATCGCTGAGCGTGCCCACCACGTTTTCGGGCATCAATGAGATCGGTGAGGCGTCGTAAGACTCAATCTCATCCGTCGCAAAACGCACGGTTTGCCCTTCCGCCGTGCGGAGAACAACCCCGCCCGCCGAGCGATCAAGCAACAGGCCGCTGGCCACCTGGCCGTCCGTCGTCAACACCCGGTAGGTCGTGTATTCCTCACGAATCGCGGCGGAAGGATCGGCGATCGCAAGTGCGAGAAAATCGACATTCGTTCGCTCGTAGCCGGTCAGGTCTGGCCCCACGTCGCCACCCTCACCAAACAGCCGGTGGCACTTGCCGCAGTGCTCGGCAAACAGCCGCACGCCCCGCGAGGCATCCCCCGGATCGCGAGCAAGGATCGCCAGCCGCTCCATCTGGGCGAGCTTCGCTTCCGGTGTGGCTCGCACTGCTCCCCAGATCCGCTGGATCGCCGCTGTCAGTTCGTCATCCCCATGCGTCTGCATCTGCACGAGCATGTCTGGCGTGACCACCTCCGCTGGAATCTCCAGGGCATCGATCTTGGCGATCAGACTCTTCGCCCATCCAGGCCGACCGGCGAGCACCCGGATCGCGATCGGCCGCAGTCCGGTGCTCGAATCCATCGACTGATAGCCTGAGGCGACGCGCGCCCCAATCGACGCATCGTCAAACCGTGAGAGTCCAACCAAGGCTGCCTTTCGCACCGCAACCGCTGGATCCGCCAAACAGCCCAACAGCGCTGTTCCACCTCCGGTAGCCCGAACCTCAGCCACCGCCTCAATCAGTTCAATCCGTTCGCCCGTGAGCTGGCTGCGGTCGTTCAGCATCGTCACCGCCTTCGCAGCGGCACCATCAGTCCCCTGACGCAGCTCAAACAGAACTTCTGCAACCGGAGATGCTGCCCGTGCCGCCTGCAGGGCCTTCGCCAACGACTCCGGCAGCTCCGTTACCCCTCGTGCAGCAAGCCCTTCATCAAACCCACGCACAACGCGGGCTCGCAGCTCATCTGTCGGTGCCATCTCCACAGCCGTCATGCAGAGCTCAAAGGCTGCCGCATCAGCCACAAGCCCACACCGCCTGGCCAGCCGCTCGAGCACGGTCTCCGTAAACAGTCGCGACGCCCACAGCTCGGGCATGCTGGCAAGCGCATCTGGCAGCATGTCTGACTCGTCGTCGACATGGCCCTCAACGGCCCACCAGAGCAACAACGGCAGCCGCAGGTCTTCCGCATCTTCACTGCGATCTGCGACGAGCATTGCCAGCGCCAATGACAGTCCACATGCACTGTCGATCCGCTTCGCTGTTGAGGCCAGCTGTGCCCGCACCCGCACGTCACGTTCCTGGGCTGCCAGCGCTGTGACCACCTCCAGCGTCGCATCACTGAGAGGACCACCATCTCCGAGCAGCCTCACCATCCAGCGACGAAGGTGCGGAGACGGCGAGCGTGCGACAGCCTCCAGCAGTTCGCGATCACTCGCAAAGGCCTCACGACCGGCGAGACGGGCATAGATCCAGAGGTCTTCCAGTCGCCCGGTCTCACCCGTGAGCAGTCGATTGCGAACGGCTGCCTGCGTGGCTGCATCCCCGCGGGACACAAGCTGTTCCACCGCTGCAAAGCGGAAGAAGCGACTGGGGTGATCGCACAGCCGCAGCAGCTGCGGATCGCTGAGAGTCCGCAGGTCAAACGTCCGCCGCGAGGGCAGCAGGTCCGCGAAGCCCTCGTCGATAGGAGTGTCTGCCGTGGGCCGCAGCCGGTAGATCCGTCCACTTGTCTTATGCCAGTTGTCTCGAGGATCGACATGCGTCAGACGTGTGTCGTACCAGTCGGCCATGTAGAGCTGGCCATCCGGCCCTGCTGTGATATCGACCGGCCGAAACCAGCGATCAGCGGTCTCAATGGGATTCTCAAAATCTTCGCTGCGGAAGGTTGAGCCTTGGGGAATCTTTTCTGCCGCAATCACCAGCCGCTGCAGTGGATTCACAGCCACAAACTGGCCGCGATACCGCTCGGGCATCACCACATCGTCGTAGACGACAAGCTCCTCGGTGAAGCGTCGGCCGTCGCCCACAAAGCCCATGTGATTGAAAAAGCCGAACGCATACGGATTGGTAAGCGGGCCATGCTTGCCCCAGTTCTTCACGCCATAGGCACCCTGCACATAGTGCATGCCACGCGTCTCGCCCCAGTTGGTGCCTGAGAAGATTTCACCCTCGGCATCGATCTCCAGCCCAAACGGATTGCCGCCCCCTTCGGCGAAGATCTCAAAGCGATGCTCTTCGGGATGATACCGCCAGACACACTGTCCTTCGTAGGCGAGCGGTGGCTGGCTGCCGAAGTGGGTTTCAACCCGCGCTGTGGTCGTACTGCCATTCACACCATATAGCCAGCCATCCGGCCCAAACATGAGGCTGTTGGCGACGGAGTGTGTGTCTTCAAGACCAAAGCCTGAGAGATGCACCACGGGATCCGCATCTGGCACGGCATCGCCGTCGACATCGTCATAGGCGAGAAGATAGGGCGGGTTCATCACCCAGATACGGCCACGTCCCACGGCCACGCTGGTGGCAATATTGAGGCCGTCGATCGCCACCTGATGGGTTTCAAAAGTGCCATCGCCATCGGTGTCTGAAAACACGCTGACCCGATCACGTCCTGGCACATGGTGTGGTGGAGCCGCAGGCACGCGATCAAAGACGGCCCGCAGATGCTGGTCATACCGAACCACCTTGAGCCCTGCAGGAAATGGATACTGGCGATACTCCACCACCCACATCCGGCCCTGCTCGTCAAAGCTGATCTGTAGTGGCTGGGCGATCAACGGTTCACTGGCGACCAGATCGACCGCAAGGTCATCGGGGAGTTCGAGCACCGTAACCGTTTCGTCTGCGGTGCGTGGAGTGCTGCCATCTCCCAGGTCACCACGCCCAGGAAACTCCCGCATGATGCGGGCAACTTCTGCATTGCCCGCCTGTGGTGGTATCTCATCGGCCCAGCCAACGGCAGCTCCAGCACAGGCCGCGACCACCGCCATCACACGCCCGATCGATCGAGCACCAAGCCGACACCAGCCAACGCACCAACGCATCTAGGAGCCTCGTGTTGAAAGACACCACTGAGGCCCGCAGAGCCTCTTCCCCTCATGATGCGAACCATTATGGGCCGGTTTGCGGGCGGCTGCATCAAGGAGCGGCCAGCCAACGAAAAGGCTCTGCGGCCTGCTCGAGATCACCATCGAGTGTGAAGAGCGTGATCGAGCCATCAAGGCTGCCCACCGCCAGGAGGCGACTGTCAGTCGACACGGCGAGACATGTGGTGGCCCGACCACCAGTCTGAAACGTGTGGAGCTTTTTGCCGTCAGCCACAGCATGCAGCCGCACTGCGCCGGAGCTGTCTGCAATCACCAGGCGATCACCAGCCACCACGCAGAGCCCCTCGATGCTGCCTGTGAAGCCGTCGATGGAGCGAACCTCTTTGCCATTCTCCGCCTTCCAGATTCTCACCACACCATCCGCTCCGCCGCTGGCAACGAGCTCGTCATCAAGCCAGCAGGCCACGGCTACCGGCTCCCGATGTCCAGCAAACGTAGTCAGCAGTTTTCCGCCAGAGAGCTCAACGACCTTGGCAGTCGCATCGCGGCTCGCGGTCACCAGCTTGCTGCCATCGGGCGAAAGGGCCACTCCCTGCACCCAGTCGGCGTGATCAGCCCGTTCGCTCAGCTGCGTCGTGCCAGCCATGTCAAACAGCCGCACTGTCTGGTCGGCTGCAACCGCCGCCAGCTGGCCGCCATCCGCCGTAAATGCGACTGCGAGAAACGCATCATCAGCAAGCCCCAGTGATGTCAGTGGCAACTCAGCCGCCGTTGTGTCTGCGGGCCCGACCGACAGCAGTGCAGCTTCTCCAAGCACTCCCGGCGTGCCCGCAGCCACCGCGAGCTGCTCGCCGCTCGGTGCATAGGCAAGGCCATGAATCCGCTCCGGGAGGCCTGAAAGGCGGCGGACGGCCGGGGACTGCTCCGCGGCCTCCGGCCCATCGCCCAGTTGTCGTGACGCCAGATCCCAGATCAACACCTCGTGATACCCACTCGACGCAAGCCGTGTGCCCGTCGGATCGAACGCAACGGCAGACACGGGGATGACTGCAGGGTAGTGGTCCGGCGGCTGCGGCGGCACTGGGCGAGGCATGATCCGCACAAGTGAAGCGGTCGGATCCGCCCCGCTCTCAAGCCGGGCTCCGAGTGCCACCCAGCGGCGAATCAGCTCCACCTCCTCGGCCGACAGCGGCTCACCATCCTGTGGCATCGAGCCATCGGCAACCACCTCACACAACAGTGACGCAACCTCACTCGGCACCACCGCGGGCCCGTTGGCTCCTGCGGAAAACAGCCCAGCGTAGGAGGTCAGCACATGCCCACCCCCCGGCTCTCGAGCAGAGTGACAGGCGACACACTTGGCCCGCAGCAGCGGAGCAATCTGATCGGTAAACGAGACCCACTTGCCACCCGCTCGGAGCACATGTTCGATCTCGGCAGCATGGGCCGCCATCGTCTCGGCCTGCTTGGCCACCTGCTCGGCATTGGCCTGCTCACGGGCCTTGAGGGCCTGCCCTTCCGCATCGAGCTTCCGCAGCAGTTCCTGCCGTCGTCGCTCAAGCTCACTCGCCTCACGCCGCAGGTCTGCCGCCTGCTCGTTCAGTTCCAGTTGCGATTCAGCAAGCTTCCGCCGCTCGGCATCCAGACGGGTGACCGTCTCCGGAAGATCCGTCGAAGGCTCAGCTTCCTCAGCCTGCACGCCACCACTCACTGCAAGGGCTGCGATCACGCAAGCCCCCCACCACCGCAACAACCGCTCTCGCATCGCATCGTTCTGCATGCCGGTCACACCCACATTCATCAGGCAATCACTTCCGTCACCGGCTTGCCGGCAATCGAGAGGGGCCGCCCGGTGAGGTCATGCACTTCGGTGGCCGGATCGATGCCCATCAGCATGTAGAGCGTGGCGGCGAGGTCTTCCGGTCGCACGGGATGCTTCGCGGGAAACATGCCCTGGGCATCGCTCGCCCCATGCACGTAGCCCCGCTTCACACCACCGCCCGCCAGCAACGCCGTGTAGCACTGTGGCCAGTGGTCACGACTCGCGTTGTCGTTGATCTTGGGCGTCCGCCCGAACTCACCAACCCAGACCACGAGCGTGTCATCGATCAGGCCCCGCTCCTCGAGATCATCGAGCAACACCGAGAGGGTCTGATCAGTCAGCGGGTGGTGATACTTGTCGACGATCTCATACATCCGTGTGTTGTCGAAGCCATGGGTATCCCAGCCACCCGAATCGATCTTGCGACCACCAATCGAGCGGTCGAAGTAGACGGTCGTAAAGGTGACACCTGCCTCGACCAGCCGCCGGGCAAGCAGACAGCTCTGTCCATAACTCGTCGGCCCGTAACGATCACGGACCTCCTGCGGCTCAGCCTCAAGATTGAAGGCCGACTTCACCGCGGGACTCGTCAGCATGCCGATCGCTTTGTCGTAGGCGGTATCAAAGCCCCCCACCTCACCCGATCGCTCAAGCAGTCCCGCCTGCTGATCGACCACCCGCAGCAGATCCCGCCGCCGCTGCATGCGAGACAGCTCAAGGTCGGCAGGCAGAGCGAGCTGCGGCAGATGAAACCCCTTCTTGGCCGGGTTTTCCGAGAAGAAGAACGGGTCGTGTCGTTTCCCAAGAAAGCTCGCATGCTGTCCAGGCGTCACGGAGCCGTCAGCAATCGTGTGCGGAAACGAGACAAACGTGGGCATCTCGCCGCGGTTGGGACGCAAGGCATCAACCACCGATCCATAGGCCGGCCAGAGGTCGAAGGAGTCTCGCAGCCGCTGATCATCACTCGGAGGCGCATGGCCGGTGAGAGCGTAGTAGCCGGCGGAGTTATGGTTCTTCATGGTGTGGGTCATGCTGTGAATCAGCGTCACCCGGTCCATCCGCTTCGCCATCTCGGGGAAATGCTCCGAAACGGGAAGCCCAGGCACCACACTCGGAATCGCCGCCAGTGGCCCACGGATCTCGGCCGGTGCATCCGGCTTGAGATCAAAGGTGTCGAGGTGACTCGGCCCTCCCCACTGAAAGAGAAAGATCACCCGCTTCGCTCGGACGGGAAGATCAACTCCACCAGAGATGGCTCCGCGAGCTCCCGTCATCTGCAGCCCCAACAGCCCAGCTGCTCCCGCGGTCAGCAGCGACCGCCGGCCAAACGCAGTCTGATGAAAGCTCTGACAGCCTCGATGGGTGTGCGACATGAAAAAGCTCACAGGTAGGCTCAAAGCAGGCAGCTAGTTGCGAAAGAGAAGTTCCTTCGCATTGACCAGCGCCCAGGCAAGATCTTCGGCTGCCTCACGTGGTGACGCCGCTGCTGCAAACGCAGCCACCGCAGCCGCCTTCTCCTCAGCCGTCGGCGGTCGCACAAGTGCGGTCCAGAACAGCTGCTCAACAATCTGCTCGGGTGTGAGGTCTGCGGCGAGCAGCTCGGTCAGCCGATTCGAACTGTCGCCGAGGCGTGCATGCAGCCCAGGGCCGCCCACCAGCGTGAGTGCCTGCGACAGCGTGGGCTCGTTGCTCCGTTCACACTCACACGCCAGAAGCCGCTCAGGCTTGCCGAAGAGACGCAAGAAACGATCACCGTCAGACGCCTTACGACGGACCTTCTCCACACCGGCTACTTCTCCGGCGCGTGTGCCCTCCTCATAGCCCGCGAAGTCTGCTGCTGCTCCCAGCACGGCCACCTGCGCATCGAGAATCCGCTCGGCTGATCGCCTGCCCACAATCGCCCTGGCATAGAGCCGCTCGTCGTTCACAAGAGGCCCATCATCCGCATGCTGCGAGGCGAGTCCGTAGACCTGCGAGGTGCAGATCAGCCGCACCAGGCCACGCACGTCGTAGCCTGATTCAATGAACTGAACGGTCAGTGCTTCGAGCAGTTCGGGGTGTGATGCGGGATTGGTGTCACGCAGATCATCGACAGGCTCCACCAGCCCGCGGCCCATGCAGTGAAACCAGATCCGGTTGACCTGCGAACGGGCAAACCGCCGGTTGTCTGCCGATGTCATCCAGCTGGCCAAGGCCTCCAGCCGATCCCCTTCCGGGTATCCCTGATCTCCGAGCAGCCGAGGGGTTGCCGGCTGATTCGTCCGCGGGTTCTTCCGCTCCTCGAAATCCTTTACCTGCACGATCTGTTCACCGACAAACTCATGCTTGTCGAGGTCGTCCTTGCGCTCGTTTTTGACGATCTCGTAGTCGATGCCGGTGAACACGGCCGACCAGTCGTGATACTCATCCTGAAGCCAACGATCGAAGGGATGGTTGTGACACTTCGCACAGCCGATGCGAGCTCCGAGAAACACCTGGGCGGTCGTCTCGCCTCGAATGATCGGCTCGCGATGGGCACGCCAGAAGTTCGCCGGGGGCACCTCATAGGTGCTGCCACGCGCGGCAATGATCTCTCGCACGAACACATCGAGCGGCTTGCCCTCTGCAAAACTCTGCCGCATCCACTCGTGAAAGACCTCGACTCCCTTGGCGTCGAGCGTCTTTTCTTCGACGCGAAGCAGGTCGCTCCAGATCCCCGCCCAGACATCGGCCCACTCAGGCCGTGCGAGCAAGGCATCGATCAGGGTTGCTCGCTTGTCCGCTGCTGGATCGGCCAGGAATGCCTGCGCTTCTTCAGCCGTCGGCAGCACACCGACCAGATCGAGTGATGCCCGCCGCAGAAACACGAGATCGTCTGCTGCCGCAGCCGGCTGGATGCTCAGCTGGGCAAGCCGAGCAAAGATCTCTTCATCGATCACGTTCGCTGGCTCTGGACCATTCCAGACAAACGCCGTGTCATCTCGCGGTGGCACAACGGCCACCCGTGCCACCGCCTGCCCGCGGAGGTAGCGGACCGTCACCGTCGCCAGTCCAGGCCGGTCAAAGGCCACGACACCCTCAGCCGTCACCCCAACCAACGGATCAGACGGCTCGTAGACAGCCATCCGTGTCACATCGCGGGTGGTGCCGTCGGCAAACCGGGCGATCACCGAAAGTGGCACCGCCGCATCTGGCCCTAGAACGACCGCATCCGCGGGCTCGACGACGAGCTCTTCAACGCCGGCCGCCTCCGCATCTGGCCCAGTCGCCGACTCGCGAATCCAGTCCGTCAGCACCGCCCACTCGGGATCGTCTCGGCCAAACCGCCGCCCACCGCCATGGGGCACTTCCGCGGTCGCCTTGAGCAGAATCAGGCTGCGTTCTGGCTCAATCCGGTTGATCCGGCGGCCGTCGGCGGATGCCACGAGTTCCTGCCAGTCGGCGGCTGGATCCTGGCCTCGCAGCGAGAGGAAGAAGCCTCCCTTCCCATTAAGATTGCCGTGGCAGGTGCCCGCATTGCAGCCAGCCTTTGAAAGCACCGCCATCACATCGCGGTCAAACGAGACGAGTTCGAGATCGTCCTGGGCAGACGCCTGACTGGCAGCAATCACGAGCCCGCAGCAGGCAGCGACCAGCCATGCCAACCGCAGCCGCCGACACATCGTCCGTGTTGCCTGCCAGTATCCCATCCGCGGAAAACCTCGTCCCACCCACGCGTGCTCACACGATTCCTATGCCTCAAGGATAGGACGCGTTGGGAGCAGGTCACAAGCATTCAGCCGGTGAGTTCGGGAATCGGTGTGCCCTGTGGGGCGAGAAGGACCGGACGGCCGGAAAAATCAACAATTCCGGTATCAATCCGGTCGATGCCCAGGTGCTGGTAGAGAGTCGCCAGAAAGTCATCCGGACCAACTCTGCGATCGATCGGATCCTCTCCCTTGGCATCGGTCGCACCGATCACCTGGCCCGTCTTAATGCCGCCACCAGCGAAAAGCATCGTGTTGGCACGCGGCCAGTGGTCACGACCTGGCTGGACGGTCCCCGCATTACCGCTGGCCACGCCCCCGCCGCTGCTGGCCACATGCGAGATCCGTGGCGTGCGACCAAACTCCCCGGTCACGATTACCATCACCCGCTGATCGAGACCCCGTTGGTACAGGTCCTCAATCAACGCCGACACGGCCTGATCAAACGGCGGTGCCCGATAGGCGAGCGCGTCAAACACATGATGGTTCACCGCATGGTCGTCCCAGTTGGCAACCCGACCACACAGCGGCCCATCAAACTCGGTCGTGACCACAGACACGCCCGCCTCAACCAGCCGCCGGGCCATCAGGCACTGCTGGCCCCAGGCATTGCGGCCGTAGCGTTCGCGGACGCGATCACTTTCTTGGCTGAGATCAAACGCCGCCCGCGCCTCGGGGCTTGTCAGCAACGAGAGCGCCTGAGCTTCAAAGCGATCACTCGCCTCCATTGCCCCTGAGGTATCGAGACCACGAGCAATCCGATCGAGCCGGCCCGCAAGACCTGCCCGCGCCGCAAGCCGCTCGGCCGCCTGCTCACTTCCCAGATCGAGGTTCGGCACACGAAAGTCGACCGCATCGGGGTTGCCTGTGACCTGAAACGGTCCAAACGAGGCCCCCAGATACGCCGGGCCAGCAATCGTAAAGTTGTCGTATCGGTCAACCGGATTGACGGCAATGTAGTTGGGCAACGCCGACTGCTGATGGCGTCGTGCGAAGGCAGCCACACTCATCCAGTCTGGATGCACCGGGGCTGGCTTGTCGGCCGCGTCGCGGTCTCCCGAGAGCACCTGCAGTGAGCCGGCCGGGTGACCGCCACCGGTGTGGGCCATGCTTCGCAGGAGTGTAAAGCGATCAGCAACCCCAGCGATCTTCGGCAGCAGCTCCGTCAACTGGATCCCAGGCACGTTCGTATTGATCGGCGCGAAGGGCCCGCGAAACTCCAGCGGAGCTTCCGGCTTGGGATCAAACGTGTCGAGATGGCTACAGCCACCCCGCAGCCAGACAAGAATCACGGCTGTGTCATGCCTGCGTGCACGACCAGCTGCCCCAGGCTCCGCCGCCCCCGCGCGTCCTAACAACGCCCTCCGTCGCCAGACATCCGCAAGCGACAGCGATGCAAAGCCCCCCAGTCCCGCTCGCAGCAGTTCGCGGCGGCGAAGACTTCCACCCAGTCCAGTGCGGCGAGTATTCGACATGGGAGCCCCTCCAGGATCATCCCAGGATAGCATCCGCCGGCGTCGCGCCGCCTCAATCGACCGCTGCCGTCAGCACCATCTCAACCTGACAGCCCGCGGCGAGGCCGGCCTGCGGCCATCGCGTCGTGGTGTGCCTGTTGTTGCTCTCAGCAGCAGCCTGTCCCATCGACGCCACACTTCTCAGGGGCGAGACAGGCGGTGTGCTTCGTGCCCAGAGAGAACAGCAGCCCAGAGGGCGTGACCTCCATCCCAGCCACGGGATACTGCGAAATCACGCCATCCTCATACTCCACCTCAAGCGGCAGTTCGTCGGTGGCCAACAGCGGCTCCGCGACCGCCATGATGCTGGCGAGTGTGTTGGTCTCGAGCCGGTGGTCGGTGTCGTTGGCTACCCACACCTGCAGCAGGCATGACGTTGCCGATCGCACCGTGCCACCACAGTCGATGAAGTCCTTCTGCACCTTGCCGACCTCTGTGATGTGGTAGTGGGCAGGCACAAACGACTGATCCGGCAACATCCAGTGCATCTTCACGCCGGGGTGCTTCGCCAAGGCCGCACAGAACTCTTTGACGGTCACAGGTTGTCCTTTCAGCGCAGGTCAGCAGAGCGAGAATGCGGCACGACGAGCGATGTCGCACGGGCAGCGATCGCGTTGCCAGGAAACGAGCGACCCGTAATGTACCGCAACCACCGGAGAACCTATCCGCCCTTCAAAGCCGCAGCCCGCCGGTCCATAATCAGACCACGCATCTGATGCGAAGGGCCCGTAGCTCAGCGGTTAGAGCAGGGGACTCATAATCCCTTGGTCGCGTGTTCGAATCACGCCGGGCCTAGTTTTCATTCGGCGTTGTCATTCGACGATAGGCGGCGTGCGGAGCACATGCGGAGCCGGGACCATGTGACGGCTGTTACGCAGCACAGGCCACTGGCGAGCACAAAACGCTCAGCAGCAGAATCCGCTGGTTAAAAGTTGGCAAAAAAGATCTTTTTGGCTTCGAGTTCTGCTGGGGCGCCGACAAAACCCCACGCCTCGCTCTGCATCATTCCTTCGCCAAGCCGACCCATCCACAGTCGTCCGCGGGCAGACTCCTGCGAACTGGCGACTCTTCCAACGATGTCGTCGCGACCGTCGCCGTCAGCGTCACCGGTGATGATCCCAGTCCAGTTCACGCGTCGACTCCAATAGCCAACGAGCGTGTTGGTTCGCAGGCCGCCAGCGGTTCCGTCTGACATGAGGCCCCACCACTGGCCGTTCGAAGCTCGCCCCACGATGTCTGTACTGCCGTCGCCATTGAAGTCGCCCGAGGCGACACTCGTCCATTCGGTCCGAGTTGACCACCCACCAATCAGCTCGTTGTTGAATCCGATCACATCTGGCTTTGCCATCGCGGCCCACCACTGCCCATTCGCCGCTCGACCGACGATGTCGGTCTTTCCATCGGCATTGAAATCACCGGTGGTGATATCCCCAAATCCAAGGGCTGGACTCCAGACTCCAAGCGCTGCCACATCACCTGTGCCGTCTTCGTTGCCGAGTGCACCCCACCACACTCCACTGTCTGCGAGCCCGGCTATGTCAGCCATGCCATCGCCATTGAAGTCCCCAACAAGAACCTCTGCCCAGACAGCCTCCGCCGTCCATCGTGCCAGTCGCTGATTGGTAAAGCCGAGGCGATCGGCGTTACTGAGTCCTACCCACCACTGCCCGCTGGGAGTCCGACCAGCAACATCATCTCGCCCATCACCATTGAAGTCGGCACAGACCACATCACTGAATCCCATGTCCGCCTTCCAGTAACCGAGAAACAGGTTGCCGCCACCTGTGCCGTCGCCCTGGTTCAGTGTGACCCACCACTGTCCAATGTGCGTCCTGCCAATCACATCGATCAGTCCATCTCCGTTGACGTCACCTTGCAGAATAGATGTCCACTCAACGTTCATGTTCCAGATACCGTAGATCGACATGTCGAACTGCGAACCGTTGCTCTTCCCAAGAAACCACCTTCCGTCGGAGACGAGCGTCATCACGGAGCCGAAGGGTGGTTCACCGACATTCGTGATCTCCAGACCAAACGTCTGTTGAACGGCGATGCTCCCTGGCAACGCTGGATCAGAGGCAATGATCACTGCTTCCAAGTACGGCCGTGTTTCGTAGTCAAGGGAAACGTCAGCGCGGACATAGACCGCCGCGTCCACCACCTCGAAATAGTCGGCATCATCGCCAGCGATCGAGTACGTGTTGCTACCCAGGGCATCATCAACAACCGAAATCTCCGCGACCTTGACCCTACCCGCCACGTTTGCGTCTTCGGGCACTGCATCAACACGATTATTGAGCAGCACTGCTGTCGGTGGCTCATTGACATCAATCACGCTGACAACGAGTTCAGCCGCAACCGCCGTGCTCGGGTCAAATGAGGCATCGACTGCCTCGACGGTGACCGAAAGGCTTCTTTGGGTCTCATAGTCCAATACAGTCCCAGCCTTGAGAAAAACAGCAGCCCCATCAAGCTCGAAGTTGATCGCATCGCTTCCGCTGAGCGAGAGCGTGTTGATACCAAGGCCATCATCGACGACAGACACCGTCGCGACTCGAATCCGGCCAGATGTGTCGGCGTCTTCCTGAACTGCTGAGACAACATCGGCAAACGACACACTCTCCGGAGGCCGGTTCCCAGGGAAAACTGTCACTCCAACAGAATCACTCAACGTCGAGACTGAACTGTAGCCAGGCAACAGCCGAGCAAACGACACCGCTCCGGCATCCTCTCCAGCACCGTCACGACCCGGCACTCCAATGGCGAGCGTCTGTCCATCGTCTGACAAAACAACCGTGCTTCCACTCTGATCGGCATACGACTGCCCGTTGATGTCCGCAGTCAGCCGCTCCCACGCACTGCCCGTCCAGCCATAGAGACGAACCTGCCCTGTGTTCGTCCGCAGCGCTGTCGCAGTACCATCGTCACGAGGAGCACCGACAGCCAGTCTCATCCCATCCGCAGACAGGGAAACCGAAGCGCCAACCCGATCGCCTTGGCTTTCGCTAACAATCGTTTGGCCTCGCTGCTCCCAGACTGTTCCTGTCCAGGAAAAAACTTCAACACGCCCAGACGAAAAATCGTCGTCCACTCCTGGCGATCCGATAGCAACAAGCTTTCCGTCGTCAGAAAGTGACACCGACTCGCCAGTCCTGTCTCTTATGGCCAACCCGTCGATGTCGCTGCCGACCTGCCCCCATGCGCCACCAAGCCAGCGGTAGATTCGCACATGGCCACTCGCTATGCCATTGGCTTGGTTGAGCGGGGCCCCAATCGCAACGGTCATGCCATTCGCCGAAAGGTCGAGAGCTTCTCCCGCGGAATCTCCTGCCGACTCGCCAAGCAGCTCTGCCCCCATCCGCATCCAGTCACTACCCGACCAGCGAAACATGGAGACGGAACCCATGTTGCCCCCAGCCAGCGCACCCACTGCCACGACCTCTCCGTCAGCTGAGATTGCCACGGAACGGCCTACAAAAGAGTGATCCAACTCAACAAGATCGCTGCCCCGCTGCTCCCACAAAGTTCCTGTCCAGCGATAGACGCGAACATGGCCGGCGTTCACACCAAAACCGTCATGAAACGCACCGCCGATCGCCACCGTCTTCCCATCGTCTGACAGTGCGATCGCTCCGCCAAACTGGTCGTCCGCAGCCACACCATCGAGACTTGCGCCCACCTGTTCCCAGTGAGTTCCCGTCGAGCGATACACTCGAACCTGACCAGAACGCACACCATTGACGTCGCGAGAGGGTGCCCCGATCGCAATCGTCTGGCCATTGGCTGACATCGCAATGGAGGAACCGAGGGCTTCACCGGCTTCGTCGCCATCGATGTCGGTGTTGAGCGGCCGTAACACACCATACTGGTCCCAGGCTCGAAACGAGATCACATCCACAATCGTTCCGTGAAAGCCCACTGGTGGCTGAAAATAAAGCCGATTGTCTTCATTCGCGACGATGAACTGCGGGGAGTTTGCAGAAACAGCTGGCACCGGCGTCCAGGTCAGCCCACCATTCGAGGAGCACCAGAGTGAACCGCCTTGGAGATTCACGCCGGTAATCGCTAACCCAGCAGCATCCCCATCAGCGTCGGAAAAGTTGCTCAGCGACCCATTCTTGTCGACCAGGTCGGAGACAGGCGTCCCCACTGCGCCGACTGGTGGTCCTGAGTCCTCTTCAACATCGCCGAGTATTGGTGTTGGCGTCTGGTTCAGGACTGGCGCAACGTTCGCTAGAGAAACGCGGACCTTGGCGGTGCCAACTGAAACAGACGTGCTGGTGGGAACGATGCGATACACACGCACGTGACCAGCTTCGGCCCCACCATCAGAGTTCTGCCTCGATCCAATCGCTACGGTCTGTCCATCGGTCGAAAGAGCGACAGACCAACCGGACTCGTCTCCTTCCGCTTCGCCATCGATGTCTGGACCAAACTGCTCCCACGCCGTTCCCGACCAGCGGTAGAGTCGCACATGTCCAAAATTATTTCCGCTGCCTTCGTCATCATTCGCACCGTATGCACCAACCGCCAGTGTCTGGCCATCCCCTGATAACGACACGGAATACCCAGAAAGATCGCCTGCTGCCTCCCCATCGATGTCGCCTCCAAGCTGATCAAAGGAGGTGCCGGTATACCGGTAGACCCTCACGTGTCCAGAAAGAACGCCGTTCCCGGCATTGCCAATCGCTCCAACCGCAAACGTCCTTCCATCTGCGGAGAGAGAGACTGCAGATCCTGATCTATCGAAAGCGGCTTCACCTAGAACCCGCGCTGTATTACTCCAGCCCAAACCCAGCCAACCGTGAAGAAACGCATAGCCTGCATTCTGGCCACCGTCATCACTGAACGGTGCTCCGGCGAGCAGTCTCGCACCATCCGCAGACACGGAAACGGAAGTTCCATATCGATCTCCCAGTGCTAGGCCCTGCAGATCGTTTCCCAACTGTTTCCAGGCTGCTCCGTTCCAGCGGTACACGCGAACAAGCCCAGCATTCTGCTCATTGCCATCGTTCTCTGGAGCACCGATGACGACCGTTTCACCATCCGCCGAGAGCGCAACCGACGTTCCCAACGCATCCTCAGCAGCTGCACCGTCGAGGTCTTCACCGAGCTGCTGCCAGTCACCGGCCCAACGATATACCCGCACCTGACCGGCCCCGTCGCCATTCCCATCATTTTCGGCCGCTCCGATCGCCACCGTCTGACCGTCTGCAGAAAGGGCAACCGACACCCCAGAGCCGTCTGCTTTCGCTTCGCCTGGAATGGCCGAGCCAAACTGTTCCCAGGCTGCACCTGTCCAACGAAACAGCCGCACATGTCCTGCCAAAGCCTCGGTGCTGCTGTTGTTCACAGCTCCGATGGCCACGGTACTGCCATCCGCAGACAGTGCTACCGCAGACCCTGACCAGTCACCCGCGGCCTCACCGTTGATGTCGTCACCAAGCTGAACCAGCACTCCAGACTGATCCCACGCCTTGAAGGAAATCACATCCGTGATGGTTCCGATAAAGTCGGCTGCAGGCTGAAAATAGACACGGCTCAGTGAATTCGCCGCAAGAAACAGAGGCTTGTCTTCAGAGACCGTCGGCAGCTCATTCCAAGTCACACCGTCATTTATCGAATACCAGAGAACGCCACCTTGCGGATTGCTGCGGGTGATCGCGATTCCCGGATCATCACCATCCGCATCAGAAAAGTTGGCAAGAACCCCT
>JADHNY010000151.1 GCA_016779265.1 Pirellulales bacterium | reverse complement strand
CTTTCTCTGGTATGCCCCGTTTCTGCCACACACGCCGCACAACCCACCAGAGCGTCTGCTTGCGCACTACCGTTCGCTCGGGCTGCCGCTGACCGTTGCCCGCTACTACGCGATGTGTGAATGGTTTGATGAGACATGCGGGACTCTTGTCGATCACCTCGACGAGCGTGGTATTCGAGAGAAAACCCTGATTGTCTACGTCACCGACAACGGCTGGATACAGAGCCCTGATAAGAAGGGCTACGCGCCGCGGTCAAAGCAGACGCCTTACGAAGGGGGCGTGCGGACGCCGATCATGTTCTCCTGGCCAGGCCGACTGAAGCCCGCCAGCCGACCAGAGCTTGTCAGCAGCATCGATCTCGTGCCGACCATGCTCGCAGCGGCTGGCGTTGCGATCCCCGATGATCTCCCAGGACTGAACCTGCTGCCCGCCTTAGAGACGGGAGATGCGATTTCCCGCGAGACTCTCTTTGGCGAGGGTTTTGCCCACGACATCGCCGACATCAACGATCCAGAGGCATCCCTGCTCTATCGCTGGTGTATCCATGGCCGATGGAAGCTACTGCTGACATACGATGGTGAGGTGAATCGGTATGCATCGAGTCATCCGCGTGAAGAGAGGCGGCCTCAGCTATTCGACCTTCTCGCTGACCCGCATGAAGAGCAGAACGTGGCCGGAGAGCACCCAGATCTGGTGGCCAAGCTCGCGGCAGAAATTGACGGCTGGTATCCAGTGGCCACCCGGCAGACGCTGACCAGTTTCTCCAAGTGAGGCGGCGGATGGCTGGCGAAGGTGGAGCAGATCGCGACGTGGCCCGCTGGAGCATCGCTCATCGTGTATGGGCGTTTGTCATGGGGGCAGCCTGCCTTGGCTGCATCTGTGTTATCAACGAAAGTTGGCTGGCGAGGGCGGCTGCCGAAGACGGTGACGCACAGTATGAGGACGTGCGGGACGACGAAGCACAGGTCGACGAAGCTCAGTGGGCATATCAGCCGGTCGAGCCACCTGTCATAGCGGTCGACGATTCTCGCACGCCGATTGATCAGCTGATCGAGCAGGCGATGGCCGCAGGCCTTGAGCCGGCCGCAGCGGCAGACCGGGAGACCCTGCTGCGGCGTGCCAGCTTTGACCTCACAGGTCTGCCGCCGACGCCGCAGGAGTGTGCAGCCTTTGTCGACGATCCACGACCACTGGCGGAGGCCTTTGCTGCGGTGGTTGAGCGGCTGCTGAGCTCACCACACTACGGGGAGCGGATGGCTCAGCACTGGCTCGATGTCGTGCGATACGCCGATTCCTCAGGTCTGGCGAATGACTTCCACCGGGGTGGCGCCTGGCGGTATCGCGACTATGTCGTGCGGTCGTTCAACAACGACACACCCTACGACCAGTTTGTGATTGAGCAGATTGCTGGTGATGAACTCGATCCCAGCAACCCAGAACGGATCGTTGCCACAGGCTTTCTGCGGATGGGGCCGTGGGAGCTGACAGGGATGGAGGTCGCTCGCGTTGCCCGGCAGCGGTTTCTCGATGATGTGACCAACAGTGTCGGAGAGACGTTTCTCGCCCACTCGCTGCAGTGTGCCCGCTGCCACGATCACATGTTCGATCCCGTGCCAACGAGTGACTACTACAGCATCCAGGCGGTGTTTGCCACGACCCAGCTTGCAGAGCGGGCAGCCGCCTGGCTACCGGAGGAGCAGACCTCAGGCTTTGACAGACAGGCGTATCTGGCCGAGCGTCGTCAGCGGTATCAGGCGACCTTGCGGGAACTCGATGCGGTGCTCTTGGAGAATGCGACTGCCTGGTATGCCACCAACGGACTGTCGGATCAGCGGTGGCAAGAGATCGTGGCCGAGTGCTCGGCGAGGGATGCCGGAGATGTTTTTCCTGCCGCTCGGAGAAGGATCGCCAAAGAAGCCAGTGAGGATGCGTATCCACCCAAGCTCGTTGGCTTTACGACCGAGCAGTTTGGGCGTGAGCGGGTGGCCCGCAAAGGGTTGCAGCGATTGGTCTTTGAAGAAGAGACCTACGAGCCCTACGCGCTTGCGGTCTACGACGGCCCCACCCCACGCACGAAGTCGATCACGGCCCCTGTGCGACCACCTCAGAAGCTGTCGGATGATGCCGAGGCAGACGACACCCATGTGCTCGTGGGGGGCGATCCTTTTGCTCCGGGGGAGCTGGTGCAGCCAGGCGTGTTGTCCATACTCAACGGGCTGCTGGAAGAGCCGATAACCGAGCAGGTCCGCGGCCGTAGGCTGGGCCTTGCCCGCTGGATTGCCGACGCCCGCAACCCGCTGACAACGCGGACGATCGTCAATCGGGTCTGGATGTGGCACTTCGGCACCCCGCTGGCGGCCAACCCCAACAACTTTGGCGACACCGGCGGCCGACCGACCCATCCGCAGCTCCTGGAGTATCTCGCCGATCGACTGGTGGAAACTGGCTGGTCACTGAAGGCCTTGCACCGGGAGATTATGGCGACCTCCGCCTACCAGCGAGCAGCAGAACATCCACAGCCCGAGAGACTTCGGGAATGCGATCCGAGTCTGACGGCCTATGCCGTCTTTCCGCCACGGCGGCTCTCTGCAGAAGAACTGCGGGACGCGATGCTCGCTGTGAGCGGTGAGCTCAACACGGAGGTGGGAGGCGTGCCCTGTTATCCCGAGATCAATCGGGAGGTGGCTCTCCAGCCCCGGCAGGTGATGGGTGCGTTTGCGGCAGCCTGGACACCAGACCCCCTGCCACATCAGCGGCACCGCCGCACGCTCTACGCCTGTCGATTGCGTGGTCTCACCGATCCGATGGTCGAGGTCTTTAACGCTCCCCCCGCCGACTTCTCCTGCGAACGTCGGGAGGCTTCCAATGTTACGCCGCAGGTGTTCGCCATGCTCAACAGCAGAAGGATGACCCAGCGTGCGGTGGCCACTGCTGTTCGGTGTCTTCAGGAAACAGACAGCGACGAGGCGGCCGTGGCACGCTGCCTCGCACTCGCGTATGGCCGCACCCCGCGTGACCGTGAGACACAAAGACTGCTGCAGGCCTGGGAGGAGATTGAGCAGTCACTGCCGGAGGAGACGCCGCGTTGGGAGGCATGGCCCACGCAGGTGGAACGGGAAGCGGTCGAAGAGAACACCGGTGACACCTTTCGCTTTACGGAAACCCTTCCCGCTGCTGAAGACTTTGTGCCAGACCTCCAGCCGGCGGATGTCGACCGCCATACCCGTGCCTTCGCAGATATCTGCCTGGCGATCTTCAACAGCAACGAGTTTGTGTACCTCTACTAAGAGGGCCGCAGACTGCCAGCGAGCCAGCATGCGAGAGGACTGAGCCATGAAAAACTTCCAGTGGAGTGCGGGACAGCCGCTGCGTCGTCGCGACGCCGTCTATGGCCTTGCTGCGTCGCTTGGAAGCGTGGCCTTCACCGCTGTGATGGCGAGTGACCTGGCGAAGGAAACGCCTGCAGCCGAGGGGCCATTGCAGCCCAAGCCACAGCAGCTGCCGGCCAAAGCCCAGCGGTGCATCTTCTTGATGATGGAGGGTGGGCCCTCACACATCGACACCTTCGATCCGAAGCCAAAGCTGGCCGATCTGCACCTGGAAGCATTTGTGCGGAATGGACAGGACAAGTCGGCGATGGAGAGTGGCGAGCGGTATTACGTGCAGAGTCCGTTTCGTTTTCGCAGGGCGGGGGAGTCGGGAGCGGCGATGGCGGAAAACTGGGAGCATCTCGCGGGCGTGGCTGATGAGCTCTGCTTTTACCGAGGCTGCCAGGTGGAGAGCGTGAATCACCCCACGGCGATGTACCAGATGAACTGCGGGAATCGCTTTGGTGGCGATCCTGCGATTGGAGCCTGGACGACCTACGGGCTGGGCACGTTGAACCAAGACCTGCCCGGCTTTGTGGTGCTGCCGGCAGCCTCCTTTCCACAAGGGGGAGCTGCGAACTGGGGCAACGGCTTCTTGCCAGCACATCACCAGGGGACGCCGCTGCGTCCTAACGGTTCGCCAATCCTCGATCTCCAGCCACCGCCCGGAGTGTCGAGGCATCGTCAACGGCAGACGCTTGACCTGATCGAAGCTCTCAACCAGGAGCATGCCACGCGGCACCCGGGACATGATGAACTCGCTGCCCGGATGGCGAACTATGAGCTTGCCTTCCGCATGCAGATGGAAGTGCCACAGGTCCTTGATTTGGCCAGCGAAGATGCGGCGACGCTTGACCGTTACGGTGTCGGGAGTGAGCCGACCGATGGCTTTGGACGCAAATGCTTGCTCGCCCGCAAACTGATTGAAGAAGGAGTGCGGTTTGTGCAGCTCTACCACGGCTCCTGGGATAGCCACGACTATATTGAGCGAGCTCACGGCCAACTGGTGCGGGCCGTTGATCAGCCGATTGCCGCGTTGATCGCCGACCTGCGGCAGCGGGGCCTGTTGGAGTCAACGCTGGTTGTCTGGTGTGGCGAGTTTGGGCGTTCGCCAGACAATGGCATCCGTGGGGGCACTGCCTATGGCCGCGATCACAATGCCAAGGCGATGACGATCTGGATGGCGGGCGGTGGCGTGAAGGCAGGGCATACGATCGGGGCGACCGACGAGACCGGGAGCGAGGCAGTGGAATGCGTGCATCATGTTCGCGATCTGCATGTCACGCTTCTGAGACTGCTTGGGCTCGATGACAGCCGGCTGACCTACTACCACGCTGGAAGGTTTAAGCAGCTCAGTCAGTTCGGTGGTGAGGTGATCGAGGAGCTGTTGGCATGAACAGGCCGGGTTTCAATAGAGAGAAAGCGATGCAGATGCGGCAGCGGACGATGGCGGTGCTGATGATCGTTTGTGCGGGAGTGCTGGTCGGCAGAGCTGCGGCCGCTGATGCCCAGATCGCACCACCAAACATCGTGATCCTGCTGGCGGATGACCTCGGCTGGGGGGATGTGGGCTATCACGGGAGTCGGATTGCCACGCCGCATCTCGATCGACTTGCTGCCAAAGGGGTGCGACTGGAGCAGTTCTATGCACAGCCGGTCTGTTCGCCAACACGTGCCGCCTTGATGACGGGACGTTATCCGATGCGGCTTGGGCTGCAGTGTGGAGTGGTGCGTCCTTGGGCGACGCACGGCCTGCCGCAGGATGAGCAGACGCTGCCAGACATGCTGCGAGAGATTGGGTATCGCACGGCGATCGTCGGCAAGTGGCATCTCGGCCATGCGGAGCCGGGCTATCTGCCGACCAGCCGTGGCTTTGATCAGCAGTATGGCCATTACAACGGCGCTCTCGACTACTTCACCCATGACCGTGATGGCGGCCACGACTGGCACAAGAATGATCGACGCAATGACGACGAGGGGTACACAACCGACCTCATCGGTCGCGAGGCGGTGCGTGTGCTTCGCGAGCACCCAGCCAACCGGCCACTGTTTCTCTATGTGCCCTTTAACGCTCCTCACACACCGCTGCAGGCGAAGGAAGAGGACCGGGCGAGGTATGCCGACTGGAAAGATCAACGGCGGGCGACCTATGCCGCAATGGTGACGAGCATGGACGACGCCGTAGGCGAGATCCTTACCGCTGTGGAAGCGATGGGGCCGCAGGGGGAGAACACGCTGGTCTTCTTCTGTTCCGACAATGGAGGGATCCGCCAGCTGGGATCGAACGGACCGTTTCGAGCAGGGAAGGGCACGCTCTACGAGGGTGGGGTGCGAGTGCCTGCGATCATGGCCTGGCCCAAACGGCTTGAGGCGGGCGGCGTTGTGAATGAGCCGATGCACATCACCGACCTGCTGCCCACACTGCTCCATCTCACCGGTATGGCTTCACATGCAGGGAAGGCCCTCGACGGGAAGAATATCTGGCCGACGATCGCCAACGGTGAGCCAACGCCGCACAGGTTTGTGCTCCACAACAGTACGCCGTTTGCTGGGGCCCTGCGGATGGGCGACTGGAAGCTGCTGCGGAACGGAGACCTCGGAGCAAACTCGATCAAGGGGCCCGCCGAAGACAGCTGGGAACTCTTCAACATCGCGGAAGATCCCGCCGAAGAGCATGATCTCTCCAGCACGCAGCCCGAGGTGTTGGCGAGGCTGAAGGCGAAGCTTGCAGAGCTGGCTGCCGAGGCAGTAGCTCCACACCTCTTGCCAAACAATCCACCGCCAGGCTTTGAGGTGCCAGCAGTCTGGGGCGAGGCGGCAGTCGGCCGGTAACGCTGTTTGGCGGTCAGGCGGTTGTTTGGCAGTCGGGCGGTTGGGAAGCGATCAGCTCCGGCCGTGTGCTGCTCAACCCTTGAGCATGTAGTAGGCGGCGAGGCCGAATCCGATGGCAGCCACGATCCTCCGCACTGCCTTTGCCGGCATGCGGCGAGCGAGGAGCGAGCCCGAGAGCGACCCACACGATCCAGTGATGGCCATCAAGGCGACGTGCACCCATGAAGCTTCACTGATGCCGATGAGGGCCAGAGTCGCGAGCATCACTGCGGCCATCCCGTTGACGAGCATCGCCAGCAGGTTCTTCACTCCGTTGAGTTTGTGGATGTCACCGAGGCCAAGGGCCCCGAGCATGGCGAGCATCACGATGCCCATGCCGGCGCCGAAGTAGCCGCCGTAGAGCGAGACAAAAAACTGAGCAATCATGGCCGTGCGGACGCTGGCAACCTGCGGCTGCTCTGGCCGCTCGGCAGCACCTCGGATGGCCAGTTTGGAGAGCTGTGGCTGCACGGCAAACAGCACGGCGGCCGAGAGAATCAGCCAGGGCACCAGCCGCTCAAACCACTCCGGAGGGAGCACGATCAGCAGGCCTGCACCGCCGATCGCTCCCGCTAGGCACGGCACGAACAGCCAGCGAGCCCAGTTCGGCAGATTTTCCCGCTCTCGGCGGTAGGCCCAGGTCGATACCGCGGCGCTCGGAAACAGCCCCAGGGTGCTGGTGACATTCGCCAGCACCATTCGCGACGGCGTGTCCGGCAGGATCGCTGTCAGCAATGGAAACGTCAGAATCGTGCCTCCCCCGGCGACAGAGTTGATCGCCCCGGCGAGGAAGGTCACGGCTGCCAAGAGCACGTAGCCCAGGAGTCCTTCGGTGAGAAACATGCCGGCAGCCTAGCGGGGGAGGGGCGGAGAGCGAAGGGGCCGGCGGAGAGACCGACGAATTGACGCGTCCGGCCGAAAGCGTCTATTTTTAAGGAACGGGAGAGTCGATTCTCTTCCACATTTCTTTCTGAAGTCGCTCGTGAGTTCCATCCACAACTGACATGCCTCCTCTGGCGGTAGCCCAATCGGCCACCGCAGAACGTGAGGGTGCTGCATGCACGAGTGTCTTTTCTGTCAGTGAGCGGTGTCTCCTGCAACGCGGTGTCTGACAGCCGGCTGCACGTTTGGTGTGAACGTGCGGTGGTGAAGCCGGATATTGAGCTCGTGCGGTGTGTCTGTCGTGGAGTGGAGCCACAGCCTGGTGTTGTTCGCGGAGGAGCTCTATGTCCACCCAAAAAATCCGGTTTGCCACATCCTCTGAGAGGAGAGGCGTGATGTCGCGTGCTGTGACGTTCAG
>JADHNY010000150.1 GCA_016779265.1 Pirellulales bacterium | reverse complement strand
AACCTTGGATGTACGAATCACTGGCTGTTTCGCTGGAAGCGGCTGGCCGTCCCGCATCGGAGGTTGAGCGAGCGCTGCTTTCGGCGGCTGACTTTGCTTCGAGCACGACCCACCTCTTCTCGCTGGCACAGGTGCTGGCCCGCTTCAGCCTGACGGAGCGGAGCCTCGATATCTGCCGCCAGGTGGTCATTCTCGAGCCGCAAAACCGCGAAGCCTACGCGATGGCGATGTCTCTGGCTGAAAAGACAGACGACATTGAAGCCTTGGCCTGGGCCTGCAGTGGCGTGCTGCGTCATGACTGGCCAACAGACCAGAAGGAACTCGAACTGCGTGCCGCTCGGCTTGCTCGGGCCACGATTCGAAGGCTCGAAGAGGCGTCTCGCACCGACGAGGCCACGTTCTTCCGAGGCGTGATCGACAACTCCTTGGTTCGCGATATCGAGTTCACGATCAGCTGGAGCGGCGAAGCAGATGTCGACCTGATCGTCGAAGAGCCCACAGGAGCCGTCTGCTCGGTGCTCTCACCGGTCTCGAACTCCGGCGCCACACTGCTGGCTGACGAGGAGGGTGAGGCTGGTGGCGAAACACACCGAGAGCGGTACGTGGTCGCACAGGCCTTTCCTGGAACCTATCGACTGTTGGTGCGTCGAGTCTGGGGCGAGGTAGCCGCAGACACAGTCACCGCTGAGATGGTGCTGCATCGCGGTACAGACCGTGAAGAGCGACTTCGTCGACAACTGGTGATTGGCGGCGAAGATCTTCTCCTTGAGGTCAACGTCCCCGAAGGACGTCGTCAGGATCCGATTGAAGATGCCCAGGTGGCACGGATCGTTGACGAGCAGGCTCAGGTCGGCCGGGCCGTCTTGGCTCAGCAGCTCAACGCTCTGGCTGATCCGTCCGCTGAGTATTCACTGTCGCAGAGCCGTGGCGGCACCGGTGGCGGCACCCCCGTACTGCCTCCGTTTGGGCGAGGTGGTGTTGCAGGCTACCAGCCTGTGATCAGCACAATGCCCGACGGTGCCAACTTCTCGGCAATCGCTGTGGTCTCCTCCGACCGTCGTTACGTCCGCGTGACACCAACTCCCCTGTTCTCCGGTATCGGCCAGGTCAGCACGTTCAACTTCGCCAGCGGCGGTGCTCAGGGCACCGGTGGTATGGGCGGCATGGGCGGCGGCATGGGTGGCATGGGCGGTGGTATGGGCGGCATGGGCGGCGGCATGGGTGGCATGGGCGGTGGTATGGGCGGCATGGGCGGTGGCATGGGCGGCATGGGTGGCATGGGCGGCGGCATGGGCGGCATGGGGATGGGCGGCATGGGCGGCGGCGGCATGGGCGGTATGGGTGGTGGCGGTATGGGAATGTTCTGAGCAGGTCGACTGATGCCGCGATTTGGTGTGATCTTGGTTGCCGCTGGACGCAGCAGCCGCTTTGCCGACCCCAACTACAAGAAGCCGTTCGCTCCGCTTGCTGGCCGTCCTGTGTGGCTGCATTCGGCTGAAAAGTTTTCTGACCGAGATGACGTCGCGAAGGTCGTCGTGGTCATCTCGCCGGAAGACCGCGAAGCCTTTCTTGACAAGTTCAGCGCCAACCTCGCGTTCATGGGTATGGCCTGGGCGGCGGGTGGTGCTGAGCGTGCCGACTCGGTGGAGGCCGGCTTCGCCAAACTCGACGAGGACGTCGAGTTTGTGGCGATTCATGATGCGGCAAGGCCGTGCCTCGCTGCGTCGTGGATTGACCGCGTCTTCGCTGCTGCAGTCCGCGACGGAGCGGCGGTCCTGGGCACCCCCGTCGTGAGCACACTCAAACGCGTCAGTGCCGACGGCCTGATTACCGAGACGGTCGATCGCACCGGACTCTGGGAAGCTCAAACGCCACAGGTCTTTCGACGAGACCTGCTGAAGCGGGCCTTCGCCCACCGTCGGCAGACTCCTTCGCTCGCCTCAACCGACGAAGCCTGCATCGTGGAGGCGCTTGGTGAGCCCGTGCGGGTTGTTGAGGGTTCACCGATCAACCTTAAGATCACGTCACGCGACGACCTGCGACTTGCAGAACAGGCACTCAAGGCACTCCCGAAGCCAAAGCTGCCTGGTCCAGCCCACCCCTTCGCTGGCGACGACCTCTGGCGATAGCCCTTCGTGAGAACCCATGAGCGAGAGTCTCTTTGACGACTTCGAGCAGCGTGGTCTGCTTCACCAATCCACCGACGCTGACGCTCTCCGCGAGTGGCTTGCCACTCCAGGCCGCAGGGTCTACGCCGGCTTTGATCCCACCGCCGACAGCCTGCATGTGGGTCATCTCGTGGCGCTCGTGCTACTCAGGCGGGTCGCGGCCGCCGGCCATGAGCCCGTGGCTCTTCTCGGTGGTGCCACCGGCATGATCGGTGATCCGAGCGGTCGCAGCGAGGAACGCAACCTGCTCTCACCCGACGAACTGGCAGCCAATGTCGCGGCGGTGGAGAAGCAGATTCGTGGAGTGCTCTCCAGCACGGGTGCCACCGTGCATGTCGTCAACAACGCAGACTGGATGGGCGGGGTCGGCTACCTGGAGTTCCTCAGGGATGTGGGCAAGCATGTGCCGCTCTCGCAGATGCTTGGCAAAGACTCGGTGAAGAGCCGACTCGAACGGGACGGCGGCCTCTCCTACACCGAGTTCAGCTACATGCTGCTTCAGGCCTGGGACTTCGTGCATCTCTCAGACGCTCTCGACTGCTGCGTGCAGATTGGGGGGAGCGATCAGTGGGGCAACATCACCGCGGGCATCGAACTCGGACGACGCCTGCGGAGCCGTGACCTGCATGGCATCACCTGCCCTCTGCTGACAAAAAGTGATGGCACCAAGATGGGAAAGACGGCCTCGGGCGCCGTCTGGCTCGATCCCAACCGGACAAGCCCTTACCGCTTCTATCAGTACTGGATGAACCTTGAGGATGCGGATGCCGGTCTCTGCGTCCGTCGGCTTACGGAGCTGTCACTTGACGAGATCACGTCGCTCGATGCCAGCCGTGAGGAAAACGCGGCTGCCCGCCAGACGCAGCAGCGACTCGCCGAAGAGCTCACCAGGCTTGTCCATGGTGATGCTGGCCTCGCTGCCGCCCAGCAGGCGACCGCGGTCTTCTTCGGCGGTGACATCGCGGGCCTCGATGAAGCCACGCTGATTGAGATTTTTGCCGAGGTGCCCAGCCATGACTTTTCACTGGCGACCGTGGCAGGAGAGGGACTGCCTCTCGTGGAAGCCCTCCAGGCGACAGGGCTTGCGTCCTCCCGCAGCCAGGCCCGCCGCACAATCGAGCAGGGGGGCGCCTATGTCAACAACCGTCGCATCCGTGAAGCGGGCTATGCCATCGGTGCCGACGACCTCGCTGGCCGCCAGGTTGTGGTCCTCCGTTCTGGGAAAAAGTCGTATGCGTTGGCCCGATTTGCCAACTGACTGGGGCGACTGACCTTGCTCCAGGCGGCCCTCGCCTGCTAACTCCCCGGCATGACGACGAAACTGCTCGCCACTTCCCTGGTCGCCGCCGCCCTGCTCGCAACATGCCTGCTCACTACCGAGCTGATGCCAGCGGGCACCGCTGCCGAGCCCCCCGTTCCCCGCGAGTCCACCAGCCTCTCCGAAAGGCTCAAGGCCGGTCTTCAAGCACGGCTGCCCCAGGAGTTTGCCTACGCCGATCGTGTGGCAGCACTCGTGGAACAGGGCGAGCTCCCTGTCAAACTCGTCGACACGGCCTTCGCTTGGGCACGCAAGAAGGGAGGCAAGTATCCCTTCCCCTACTTCCGACGTGTGCTGGAGATCCAGGCAAGCTTGATCGGCGTCAAGATCTGAGGGCAGTGTCGCCCGAGACGGTCTTCACCGGAGCCGGTAGACCACATATCCATCGTTAGCATGGACCTGCTCGTCGCTAGGCAGTGGATCCCCGCCTTTGTCGAGCACCTTTTTTGGCACGACGATGTAGTCCGCTCCGTAGACACCGGCAACCTCGCGGACTTGATCTTCCCCAAGTTCGGCAGTCGACCGCTCCAGGTCCTTCAGAGAGTTCTTCCCCTCCGGGGCAAACAGGTCGAAGATCCGCTCTCGCCAGGCCACGACCGACTCGGGGTCTTGCGGCATGTTCTTCCACGACACGACCTCTGCCCGCTCTGCCCACCAGGTGAAGGTGGCCGCTCCACGCGGCGTGAGAAAGACAGCCTCTTCGGGCGTGTTTTCACGGATCCAACGGCAGGTGTCCCGCCAGGCGACCGCATCCACATGACGGTCACCGCGACAGACCGCTGCATCCTCATCCGCCGGCCAGTGCTCGCGCTGCATGCCCACGTCCCAGGCCACCGTCGTCAGCAGTAGGCCGCACGAGGCAAGCACGGCGGGTTTCTGCCCCCAGCGAAGCCAATCGACCACGAGCACCGCCGCCGCCAGGGGCACGATGCCATCAGCCGAACGAAACCAGTAGAAACGCAGCAACTGGTCAGCCGCTGCAGGCTGATATGAGCGGACGGCCGCCAGCAGCAATCCTGTGGCGGAGATCGCCAGCGACGCCACCATCATTCCCACCAACCGTCCGGCACGCGGCGACGGCTTGATCGCCGCCCAGGCCACAAAGGCGAGCCCCACGGTGAGCAGGTGGGCAACGACATGAGTCTGCTGAAAACGATCCGGCAGGAGATGATGCGGAAGCCGTTCCACAACCTGGATACGGGCAGCCTCCGCCACCACCGCCGGGTCAACTCCTTGGCTCAGCACGAGGGCCGGCCACACGCCAAGCGAGGCCAGACCCGTTCCCACCACCAGGCCGAGCAGGCTCCGCAGCAGCAGCCCGTTTCCAGCAGGCTCATCGGCTGGTGGCGGCTCACCGCGGATGCCGCGGCTGACACCGACGCAGAGCCTCCAGAAGGCCACGCAGGCCACCTCGGCAACCGCCCATCCACCGACGACCGGGTGCACCGCAGTCGCCGCCCCACACGCCGTCCAGGCCCAGCCGAAGCGTCCGGCAGCCACGGCAGCCGTGGCGAGCAAGACACCTGCCCACGCAAAGACCTTCGACTCAAAGCCCCCAATCACCCATTCACCACTCGCCGGTGTGACGCGGACGAGCAGGGAAAAGACCGCCGCCGCCAGCAGGTGTCCGAGCATCCGCCGCCAACCCGACTGTCCTGGCTCGCGGTCGAGGATCACCGTCGCCACCTGCCGCATCCCGATCGCCAGCAGCAGCCACCCGAGGATCCGGCCGATCCAGGCAACTTCGTCGAGCGGCCTGGCAGCAGCCAAAGGCCCTACAAGTTTGAAGAAGACAACATGGGCATCGCCCGTTGAGAGAAAGAAGTCATCAGCACACCACGCCGGATCGGCGGCATGCCGGGCCTTGGTGAGATAGTGCGCCTCGTTGGTGTCAGGCACCGGCCAGCTACCAGCCACCGCAAACACCGCGGTGATCGCCGCCACCTCGAGCAGCCAGCAGAGGCTCGCTGTGAGCCGCCCTCTCGACGAGGGAGTCGCTTCAGGGTCTGACGACACAGACGCCGAGTTGCCGAACGCTGGCGAGTTGGAGGGTGGTGTGTTCATGCCACCATTGTGGCCGCCAAACACGTCTCCGGGCCACTGCAGGATTCGCAGTCACCGCCGTCGTTGAGATGCGTGAGCGCGATCGCCATGTCTGCCGCGGCGCACGTTTCTAGGAGTCGGCTCCGGGGAGAGCCAGCTCTCCTGCGTCGGTCTCAGCCGAGGCGTCTGCAGACGCAGCCGCTTCTGGCTGCACGTCTGGCGACTCCACCGTCACCTGCAGCATGATGCTCGGCACGACGTTTGGCCCAAGACTCGTCGCCACCTGCACCTCACGCTCGATCCGTCCAAGAGCATTTCCCTCACCCGCCGTGAAGGTGATCGGCAGAATCTGCACGGCCGCCTCGCGGTCAGGAACGTTGCAGCTCACGCAGGCATCACCGCAGGCCACGTCGACCACACGAAACGGCCGATTTGCTCGCACCACAAGATTCTTGGTCACCGTCTCCCCCGGCTTCACCACGCCCATGGCCAGCAGCTGTGGACTGACCGTCACGGCAGCCACGACCCGCCCCTCAACGTCCATCGGGATCTGCTCGGCCCGTGGGTCGTTGGTCACCAGAATAAGTTCACTATTGATGTAACCCGGCTCTGCGTCTGGCTTGAGGGAGAGCGTGAGGTCATAGAGGGTCTGTGTGGCTGTCCGCTGCGGCTTGGAGAGGGTCACCTCAAACATCGAGTTGGCACTCCGCACGTCCACAATCTGCCAAGGCGTGCTCCCTGTCCGCATCACCTGCACCGTCTGCTGGGCACCTTTGCCGAGGTCGACATTTCCCAAATCGATGAACGGCGGCTCAAAGGTCACGTCGCTGCGGATGTTGCCGTCGACTCGTAGCTGGACCTCGGCGTAGTAGGGCTGGTCGATCGTGACTGTTAACGTTGCTCCATGCTGTCCAAGAAACGTGCGGGTATTGAAGGTTGCCACCACTTCAGCGGTTTCGTGGGTCTTCAGCAGGTCTTTCGTCACCACCGGAGACGTGCAGCCGCAGCTGGTTCGCACACCCGAAATGTGGATGTCTTCCTTGTAGATGTTGCGAAACGTGAAGCGATGCTCCGTCTTGGAGCCGCGGGCCACCGTGCCGAAGTTGTAGCTCGTCTCGGCGAACATCTTGCGAGCCCACTCCTGGGCTGCAGCCTCACCTGGCGTGAGAACCACGCAGGCCACGAGCAGAAGCCCGAACTCAACGAGCAGCCGAGAACAGTGGGCTCTCGGCCTGCGGCCTGTCATGAAATCAAGTGTTCCGAACATCATGCCTGCCCCCATCCTGTCCTCTCTGGAAGACTACGAGTCGTGGCAAAAAAGCGTCAACGTGGCTTCCCCAAGTATCCCTCCCAGGACACGAAATCGGCGTGCTGTTGCAGGAAAACGCACCCTCGGCGAATCGATTTCAGCCTCACGACCGATACAGCCGATGGACTCTCGCGTATACTTTGGTCGGTTCGGACGTCGAGGACGTCACACAGGTCACACGCATGCCGAGCGGCTCCCGGGCCGGGCATGCGTTCCACAACACCGGGGGCGTAAAGGTTTCGACCGGGTTGGAAGAGGTTCAGATTGCGTGTCGTGGTTGGTCGGCTGGCCACGTTAAAAGCCGATCAAAGCTTCAATTGCCGAAGCACAGTTTTCTCTGGCTGCTTAACTAACGCAGTCCCGAGCGATGGCCCCAGTCGGAAGGGCCTCCCAATCGGTCGCTAAATCCGACTCGCTCCGGTTCACCGCCTGGCACGGCTGGAGTCAAACTTGTTCCGGGCTGGCCTGAGATGCACCCTGTCGGCCGGGGGCTCGACGGCGAGACTTAAGTTGACCGGATACGCACGTAGACGTTTGGGCTGAACCGCCACGGGACGCGGGTTCGACTCCCGCCGCCTCCATTAATTTGCGGAGTTCTCCCGGAACTCCGGCCGCGGACAAGCCGCGGCGAAGAAAAACGTCGGGGACGGGCGTAACCGTTGGGAGCCAGGCTTTGCGGAGTTCTCCCGGAACTCCGGCCGCGGACAAGCCGCGGCGAAGAAAAACGTCGGGGACGGGC
>JADHNY010000034.1 GCA_016779265.1 Pirellulales bacterium | reverse complement strand
AGCTCGGCCAGCAGCCGGTAGAACCGTTGCCGCTCTTCCGGGTCGAGGCCGGCGGTGGGCTCGTCGACGATCAGGATCCGTGGGCTGCCGGCAATCGCCTGAGCGAGGCCAAGACGCTGTCGCATGCCACCGGAGTAGCCGCGGACCTTGCGACGGGCTGCCTCGGCAAGGTTCACCCGCTCGAGCAGCTCATCGGCCAGAGCCCGCCGGCCACGTGGGCCACGCACGCCCTTGAGCTCCAGCAGAAACTCGAGCATCGCCCGCCCGGAGAGATCCGGATAGAAGCCGAAGTCTTGCGGCAGGTAGCCCAGCCGCTCCCGCACGAACTGCGGGTTGGCCACGATGTCGGTGCCGTCGAGCCTGACCTCGCCGGCGGTGGGCTCCACGAGGCCCGCGAGGATCGTCATCAGCGTCGACTTCCCCGCCCCGTTGGGACCGAGCAGGCCGAAGAGCCCCTCCGGGATGTCGAGGTCGATTCCCTTGAGCGCTGCGACGGGCCCCGGATGGACTTTCACCAGCCCTCGGATCGTAAGACCTTGGCTGCCCGTGCCGGTGGCAACTTCTGCCGGGCGGCCCGAAGCCGAGGGATGAGATGCAAGAGTCGTTGACGACATTGGTGGTGGAACTCCTGGGGGCCGGGGAATCAGCGGCGGTTTGTGGTGGAATGCGTGGGGCGTTGGGATCGACGTGAGGTCGTGGCGGCGGCATGCCCGTTCGGCTCGGTTTTTCGTGGTGTTGCCGGCCGCTTCCGCACGATCGGGGCCATCAGCACCGAGACGAGGCAGAGACGGCCGTCGCCCTTGGGGCGTTTGTCGTCAAGCAGTTGTTTGATCTCACCGAAGAGCTGCATTAGCCGCTCGGAATCCTCTGGCGAAAGCCAGGCGTGTTCGAAGAAGGCCCGCACATCACTCGGCAGTCCCCGATCAAGCGTCGAGAGGAGGCCTGCATCGGCGGCGGCTCGGAATGTGCGGTCGGTCATCTTCAGGATCGACTGCGCCGTCATCAGGACAGCCTCGCCTGCCATGGCATTGCCCTTGCGGGAGAAGCGGCAAGTGATGTCATCAGCGATCAGGTCGTAAATCTGCCCAGGACGGTGGCCGGTCTGACGGATTTCCGTTTTCAGCACGACCCCAGTCTCCACCAGTTTCCTGAAGTGCCGATAGAGCGTGTCTGCCGGCCGGTCGAGGTGTTCCGCGACAGCGGCGATCCCGCAGGGCGCCAGCAGCCGCAGGGTCTCAACGATCTCCAGCCGTACCGGTGCGCAGAGTGTTCGCCAGGTGGCCGGGTCGGTGACGTGATGCAGTGGCTTTCTGGGCATGTCATTCATTCTAGTTATTTTTGTCTTTTCTGCAATAAAAACAAAAACAGGGTTGAGAAATCGTTTGTTGACAGCGGTGGTCGAATCGATGGTCATCCCATTCCAGATCTGGTCCGGGCTGATCGCGACGTCCACAGCGGCGGTGCGTTAGGCTGAGATCCGCTGTCCCTGGAGGGCATCCATGCCTACCGTCGCCTTTTTTGACACCAAGCCCTACGACCGCGAGCCCATGACGGCCGTTGCCGGCGATGTGGCGTTTCTCTTTCATGAGTTTCGCCTGACTTCCGAGACGGCATCGCTCTCGTCTGGCGCGGCAGCCGTTTGTGGGTTTGTCAACGACCGGCTTGACCGTCCGTGTCTTCAGCAGCTTGCGGCGTGTGGCGTTCGGCACGTGGCGCTGCGATGTGCGGGCTTCAATAATGTCGACCTCGTTGCTGCACATGAAGCGGGTCTCGTTGTCACTCGCGTGCCGGCCTACTCACCGCATGCGGTGGCGGAACACGCGGTAGCGCTTGTGCTTACACTCAATCGCCGAATCCACCGGGCCTTCGCCCGTGTTCGGGAGCAAAACTTTTCGCTGGCGGGGCTCGTTGGTTTTGACCTCTACGGAAAGACCTGCGGCATCATCGGAACGGGACGTATCGGACGAGTCGCTGCGGAGATCTTTCGTGGCTTCGGCATGCGAGTGGTGGCCTATGACCCGTTTCCAATAAGTGACTGGGCCGCCACCCATGAGGTTGACTATCTCCCGTTGGAAGAGGTGCTCGCAGACAGCGATATACTTTCACTCCACATACCGCTGACGTCTGATACCCAGCATTTGATCAATGCCGATACGGTGCGGCTGCTCAAACCTGGTGCGATGTTGGTGAACACCAGCCGGGGAAAGCTGATTGATACAACGGCGGTGATCGAATCCCTTAAGCGTGGTCACCTTGGTGGGCTGGCAATCGACGTCTACGAGGAAGAAGAGGGGATCTTCTTTGAGGATCTCTCAGATCAGGTCCTGCAAGACGACGAGCTCTCGCGGCTGCTCGTCTTTCCCAATGTTCTCGTTACCGCACATCAGGCCTTTCTCACCCGGGAGGCTCTCGCGGAAATCGCGCGAGTGACGGTGACCAACATCAATCGGGTTGCCCGGGGCAAGCCACCCCTGGAAGGCACGCTCGTTGAGTGAACGGAAATTCCACTCTCAACAGTGCTGAGCAGACAACTCCAAAGGCGGCTGCTGGTAGCCGAAGGGCCATGCTTTGGTCTACCTGTCTGTGCTCAGACCAGTTCGCGAATCGGCATCACGCCGGAGTCGACCAGATACTGTGGCCGACCTTGTAGGTCTTCCACGGTTGCCAGGCTCGTGTCGATGCCGACGTTGTGATAGAGCGTGGCAAAGACTTCTTGGAATGTAACGGGACGATCTTGGGCATGCTCACCGAGCCTGTTGGTGGAGCCGATCACCTGGCCGGTTCGCATGCCTCCACCTGCCAGCAGGGCAAACGAAACGGCGGGCCAGTGGTCTCGGCTGTTCATCTTGTTGATCTTGGGCGTGCGGCCAAACTCACCCCAGACCACGACCGAGACATCTTTGTCGAGACCACGGTCGTGCAGGTCTTGCACCAGAGCGGAGAGCCCCTGATCGAGCAGCGGCGCTTCTTCACGCGTGCGGGGGAAGTTCAGGCCGTCGCCGCCGTGCCAATCCCAGCGACTGTAGTTCATCGAGACCACGCGGGCCCCGGCCTCCACAAGCCGTCGCGCAATCAAAAAGTTCTGCACCATCTTCGGCGCACCGTCACGCTGATAGGTGGGGTCGCTCGTGCCGTAGCGGGCAAGCACCTCGGGATCCTCCTTCGAGAGGTCGAGAGCTTCCACCAGCCGTGACGACGACAGAATCGAGAACGCCTGCTGCGAGAAGGTGTCCATGCTCTGCACGGCCTGTGACTGATCAAGCTGACGGTGGAAGGCATCGAGACTGCCGAGCAGCTGTTTGCGATCACCGAGTCGTTCAAGCGTGATCCCCTGCAGGGTCATGCTGCCGGCGCGTGTCAGGGGATCCTTCGCCACCATCGCCATCGGAGCGTGGGCTGGACTGATGAAGCCGGCGGTGCCTGGATCACCCCAGGTGCGATTTCCGGTGGGATACATCAGCGAAAGGTTGGCCGGAATCGTGGCATCGGCAGGGCCGAGCACCTTCGACACCCAGGAGCCCAGCATCGGCCAGCCGCCTGCGGGACTCGTCTCCCGGCGTGTGCGGCCTGTCATGCATTGATAGCAGTCGTGTGCACCTTCGGAGCCCACCAGCGACCGTACGATGGCAAACTTGTCCATCATCGAGGCCATCCGCGGAAACATCTCGCAGATTTCAATGCCCGACACATTCGTGCGGATCGGGGAAAACTCGCCGCGGATTTCACTCGGCGCGTCTGGCTTCAGGTCAAACAGGTCGATGTGTGAGGGACCGCCTGGCAGGAAGACATTGATGATCGCTTTGTGCGACTGGCCGGTGCCTGCCTGGGCCTCCATGGCGAGCAGCTGCGGCAACGAGAGGCCGCCTGCAGCCATGCCGCCGATCTTCAGGAAGCCTCGCCTGGAGAGGCCATCGCAGTGGTGCGTGGTGCGATCACGTCGGCCGAGGATGGTCAGCATGGCAAGCCGCTCCGGCGAAAAAGACCTACAGAACAATATCTGATATATCGGCCAAGGTAATCCCGGGGCCGCAGCAAGTGTAGAGCAGAGGGCTTGAGGTAATCCTCTTCTTCGGTGGGACTGCACTGTTTCGGTAGGCTGGGGCCGACGTGAGGGGCGATCATGGCGAATGTGAGTTTGGGCAGTGAGGGCTTCAGGAAATACGCCGTGGGCGGTGGTGTGGTGATGCAGACCACCCATGAGCAGTCGCGGTTTGAGGTCGCAGCTTGGACGGGAGGCCCTCAGCAGCTCACAGCAGATGCGACACACTTCGGTTATGTGCAGGAGGGCACGTGTGACCTCGAGGGAAATGCTGGGCGGTTTCCTCTGCGGCAAGGGATGTACTTCTCCCTCCCGGGCTCGGGCACGCTCCGCGGAGCGGGCAGCGGCGTGGTGATCTCAGAGCATGGCGTACGCGGGCTATTTCAGCTGGGAGGACCCGTCGAGAAGCAGGGCCGGCTGCACTATATCGATGGCTGCAGCGACACCCTTCTGCTCTCACCGGTGGTCCGGGGAGATGCCTGTCTCAATCTGCTTGTGATTCCTCCGCACACGCATCAGACCGCACACACGCATCCGTCCTTTCGCGCCGGTATCATCGCGGCCGGCGCGGGCCTCTGTCGACTCAGCTCGCAGGACGTGCCGCTGGAAGCGGGCGATCTGTTTGTGATCGAGCCCGACACGCTTCACAGTTTCCACACTGAGGCGAGTTCGCTGACCGTCATCGCCTTTCATCCAGACAGCGACTTTGGGCCGCACCGCGATGATCACCCGATGGTCAACCGCACGATCGTGGATGGGGTGGCGGCCTCGCAGCTCTCTTTGGCACAGCGACGGATCGGGGGGCATGCTCTATGAAGTGTCCGAAATGCGGCAAGAACCGGCGGTATCGCGATGGCATGCGATGCTCGTGCCTCTATCACTTCGTTCTCGATCCCAAACGCGACAGGCTCACTGACAGCGGATTCCTCGCGGTCTGCCGGCAGGCGAGTGGCAACGACACATACTTCTTCACTCGCAATCAGCTCACGGCAGCCTTCTGCCGTCGTGAGAGGCGAGGCCTGCTCAGGCGGGTTCTGACGCGGGCGATCTTTGGGCTCGTGGTCGTTGGGGGATCCTTCTTTTTCTCGGAACTCCTGCCGCCGGGCTGGTGGATCTGGGCTGTTGTCTGCGGTCTGGCGATTGCTGTTTTCTTGCCGGTGGCCGCTGTGATGATGCCGCCGGATCAGCGCCGCTTTGAGAAGTGTGTCAGGAAGTGGCTCGCTGTTGGCCCCGAGATTCCCCGGTTGCTCACCGAACCCTCACTCCAGGAGCCGCCTCCCGAGTGGGAGGAGCCAGATATCTACGACTACGGAGTGGAGTCGTTGCTCGTTGTGCAGCATGACTTGCTGGTCGATCTGCTCGTTCGCAATGGCTTTCATGCCAGTCAACGGTGCTTGGTGATTGCCGAGTCGGGCTATCCGGCGTATCTCGTTTCGAAGGCAGCCGAACTCCTCGCAGCGCAGCCTGAACTGCCAGTGTTCCTGCTGCATGATGCCACGCCGCAGGGCGTGGCGATGCAGGCCCGGATGCAGCAGGCGAGCCTGCTGCCGCTGCGTGAGGCGATTGACCTGGGCATCTATCCCGCAGACGTTGCTCGGCTGGCAAGGCTCAAGCCGATGCTGAAGAAACGTGGTGACTACCAGATCGCGGTCGACTTCATTCCCTATGGCATGCTGGCCAGCGGCCTGAAGCAGGCGATGGATCGACGCACAACGCTCGCTGACGTGATTCATGTGCCCCACGCTCCCGATTCGGGATCCGTCAATGACGGAGGGTGGTTCGGCCATGACGGAGGCTGGTTTGGTGATGACGCAGGGTGGGGTGGCGATGACGCAGGTGACTTTGGCTGAGGAATAGCGAGCCTGCCGATGTCAGCGTTGTTTGGATTTACCGGACCGCCCTGCCGCGACTGGCTCGTGGCGATGGGAGGAGCGATTCGTCACCGCGGCCGCACCGCCTGCCGCATGATTGAAACGCCGCAGCTCTCGATCGGCTACAGCCACGACGACGCCTGTGACGGTCTGGGGGTGGCCTCTGGAGGTCTTTGGCAGGACGGTGAGCAGGTCTGTGGTCTGGCAGGGTTTCTGACACAGCTCCCGGAGAGCAGCGGGCAGACGCTGCCACGCCAGCTCCTTCGGGGTGACCAGCCATTTTCTGAACGGCTCAGAGCGATCCGTGGCGACTACGTGCTCGCGGCGTTTGATGGCGAGCGACTGCAGCTGGCGCGGGATGCGGCGGGCCTTCGCAGCCTCTCGTACGCCCAGCACGATGGCCGGCTGTTCTTTGCGGTCGAGCCGAAGGCCATCCTGGCGGTGCCTGGATTTCCAAGACGGCTGCGGACTGCATCATTGGCTCAGTACCTCGCCTTCAGTTTCGTGCCACCGCCCCACACGATGCTTGAGGGGCTGGAGGCATTGCCGGCTGGGCATCTGCTCACGGTGTCTCGAGGGGGATCGCTCAAGCGTGAACGCTTCTTCGTGCTGGAGGCGGAAGAGGTCGCAGCCGAGCGTCTGAGGTCGTCACCGGTGGACGATGATGACCACCCGACTGTGGACGGCTTTCGCAGGCAGTTCTCCAAGGTGGTTGCCGATCGGCTGCCGGCAGCTGGGCCCGTGGGCGTGTTTCTCTCTGGAGGACTCGACTCGAGCCTGGTGGCAGCGGAGGTTGCCGAGCAGGCATCCGGTCGCGTGTGTACCTACTCACTTCATTTTGGCGAGCGGTATCCCAATGAGCTTGCCTATGCGGCGGAGGTGGCTCAGCGGATCGGCTCCACGCACCATGAGGTGTTGCTGGAGCCGAAAGATTTTCTGCCACGGCTGCGAGAGATGATCTGGCAGCTCGATGATCCGATCGGCGACCCGATCACGATGCCCAACTATGAACTTGCCAGACGCGTGGCGAGCGAGCATCGGGTGGTGTTGAACGGCGAAGGGGGCGACCCGTGCTTTGGCGGCCCGAAAAACCTGCCGATGCTGTTGCAGCACTGGTATGGCGACCCAGACCGCCGTGACACCTTTCGTGAGGAGGCGTATCTCGCTTCATACCGACGGGCCTATGAGGAGATCGGTCGGCTGCTCACGCCGGAGGCTGCGAGAGAGGTTGAGAGCCAACGCGATCTGGTTGGTGTGCTGCAGCCGTTCTTCCGCGGGCCGCGGCCCGTGCACTTCCTCAACAAGCTGATGGCGATCAACATTCGCCTCAAGGGGGCTCACCTGATTCTCCCCAAGGTGGAACGGATGCTGGCAGCATCAGGAATCACGCCACTCTCACCCCTGTTTAGCGAAGAGATGGTGCGGCTGAGCATGCAGCTGCCACCAAGGCTCAAACTGTCGCGGGGCGTGGAGAAGGTGATCCTGAAGCGGGCCTTTGCAAACAGGCTGCCGGCGTCGGTGATCGAACGACCAAAGAGTGGCATGCGGGTGCCTGTCCACTTTTGGTTTCAGGGAGAGATGCGTCGCTATGCCCGCTCGATTCTCAGCAGCAAGGCGATTCGGGCAGCTGGCATCTTCCAGCCGCAGCGGGTGAAGCAGCTGCTCGACTACAGCACCGAGGAAGGCCCCGGCCGTTACGGGCTACGACTCTGGATGCTGCTCACGTTTGAACTCTGGCGGCGGATCGTGATTGAACGCGAGCCGGTCTGAGCCGGTGGCATCACTCAGGAGGGATGCGGGTGGCGATGCGGCCGCCGTTGGCTCGCTGATTTGCCGGGCGAGGAGAGCTCCTTGAAGACATGCTCGATGTTTTCAGTCCGCGACCGGGCCTCCTCGCCAGTCCACTCCTTGTAGAAGGGAATCTCGATCGTTTCTTTGATCTTCTCAAGAGAGTCACCCCGATCGATGCCCGCCTTGACCTGGCTGCGAAGTTCACGGAACCACCGCTTCTGCTTGGCGATCACCTCGGGGCCACCGAGTTCACCATGGCCAGGGCAGATTGTGGTCACACCGAGGTCTTCCATGGCTGTCAGCACCGATATCCAACTCGCCGTGTCGGCATCACCGGTGTAGTTAAAAGCCCCGTTTACGCAGGCATCCCCTGAAAACAGGATCTTGTGCTTGGGAAGCCAGGCGACGGCATCACCGGCCGTGTGGGCGTGGCCAAAGAAGATCAGCTCCACCCGCTGTTCACCGTCGTCGAAGATGAGCTTGTGCGAGAAGTAGACCGACGGCATTTCATAGGAGAGGCCACCATATTCTGCGGCCCGTGTTTTCTTGGCACCTTCAAAGCCGTCGGCACCTTTCGATTCAAACAGTGGCTGACTCCGCTCATGTGCCACAATCGATGCTCCGAGCTTCGTGTACTGCACGTTGCCGTCAGCATGGTCACCGTGATAGTGGGTGTCGAAGACAAACCTGATCGGCTTGTCGGTCTTTTCACGAATGGCCGCAATCACCTCGTCGACCTGGCCAGGAAAGTTGGCGTCGATCACCAGCACGAAATCTCGAAACACGACGAAGCCCTGGTTGCAGCCGGTGAAGACCGGCTCCGTCTGGGCCTTGCGAAAGAACACGCCGGGGGCGACCTCGGTGACCGTTGTTTCATCTGCGGCCGCGTGGGCTTCCGGTGATGGGATGCCTTGGAAGAGACTGATCACAAGAGCGATCGAGAGAGTCGCGTGTCGTCGGTTCATAAAACACCTTGAGATCATGCGGAGCGAGGTTTGTCAGTCGGTGACAGAGAGTGTGAAATCCAGCAGTGGACATGACAACCAAATAAATGGTACCGGGTGGTCAATGGCGGTTCACCGGTGAGACGTCGTCGAGCCGAAACTCTTTTCGGCTCATCGCTTCATAGTGGTGGCCGATGTCGATCTGCGCCCCCTCGGTGATGCGTTGGCCGCTCGCGTCGAGGCGGGCATTCATCGTGGCCTTCTTGCCGCTGCGGCAGATGGTTTTGATTTCCACGAGGTTGTCAGCCCAGGCGAGGAGGTAGGTGCTGCCCTCGAAGGGCTCGCCGCGGAAGTCGGTGCGGATGCCGTAGCAGAGCACGGGGATTGAAAGTCTGTCGCAGACGAGCGTCAGCTGAAGCACCTGCTTGGCGGTGAGAAACTGGGCTTCATCGATGAGCACGCAGTGGACGGGCTCAGCCTGCTGCAGCTCTGCGAGCGCGGTGTGGAAGTTGTAGTGGCGGTCGAAGCAGGTCGCCTCGGCTGAGATGCCGATCCGTGAGGCAATCTGGCGGGTGCCAGAGCGGTCATCGACGGCCGGCGTGTAGAGCAGCGGCCGCATGCCCCGTTCCCGGTAGTTGTGGGCCGACTGCAGGAGCGTGGTGCTCTTTCCCGCGTTCATCGCCGAGTAATAGAAGTAGAGCTGCGCCATGCCAGGCCGTTGCGAGAGAAAGTTTGAGAGCGAAAAAGGAGAGGAACCGACAAGAATCTCGGGGACACGGGCTGATTGTGGCGAAATCGATGGCCTCGGAGAACTGCCTGGGGGTACGATTTTTACTGAAAGGGGATTCGAGCATGCAGTTGCAGAGGCAGGCTGAGCCAGCGGCGGACCACGCGTTGATGGCACGGGGAAGGGCGGTAACAGGAGCCATTCGAAGAATGAGTGCTCGTGGCGGCGTGATCGCGGTTGCGGTGACGGCCTTGGCGGTTGGTCCGTGGACAACGGCTGCAGAGATCAGTTTCGATCGTGATGTGCTGCCGATTCTTTCGAACACCTGTTTCGCCTGCCACGGCCCAGACGCCCACGAGGAAGCGAGCCTGCGGCTCGATTCCTTTGAGGCGGCAACAGTCGACCTGGGTGGCTACCGCGCAATCGATCCGGCGGATCCAGAGGCCAGCCAGCTACTCCTCCGCATCGACTCGGCCGATGATCCGATGCCGCCGGCCGACTTTGAGAAGCAGCTGAGCGATGAACAGAAGCAGGTATTGCGAGCCTGGGTGGAGCAGGGGGGTGGCTACGAGCAGCACTGGGCGTATGTACCGCCGAGTCGTGGGACACTTGCCGAGGTCGAGGATGATGGGGCGGCTGTCATCGACCAGGCAATCGCTCGTGGGCTGGCAGAGCGGGGCGTTGGTTTTGCAGCTGAAGCGGATCGTCGCACCCTTGCCAGACGAGCGGCGCTCACGCTGACCGGGCTCCCACCTGAGCCAGAGCAGCTTGCCGCCTTTCTCGCTGATGACGCTCCCGATGCCTACGAGCGGTATCTCGACCTGCTGATGAGCAGCCCTCGCTACGGCGAACATATGGCGCGTTTCTGGCTCGACTCGGTGCGTTACGGCGACACCCACGGCCTGCACCTCGATAACCGGCGAGGCATCTATCCCTATCGCGACTGGGTGGTGCGTGCGTTCAACAACAACCTGCCACTTGATGATTTTCTCACCTGGCAGCTTGCGGGCGACCTCCTCCCAGAGCCGACGCTTGAGCAGCGGATGGCAACGGGCTTTGTGCGGCTCAACCCGACGACCAGCGAAGGCGGGGCGATTCCTGAAGAGTTTCAGGCGAAGAACAGCTTTGATCGCACCGAAACACTCGGCACTGTGCTGTTGGGCATGACGCTGACCTGCGCCCGCTGCCACACCCACAAGTATGACCCTATCACACAGACGGAGTACTACGAACTGCTCGCCTTCTTCAACAGCACGGCCGAGCCACCGATGGATCGCAACGCCTATGCGTTTGGGCCGACGGTGCGTGTACCGAATGATCAAGCCAACTGGCAGGCCTGGCAGCAGCTGGAGCAGGAGACGGCCCGGCTTGCTTCCGCAGTCCGCACGTTCGTTGAGGCCGGAGTCGTGCTGCTTGCTGGGGAGGACGCAGGCCGATGGCAGAGCCTCGGTGACCTCGATGTGCTGGCGGTTGCTGCTCGGCCGACTGGGCCTTTTGCCCCGCAGCAGCTCGCAGACGAAGCTCGTGACCTTCTCTCGCGTCGCGAAGCTGCTGAGGCGTCGTTTACAACCACGCTTGTCGCTGAAGATCTGGCGAAGCCACGTGAGACCCGTGTGCTGTATCGAGGGGAATACGATCAGGCGAGGGGTGAGCCGCTGCAGCCGGGTGTGCCCGCGGTGCTCGGTGAGCTCCCTAAAGGGGCTGCTCGGAACAGACTCGGCTTGGCAGCATGGTTGGTGTCTGCTGACCAGCCGCTGGTGACGCGTGTGCTCGCAAATCGGCTCTGGCAGCAGGTGTTTGGGGTTGGGCTCGTACGTACACCGGAGGATTTCGGCGTGCAGGGGCAGCGGCCGACCCACCCTGAGCTGCTTGATTGGCTCGCCGTAGAACTCCGCGAGAGCGGCTGGGACATGCAGCACATGCTGCGAATGATGATGACGAGCCGTGCGTTTCGGCAGGTGTCGGCTGCCAGAGCCGATCTCGAGGATCCAGAAAACCTGCTCGTGGGCCGAGGGCCTCGATATCGGCTCGATGCTGAGGTGCTTCGCGACCTCGGACTGTGGAGCAGCGGGCTCCTCGATCCCACCATGGGCGGGGAAGGCGTGAAGCCCTACCAGCCTTCTGGCATGTGGTCAGCGATGGCTCATCCGGCAAGCAACACCAAGCAATATGTTGCCGATACCGGAGAGCGGCTCTACCGCCGCAGTCTCTATGTCTACTGGAAGCGGACGAGCCCGCATCCAATGATGACGCTGTTTGATGCACCAGACCGTGAGTCGGCCTGCGTGCGACGCTCACGGACCAGCACACCGCTTCAGTCTCTGGGGCTGTTCAATGAGACCCAGCGAATCGAGATGGCAAGGGAGCTTGCAGAGCGGCTGGTGCGAGAGAATGACAACGATGATGCGAGGCTCGCTAGCATGTTCACGATGCTCGCCTGCCGAACACCACGTGACCTGGAACGCGAGGCCTGTCTGCAGCTGCTCGATGCGATGCGGGATCGGTATGGCAACGAGTCGCCTGAAGCCGAGACGCTGCTGGCGGTTGGAGAAGCGTCTCGCGATCCGAGCCTCCCGGCAGCAGAGGTCGCTGCCTGGACGCAGCTTGTCGTGGCAGTCCTCGCCAGTGATGCAGCCACGATGCAGTACTAAGGAACATACGCTCACGATGAAGGCGGCATAGATCTCTTTGGGCCGCTCGACGGTTGGCAGCATGCACGGTGGCAGCATTCAAACAGATGGCGACGAAGAAAGAGACTCAAGGGCTCAGAGGGGTTGACTGAATGAGGGATCGAGCGGAACACGAGTTTGCGGCCACGTTGACACGCAGGCATTTCTTCGGTCGCTCGGCGTTGGGGCTGGGAACGGCGTCGCTGGCGGAGCTGCTTGCTCGAGATGGGGCTGTGGCGAGTGAGCCTGCAGCAGCCACCGGTGGTGCGATGAACGCCGGTCTGCATCATGCTGCCAAAGCGAAGCATGTGATCTACCTCTTCATGAGCGGTGGCCCCAGTCAGCTCGACATGTGGGACTACAAGCCGCTGCTCGAAAAGCAGTTTGGCGAGCAGCTTCCCGACCACGTTCGTGACGGCCAGCGGATCACGGGCATGACGGCAAATCAGAAGAGTGGTCTGCCACTCGCTGCGAGTAAGTACCGCTTTACGAAGCATGACAACAACGCGGATGGGGTGTGGGTGAGCGAGCTGCTGCCCCATACGGCCAGCGTTGCGAAGGAACTCTGCGTGGTGCACACCGCCTTCACCGAGGCGATCAATCACGACCCTGCGATCACCTACATCCAGACAGGCAGTCAGGTGCCGGGACGGCCAAGCCTAGGGGCCTGGCTGAGTTATGGCCTTGGCAGCATGAATGAAAACCTGCCGCACTATGTGGTGATGCATGCCAAGACGAGCTACCCAGAGCAGAGCCTCTTTAACAGGCTTTGGGGGCCGGGCTTCCTGCCATCGGAGCATCAGGGGATCCTGATGCGAAGTCAGGGGGATCCCGTGCTGTATCTGGCGAACCCTCCGGGGGTGAGCCGTCGCGATCGCCGAGCCCAGCTTGACCTGCTCAAGGCCCTCAACGAACAGCATCGGGACGCGTTTGGTGATCCTGGCGTGCTCTCGCGGATCGAGCAGCATGAGATGGCTTTTCGCATGCAGGCGTCGATTCCAGAACTCGTTGACATCTCAGAGGAAACGGCAGAGACGCTGACACTCTACGGTGACGATGTGCAGACGCCAGGGACGTTTGCGGCCTGCTGCCTGCAGGCTCGACGGCTGGTGGAGCGTGGCGTTCGCAATATCCAGATCTTCCATCGGGGCTGGGACGCCCACAACAACCTGCCGGGAGAACATGAGTCGCAGTGTCGTGATATCGATCAAGGGTCGGCGGCCCTGATTCGTGACCTGCGTCGCCGCGGCCTGCTCGATGACACTCTGGTTGTCTGGGGTGGTGAGTTTGGACGTACGGTCTACTGCCAGGGTGGCCTGACCCGCGAGCAGTATGGCCGTGACCACCATCCACGCTGCTTTACGGTCTGGATGGCCGGGGGTGGTGTGAAGCCTGGAATCACCTACGGTCGAACGGATGACTACGGTTACAACATCGCTGATGAGCATGGCCAGCCGATCTTCCCTCAGCCGACCAAGGAGACGTGGACGCCAGGCTCCATGCATATCCACGATCTCAACGCGACGATTCTGCATCAGCTTGGGATCGACCATCGGCGGCTGACCTTCCGGTATCAGGGGCGTGATTTCCGCCTCACCGATATCGATGGCCACGTGATGCACGATCTGGTGCAGGCCTAGATCGGCCGCGGCAGCTTCAGGTGAAGACCACCGTGCGATCGCAGATCATCAGCACTCGGTCTTCCGCCCACAGGCGAACGGCACGAGCAAGCACCAGCCGTTCGGTGTCTTGGCCCTTGGCGATGATCCGTTCCACGGTGTGGGCATGGGTTACCCGGGTCACGTCCTGTTCGATGATTGGGCCTTCATCGAGGTCGGGTGTCACAAAGTGTGCGGTGGCGCCGATGAGCTTCACACCGCGGGCCGCAGCCTGGTGGTAGGGCTTCGCTCCCTTAAATCCTGGCAGGAAGGAGTGGTGGATGTTGATCGCCCGCCCCTCGAGTTTCTGACAGAGGTCGTTTGAGAGTACCTGCATGTAGCGAGCGAGGACGACCAGATCGATCTTTTCATCTTGCACGATCTGGAGGAGAGCCGCTTCCTGGCGAGGCTTTGTCGCTGGCGTGATCGGGAGGTAGTGAAACGGGATTCCGTGTCGCTCGGCAATCGGCTCTGCGTCGGGATGGTTCGAGACGATTGCCGGAATCTCCACTGGCAAGAGCCCGTGCTTCCAGCGGTAGAGCAGGTCGACCAGGCAGTGGTCGAACTTAGAGACCATGATCAAGATGCGAGGCTGCGCGTCTGTCCGCCGGACCTTCAGCCGCACCTGTTCGGTGTGGCCGGCAGCGGCAAGTTTTGTCTGCACGGCAACTGCTACATCCTCAGAGTCTTCAACAGCCGTCTCCACAACCGTCCGCAGGCAGAACAGCTGCGAGCAGGGATCCCCAAACTGGGCGCTCTCAAGGATGTTGCCGCCAATATCAAGCAGACCGCAGGAGACCGCATGCACAATCCCGGCAGCATCGGGAACGGTGAGGGTGAGGATGTGACGGGGCTTCATGGGAGACGGTTGAGACCTCTCGCGAGAATCAGGGCGCATCGCTCGGGCGAAAGAGAATCTCCGGGGAGCCACCAAACTTGGCAGGCAGTGGCATTGTCCAGGGTTCGGCGACATCGCCTGTGAGCTGTTGCCAGCGGCCAGCGAGGGAGAGCCTTGTCTGGCCGTGCCTGAGCTGGAGCGTTGTCTGAGCGGTGCCAGATGTCTCCGACGCCAGTTTGATCACCAGGAGGTTCACGTCGTTCGCGATGATCGCAGCTGGCGGCAGCGTGAAGGAAGCCTGCTGCTTTTCAGGCAGGGGCGTGCCATTGAGCCAGGCAGCTTGAACGTGGGGTGACGCGTGTAGGACCGAGTCGTTTTGCCAGTCGCTCGGAAGGAAGAGCGTGCAGCGATACCAGGCAGGTGAGGGGACTGGTGTGGATGATGGCAGAGAGATGGTTGTCCATGCAGCGACACGATCTGCCACGTCTGCCGTGTTCTTGGAAGCCGACGTGCTGGTGGAAAACTCAAAAGCTTCACCGCCGAGCAGCTGGTCGCTGGTGATCGTTGGACAGACATGCCGCTCGATATGATCGATCACACGTCGCGTGCCTTCGGCATGACTGACAAAAGGCCAGCGAGCGGGGTTGTACATGCTGTCGGTCATGTCACGCATCAACACCGCATGCTTGCCGTGCCGGGTGAGCTGGCGGAGGCCAAACGGACGGCCGAGCACGCACATGTTCACATGCACGCCGGTGAGGATCACATGCTCGATGCCGCGAGCCTCAAGGATATTCCAGACCTCATCGCCACGATCTGTGATGAAGTCGTGTTCGGCATCAATCTCGATGGTGGCGAGCTGCTGCTTCCACGGCATCTTGGGATTGCGGCCCTGGGCGGCAAGCTCATCGGCCCAGGCAGCATGTTCGGCGGGGTCGTCGTCCTCGCCGCCATCAGACTGATCGATTGGGTATTCAGCCTTCTCTTCGGCTGGAATCGATGAGCACCAGGAGGTGATGTCGCCTGGGAGACTGGCCGCCGTGGGAGCCGCGAGGGCTCGTTTTCTTCCAGGATGATCGGCATACGCGTCCATGCAGTCGCTCGGTGCGTGAATGATGGTGGCGCCACGGCGACGGGCTTCCTGGACAACGTCGTTGAGTCGTGGAGCAAACTCATTGAGTCGCTTCACGGCGTTGAGGCAGTGGTGGGCATCCCACACATCACACACGATCAGGGCGGTTTTGCTGGCAGGCCAGCTTTCCGAGTGCCGCTTGGGACGATAGCCGCTGTCGGCCGTAACATCCCAATGCTGTGTGCGGAGCGTGAGTTCGAAGGTCTCAGCGGCGAAGGAAAAACGTGGTGTCATCGCCGCTGCGGTCACCAACACACACAAGAGAAGTCGTGTCAGCATGAACGCCCCCTGGAAACGTGAGTGGAACCTTTTGCCGGAAGAGTTTATCAGCCGGAGAGCAATGCGAGCCGGTTCAGGCTCGCTCATACAGGACCGGATTGCGTGGATCGTTCATCACCTCGCCAATCGCCGTCGAGGGAGTCCAGGTTGTCTGGTCGAGCTGCTGGGCCGCGTTCTTCGGCTTCGCTAGACGCATGTCGACATCCATGTAGATCACGGTGTGGACTTTGCGAGGTGTTGGAGTGGTGTTGGGGCCTGCCCGGTGGAGTGTCCAGCCGAGGTGGAATGACACATCGCCGGCCGCGTACGGTTCGGTGACTTCCCGGAGACCATGTTCTGCGACGGCGGTACGGATGAGTGCTTCCGACTCATCAGAAATGGCGAGGTCTCGGCCGATGCGTTTGCGGTGACTTCCGCGGGCGAACGCCAGTGGTCCCATCTCGAGCGGTACTGCCTGCAGGGGAATCCAGGCGGTGACACACAGGCCGGATGCCATCGGCCAGTACTGCTGATCAGCGTGCCAGGGAGTGAAGCCGCCGGAAGGTTCTTTGTAGAGCGACTGGTCGTGCCAGAGGCGAACACCCCGCGTATCGAGCAGTTCTGAGGCAATCCGAGCGAGCCGCAGTGAGAAGGTCAGACGACGTGCCTGCGGTGAACGCTCCCAGAGGTTGCCAACCTGAATGAACGCTCTTCCGTAGGTGTCGCGGTCTTCCAGCGGGACGCCTGCGTGTGCATCGTGAGCGATGGTGTCGGCGGTGATGGCAGGCTCGAGAGCCACGAGCGCATCGGGGCTCAACACGTGCGGCAGGTGGATAAAGCCTTCTTCACGGAACTGCTCCCGCTGCGCAGCGGTGAGCTCATACGGCTCACCGAGCGCTGCGTCGAGCGAAGCATCCGAAGCGGACATCGCGGCGGCTACTCCAGCTCAGCGAGAATGGCCTTGTAGGCCTCTTCTCTGGCGGCCGCATCCATGCCGCGAAGTTCGAGCATCTTCGGCCGAAGGCTCACGGCAAAGCTGCGATCTTTGGCAGTTATTGCATCCACCTTGGCGAGGAGGTCATCCGCGTTGCCGCCGGTAGCCTCGGCTGCGGCTGCTACCACGCTTCTGAGATATTCAGCTGCCTGCACCTCAGGGTTTGGCTCGGAGGGAGCTTCTGAGCGACCGAGCGCCCAACGGATACCCTCGATCAGATGCTGCTGATAGGCGGCTTCCTGCCAGGTCTCAGAGTTGTGGCCGAAGTTGGTGTAGAAGACCCGGCCTTCACCACACGTCCGCACCCAGGAGACAGGCACATGCCACGGCTCCTTCGGAGTGCTGGCCGTCATGTCGAGGCTAACGAGCACCCGCAGGTTTTCAGGGTTGTAGCGAAGGTCGTACTGGTAGATCTCATCCTTCCAGCGGAACCGCTCAGGCACCATGGAACTCAGGCGGTGTGACGGCTCATGGACCACAAAGGCATGCTCACCACCGGCATTCCACGGATGGCCAGCGAAGTGTCCGCCGATCATCTCGACATAGGCATCGGAGCTCTTCAGCGTGTCGCTGGCTGCGTGCATGCCGATGAACGCCTTGCCACTCTTCACCCAGGCGAGGAAGCCGTCGAGGTCTGGAATCGGCAGCTCGCCGGTGGTGCTCGCAAAGATCACACCATCAAACTCAGCAAGTGACTCCGGAGCAAAGGCCTTGGCAAAGACATCCTCGCCCGCGGGCTGCCGCAGGTAGTCCACGTGGAACAGCCCGCTCTCGCGACCAATCTGCTCAATGATCGGCTCTGCGGTCTCGATCGAACTGTGACGGAAGCCATTTGTCACCGTCACGACCAACAGCCGAGCTGGCGCATCAGCAGCCATGGCCGTCCCGGCGAGCGACAGCACCGCAGCAAGGAACCAGGCCATCATGCCACCCATGCCACAGCCCCCCATTCCGCACTGCGGCATTCCGCAGCCACCCTCGGGCATTTCGCCACCCCCCGATGAGCCGCCCGCCACATGGCCAGAGACCACACTCAGCAGACGCGTCAACTTCTTACTTTTGCAGTCAGGGCAGACGGGCTTCTCATCACCACGCACCAGAAGTTCAAACTCCTTGTGGCAGGTCTCGCAGGCATACTCGTAGAGCGGCATCAAACATTCTCCGAAGAGGTGAGCGTATGTGGGGCTGAATAACCGTTATGCCTTCATCGCCGCTTTGGCGACGGCGACGCATTCACGGATGTCGGCGAGCGGGTTGGAGGGGTTTTCCTCGTACTCCAGCGACAACGCGCCATCAGCTGGGAAGTCGGCCTTCACGAGGGCTTCAAAGACTGCTGCGACGTCCATGTGGCCCTTGCCGAGGATGACGCCCTCAGTCTTCTCCTGCATCTCCTTGAAGTCCTTGAGATGAATGCCGTAGAGGCGACCGGCAAGCAGACGGATCACCTCGGTGGGCCGCTCACCAGAGCGAATGAAGTGGCCGAGGTCGGCACAGGCGCCGATTCGCTCGTCGTGCCCTTCGATGGCTCGCAGCACATCGATCACCTTGTTGTAGCGGTGGGCAGGGCCATGGTTGTGGATGGCAATCCGGATGTCGAACTCTTTGACGAGTTCGTCAAGACTCGCAAACGACTCAGGCGACGGGTCGGCGGAGATAGTGTGAATGCCCGCAGCCTTGGCAAACTCAAAGATCTTGCGATTGGCATCGGCATTGCCGCCGAAGCCATTCACGCCGTGGGCGGAGATGGTCAGTCCAAGGTCCTTGACCTTTTGGACGGTGGCCTCGATCACCGCCTTGTCGTCAGTGATGGGAAACATGCCAGAGTAAAACTCGACCGCCTCAAAGCCGAGTGCCTTGGCGTGGCCAAGGGCCGTGTCAACGTCGTAGCCCCGCAGCGAATAGAGCTGGATGCCCAGCGGCGCGGCAGGCTTGGCAGCGTGGGCGGCACGGGGGAGCAGGCCGGCAGCGAGAGCAGTGGAGCCAGCAGCGATAAATGAGCGGCGTGAGAGCGTGGAGCGAACCATGAACCGTAAACCCCCGGTGACAAATAAAACCCTGACGTCGGAGCGACCGACCGGGCGTGCTCGTCTGCACGCCCGGTGATCATCATACCCACGGTGGGCTCGCCAAGGTGGGTGTTGGCTGGCGGGACTCGATCAGCTCCCCTCGATTTCAAAACCCTTGCGGCTTTCGCGGCCGAGAAAGCTGTTGGCCTGGGCGTCGCCAACGACCTCGCGGGCTGCCGGATCCCAGTCGAGGGGACGCCCGAGCCGCATCGAGATATTCGAGAGATGGCAGATCTCGAGCATCCGGTTGTGGGTCCAGACGTCAGAGATCGGCTGCTTCCGCGAACGCATCGCATCCACAAAGTTGGCTGTGTGGTTGGCGCTGACAGGGCCCCCGTAGACCTCATCGATGGCATTGTCGGGAAGCGGGTTGTCGGCCAGTGCTTCCACAGGAAGGCCAGTGATCTTGCCACGGTTGACAAAGAAGCGGCCCTCAGTGCCCTCGAAGAGGATGCCGTTGTCGCCTTCGCTGGTGATGATCATTTCCACGTCGTTCGGCATGTGGGCGCGAATACGGAAGTGGGTGGCCGCGTTGTAGCGGTCGTGGACCAGCGGGTGGCCGTCCTTGTAGTCGACCGGGAGTGTGTACTCCAGCGGCTCGATGCGGCTCGGGCCTGTATCGCTGGCGCCGAGTGCCCAGCATGCGATGTCGACATGATGCGCGCCCCAGTCGGTGAGCTTGCCGCCAGAGTATTCGTGCCAGTTGCGGAAGGAGTAGTGGCAGTTGCTGTAGAGCGGCACGCCGCCACCATAACCCTCGCGGAGCTGTGGAAGAGCCCGGTAGGGAACGTCGGCCGCCGGTCCAAGCCACATGTTCCAGTCGAGCCCAGCTGGAACAGGAGCTTCTGGGATCTCGGGGGAGGGCTCCATCCCGTTGATCCCGCAGGTGACCTTCTTCACCGTACCGATGCGTCCCGCCTGAACCAGTGCCACCGCCTGCAGGAATCGCTGGCCTGATTCGGTTCGCTGCATCGTGCCGACCTGAAACACCCGGCCGGTTTCCTTGACCACTCGTTCGATCAGCTTGCCTTCGTTGATCGTGAGCGTGAGTGGCTTCTCGCAGTAGACGTCTTTTCCAGCTCGCATCGCCTCCACGGCAATCTTGGTGTGCCAGTGGTCGGGAGTCGCAATCATCACCGCGTCGATGTCGTCACGCTCCAGCACCTTGCGGTAGTCGTTGTAGCCGTCAGGCTTGCGGCCCTGTGCCTTCTCCACCCGGCTTCGATTCTCCTCGAGCACGCCGGCATCAACGTCGGCGAGTGCGACAAAGTCGGCGAACTGGAACGACTTGCTGGTGATCGTCCAGCCCTGGTTCCGCAGACCGATGGTGGCAAACGTGGGGCGATCCGAGGGGGCGGCGAGGGCGGTCAGTGGGCGTGTGGCAAGGCAGGAGCCGGCAGCCGCAGTGGCCGAGAGCTGCTGGAGGAATCTGCGACGAGTGGGAGTGGCGTTGGACATCGAAGCGTTCCTCAGGAAGCGGGAGAACTCGCGGGAAAAAAAGGGGTGGCTGTGCAGTCCCCAAAGCGCCCCGAGGGTATCCTGAAAGTGAATGTCGTTCCACTCTGCGTGGTGGGCTCTCACTGCCGCCGGTGAAAGACCTGCCTGTTTGATCCCTACTCGGCGAGGTGATGTATGAGTTTTCGCTTGGATTTGCTTCTGCGTAACGCGGTGCTGCGTCACAGGCTGCTGGCCGTGGTGCTCAGCGGGTTTTTCATTGCCGGTGTTGGTGACTGCGGCCCCCTCGCCTTAGGAGCAGAGGCCGAGGCGGAAACGGCGGAATCGGACGAGGGCTCTGCGGACAAAGAGTCTGCGGACAACGAGTCTGCGGACGATACCTCAGCGGAGAAGGCTGAGGCAGAAGAGTCCGAGGCAGAGAAGACCACGGTGGAACGCGTTGTCCTCTCGGGGACCTATGTCGACCTCGTCGGCCCAGCCGAACTCGACGCCCTGAGCCTGGTGATGGGTGATGGACCCTCACGGGGGAAGAGCTTCTACAAGCTCTGCGATTTCCTTGAAGAGGCGTCAAAGAAAGACGATGTCAGCCACATTGTTTTTGACCTCTCGGCCAACTCGCTGAGTTTCAATCTTGCTCAGCTTGATGAGCTTCTCCGCAGGATCGACCTCGTCAAGAAGGCAGGAAAGCGGCTGGCCGCGTGGCTCGAGAACCCTTCGCCAACACATCTGGCAATCGCGTCGGCCTGTGACCATGTCGCGATGTCCGACTTCGGTGGCATCGATATGCCGTCGATGTCGATGCAGTCGCTCTTCTACCGCGACGCGATGGACCTGTTGGGCGTGAAGGCCTCGGTGGTGCGGGCCGGCAACTTTAAAGGTGCCGTGGAGCCCTATCTCAACTCCACGATGAGTGAACATCTCCGTGATCACTATCTCGACATGCTTGCCGCGATGAACGACGCCGAGGTCTCGATGATCGCGAAGGGCCGCGGGCTCACGACCGAGCAGGTGCGGGATCTCCAGAAGCAGAGGGTGTTGCTGCCGAAGGAGGCGCTCGCCGCAGGTCTGGTCGATGAGCTGGCTCCCACCGGTAGTCTGAAGCCGACAATGGCTCGCTGGGCTGCCGGGCAGGGCGAGGTCGAGTGGATTGAAAAAGGCCGCCGTGCTCAGAAGGAACTGTCGGTCTTCGAACTAATGAGCAAGATGATGTCTGGAGGCTCGAGCAGTTCGTCACGGATCCGCAAAGCATCGATTGCAGTGATGCACCTCTCCGGAACGATTGTGGATGGGACGAAAGCATCGGCCGGATCCATCGTCTCCGGGCCGACTGTGAAGGAGATTCGCGACCTTGCCAATGACGACAAGGTTGAGGGCGTGGTGGTGCGGATCAACTCTCCTGGTGGTTCAGCCACCGCGAGTGAGGCGATTCGGCAGGCCCTGCTCGATCTCAAGGAAAAGAAGCCCGTCGTTGTCTCGATGGGCGAGATGGCAGCCTCAGGTGGCTACTGGGTGAGCTGTCTCGGAGTGCCGGTGTATGCGGAGCGTGGCACGATCACTGGCTCGATCGGTGTCTTCTCGATGAAGATCAGCTTCGGTTCGTTGATGAAGCGAGTTGGAGTGCATGTGGAAAATATCGCCCTCGATGAGGCGGCCGTGGCGTTTGCTGCTGACCGAGCCTGGAACGAACAGGACGAAGCGACACTGCAGAAGACGATCGACGACGTCTACACACGCTTTCTCGATATCGTGGGAGAGTCACGCGGAATTGGCGTGGATCAGCTGCAAGACCTTGCCGGCGGCCGTGTCTGGTCTGGGACGCAGGCCAAGCAGCATGGACTTGTGGATGAAATCGGAGGGCTCGACAACTGCCTGGCGGTGATTGCGAAGAAGGCAGATCTTGAGAGCTACGATGTGGTGCATCGTCCGCAGCTCTCGACCGGCCTCGACCTCTCGACGCTGCTGGGGGATTCAGAGGAAGACCTACGAGCGGTCGGTGTGTCGGCGGATGCGGTCACACTGCTGCAAAAGCGAGGTTTGGCAATGACAGTTGTCGAAGCCTTGCTCGGTGAGGCGATGACCGCGGCTCAAGGCCGTCCGACCGTGTGGGCGTTGGGACCAGCAGACCTGTCTGTGCGTTGATCGTGTGGACGACGGTGTGCTTCCCAGGTGTTCTGCCATGACAGCCAGTCGATCGGCTCGGTGGGACGAGGCACTCCATGTTCAGAGGCGTCGAGTGTCTCGTCTGCTCCGCAGAGGGCGGCAAGGCCCGTGAGGGCGTAGCGAAGAAGCTCCCGCTGCGGGATCGACAAACGATCCATCCAGCCGGCGTCCACGAGGCTGCAGCAAAGTCGTCCGTCAAGCTGGGAAACGGACATGCGAAGAGCAGGTGCCGCGAGTGCGGGAGCGGCGAGTGTGAACACCACACGGTTGGTGGCCAGACGCACCTCAGCCACAGAAATTTCCAGGTCTGAGAAGAGTCGGGTGCGCCGCAGCAGCCCCAGACACTCAGCCTGCACAAAGGTCATGATGTCGCTGGCGAGTTCGGCAAGGGCTTCGTCTGCCGGCACCATCCCCATGCCCGTCCGGTCCGCACGAAGCTGTCGCCTGAGCTTGCCATAGAGTTTCGGAAGGGTGCCGGAATGCAGGCCTGGGACCAGCAGGCGTCGCATCGATTCGCCGTGGCCGCCGACCTGCACGGGACGGAGCGTCTGAGCCCGGTTCGCTGCGTAAAGACGCCAGTTCTCTTTCAGCTCCCAGGCCAGAAAACCAAACACGCCGGGGGTTGCTGTGGAGACGAACGTGACCGCTGTGAGCGCCAGGCTCCGCTCCATGCCGGTGGCTGCAACCAGCTGGCCGGCGATCATCGGAATCATCGGCACCAGCAGCTTGTGGGAGACCGTCACCACCGGAAAGTGCTTGATCGGATTGAGCTGTGGCTCGATCAGCAGTGTGACACAAAACCGAATCACCCAGTCGACGGCGGTCCAGAGCGTGGTGAGCACAGCTTTGGTTGCTAATGCCCATCGCGACTCGTCTGATCGAAAACGAAGCTGCTCGTCGACGGCGTAGAGCATGCCCTCGATGAAACCCATCGCATGCCGAAATAGGTCGACGATCCAGCTCAGCAAACCAAGGATCAGGGTGGCGTGGATCTGGCGGATCGTGCGGCTGATGCCCTCCAGCACCTGCTCCTCGAGCATGCGGCCGAGCGGTGAGTTGAGGACAGCAAAACTCGCACAGAAGATCACCTCGTTGAGCCAGGCATTCTCGCGAGACGCCCAGCCACCTTCCTGCGGCACCATCAGCCACACGATGAAGGTGAACACCGTGGGGCTCCAGAAATAGCGACGCACAATCCGCACGGGGCGACTGCGGAGAAACTGTTCCACCAGGGGATTCTTGAGCAGCTGCTGAGGAAGAGCAAACAGCATGTACGACAGGCCACTGCCGACTGCCTTGGCAGTGTCGAGCAGACGTTTGCGGAAGGAAGGACGGTGCATCAAGAGCCAGAAGAAGATGCCCGTCAGGAGCACGCCGGTCTGGCTGTAGATACGCACAGGCTCCCCGAGGGCGTAGTCGGTGACCGGTTCGACGATGTGCTCAAGGGCGAGCCAGAAGACCCAGGCGCCTCCCAACGGAAGGAGTAGATGTTGGGTGAGCTGTCGACCGAGCGGCACTCCGAAAGCCACTGCGCTGATCCGCTGCATCGACGAGAGATACGCCGGAGCACGGGTGTAGGCACCGTCGAGATGCCGACCGAGCCGGCGGTTGGCCTTGAGTAGCGGGTCTCCTATCACCAGTTCACGAAGGCCCTGCAGGTCATGGAGCTTGATCTGACTGCGGGAGAGGGCGTCACGGACATTGCCAAACGACTCAAAGCCACGGTTGGCGATATGGATCACAAGCTCATTGATGAGTTTGTCGAAGGCGACCTCCTCGACCAACGACCGGGGCACGAGGCCTGCCGTCTTCAGGCTGTGGCGGATGGCGGGAGCAAGTCTGCTATGGACGTTGGCCGCCGTCGTCTCGAGGGCAGGCAGCAGCAGCGAGTTGCCAATCTCCACCATGTCGGCCGAGAGATTGAGGGAGGGCAGTCGCCGGAGTGCAGCCGCCACATGTCGATGGATCAGGGCGGTTCGCTGACGAGGAAGAGGGCGGATGAGCCGTTTGCGGCCGAAGGTGAACGCCCATGCCAAGAGCTGTGTGCGGTAGCTTTCACGTTCGCTATCCACGCAGATTTTCTGGAGGTCGTAGAGAAGCCGCGCTGCCGGCGACCAGGCAGAGCCGGCCGCGTCTTCGACAAGTGTCATCAGCAGGCTGCCGAGTTCTGCGGTGGTGGTCTCGCCCAGGCCGACCGCTCTGTCGAGACGACGAACCAGGCCCGCGGCGCGGCGTGCGAGTCCGCGTCTGGCCCGCTCGGCAGCGACTGGGTTGCCATCGGAGAGCGCGCCAAGTTTCCAGTGCAGCAGCGCAGCTCGCACATCGTTGCCACGTCGAGCGGCGAGGCCAGTCCAGTGCCGGAGAACAGCCCGTCGTCGTCGCGTCAGACGTCGCGACAGTCGTGAAGCGGGCTGGCGGCGTGGTGGCGACGGGCTCTCGTCGATACCCATCAGGTCATCTGTCGCCAGCAGGGCAGGGCGGGTGCGTGCCAGGATTGCGTCGAGATCAACCCAGGCCTGCAGTCGCTCGACCAGTCCCTCCGGGTCGTCGATCGAGGGAAACCAGGCATGAAACTCACGCGGTGCGAAGGTTGCGAGTTCGAGTGCGGTGGCAATGAACTCTGCAAAGACTTCACGGGAGTCGCTGGGATCACGAAGGCGTGCTTCCTTTGTCAGCACGGAGCGTGCCTCGGCCAGTTGCAGGTTGCCGAGCTGTGGAAGTTCAGCGATACGCCGCGACACATCCTGAGGGTTCGCGAGCAGTTCACGAGCCTTGAGATCAATACAGCCATGCGTGAGGAGACGCCAGTAGGCTCGCAGCAGGCCGTCCATATTCTGGTGGTGTGCTTCCGGATCAGGTCGAGCTACCAGAAGGAGAAGGCTGGGAGTTTCAGCCGGAAGCGCCCAGACGTCATCTGCGAGTTCCAGGAGCCGGGTGGGGCTGAGCACGATGCTCTCGCCATGCGGCATACGGGTCCTCAGCAGCGGGAGGTCGAGATCGGCCAGGATGATCCGACGCACCACGTGAGACGACGCAAAGATCGCTTCGGGTACCGCAGCACGCAGTGACTGTTCAATCGAGAGCACGCTTGCCTGCGAGCCATGCTGCGGGAGGGAAGAGGTCATGGGGCGTTTGGTGCTCAGCGTTGCTCAAGCGAGAAGAGGAAACGCTCGATGGCCTTGTTCACAGCTGCTGGCTGCTCCAGCGGTGCCATGTGGCCGGCGGCGGCAATCTCCACGAACTGCGAATCTCTGGTGCGCTCCGCGTTGGCCTGCATTTCAGTTGCAGGTGTGATGCTGTCCTCACTTCCGCAAAGCCAGAGACTCGGGCAGGGAAGCTGGCTGAGCGCGGGGGTGGAGTCAGGGCGAGCGGCCATCGCTAGCAGGGCGGCAGCGACCGTCTCTCCGCATGCTGTCAGCATCACGTTGCGGGTGTCTTCAACGATTGCGGCCAGCTCGACATAGGTGTCGGCGGCAAACAGCTTGCCGTGCATCGCATCGGCAACGGTCTTCACGCCTCCTCTGCGGACAATTTCGACCATCCGATGTCGGTTCGCGGACGCCTCCGGCGAGTCTGCTGCTGCACGGGTATCACAAAAAACAAGTCCACGGAGTCGGTCGGCCGCGATCGAGGCAAATCGGAAAGCGATGTAGCCCCCCATCGAGAGACCACAGAACACAACCGGCTCATGAATGCCGAGGTGATCAAGGAGTTCCACAAGGTCCGAGGCAAAGTCATCGAGGCTCTCCACCGGTGGTGTGCCTGTGGACCCGCCAAAGCCCCGGAGGTCGGGAGCGATCACGCGAGCGTGTGCAGCGAGGCCCGTGAGCTGGTGATGCCACATGCTGTGGTCGAGTGGAAAGCCATGCACGCAGAGAAGCGTGGGGCCTGCGCCAGCCTCCATGGCCGCCAGCGTACCACCAGCTTTCAGGGGAACTTCAATTGAACGGAGGGGCGTTGTCATCGGTGGGCCTCAGCAACCAGGAGGGAGGAGGGCTGTAATCCTGGGATCGGCAAGTGAATCAGCAATCAGGTGGGCGCCGTGAAAACTGTGCCGGTGGCTGTGGCCTCCTGGCACTGCCACAACGACCGCTCCTGACGCCACCGCAGCACGACATCCATTCTCGGAATCCTCAAACACGAGGAGCTGCTGGGGAGGAATCCCATGCCGTGCAGCGGCCGTCTCATAGATCTCCGGGTGGGGCTTGCCTTCGCTGACATCTGCCGACGTCAGCACAAAGGCGAGTCTGTCGAGCAGGCCAACTCGCTCGAGCACATCGTGGGCGAAGTCTGGCCCACTGCTGGTTGCCACCGCTCTCGGCAGACGAAGCTCTTCGAGCATGTTCACCAGTGCTGCCGCACCAGGCATGAGGGAGAGTCGGTCTGCCAGGAGCGACTGAAAGATCTCTTTGGTTTCCGCAGCGAGTGTCTCGACGCTGTCGTCGAGTTGGTGCCACTCGATCATGATCGATAGGGCAACCTGCTGAGGGCGGCCCATCATCGCATCAAGGAGATCTGCATCAAACAATCGCCCCCGCCGCCTCAGGATCTCTGTGCCGACATCCTGGTAGAGCTCTTCTGTATTGACGAGCAGGCCGTCGAGATCAAAAGCGACTGCGGCAATGGACGGAGAGGCAGCCGCGTCGGTGGCAGACATCAAGATTCCGGTATCCTGGCCGGCTCGACCGGCGGTTTGAGCAAAGAAACTGTTCGGCAAGCGACCGTGCAGTCGCGAATATCCAGCAGGATACCGCATCGGCTGCTCCGACCGGGAGCCGCAGACGAGGGAGCCTGACGCCGTCGCAAGCCATGACAGGACGCTACCGCATGTTCGTGAAGATTCTGCTGCTCGTCGGGCTCCTTGAGGCCGGTCTGTGTCTGTTTTTTTATCTCTTTCAGCGATCGTTTCTCTACCGGCCCACTCCCCCCACGTCAGAGCATGCAGACGCCCTCGTGCTGGAGGTGCCAGGAGCTGAGATCCGGATTTCAGCGGAGGTGCGATCCACTCCCAAAGCCCTGCTGTTCTTCGGTGGAAATGCCGAGGATGTTGCGATCACGGTGCCCAAGCTGGCGGAACTCTTTCCCGATCGTGCGGTCTACGGGATGCACTACCGTGGCTACAGCGGAAGTACCGGAAAGCCCAGCGAGGCAGCCTTGCGGAGTGATGCACGGCAGGTGTTTGCCATGGTGGAGGAGCGTCACCCCGATGTGATGCTCGTGGGCCGAAGCCTGGGCAGCAGCCTTGCCGTTGGGCTTGCTCGCGATCCTGCAGTCTCGCGGCTCGTGCTGATTGCTCCCTTCGCGAGCATCCTCAGAATTGCCCAGCGTGCTGCCCCGTTTCTTCCCATGCGGCTGCTTCTGAAGGATCGTTATGAGTCGTGGCGGTATGCTCCTCAGGTGCAGTGCCCCACACTTCTGCTGGCCGCCTCCCACGATGAACTGGTGCCGATGGCGGATACCGAGCGGCTCTGGGAAGCGTTCCGGCCTGGTGTGGCCCGGCTTCGTGTGATGGGAGGCACCGATCACAACACGGTGGCGAGCGTGCCTGAGTTTTACGAGGCGCTGCTGACCGGTGAGTGAACATTTCTTTCCGACGAGATGTGGTCCTCGCGCTGAGAAATGAATGAACCAACGGGGACCGCAGGAGCAGTAGCCATCATGCATCGAAAACGTGTTTGTGGGAGTCGGCTCATCACGCTGGCGGTGTGTGCAGCGTGGTGCGGGCTGCCGATCGCCGGTGCTGCAGACCTGCCGAGGGCAACGCCGGAGTCTCAAGGGGTTTCTGCATCGGCGATCCGTCGCTTCGTGGAGGCAGCGGATGCTGAGGTGGATGCGATGCACAGCTTCATGCTGCTGCGGCATGGCCATGTGATCGCCGAAGGTTGGTGGAGCCCAGAGGCAGCGGAGAAGCCTCACATTCTCTGGTCTCTCAGTAAGAGTGTGACGAGTACCGCGGTGGGCTTTGCCGTTGCCGAAGGAAAACTCAACATCGATGCGAAGGTGGCGGAGTTTTTTCCTGATGAGCTGCCGGCGGAGCCGTCAGAGCATCTCTTGGCGATGCGGGTGCGGGACTTGCTCACGATGTCGACTGGGCACGACGCCGAGCCCTGGTGGGGGAATGGAGACGTCTGGACAGAGCGGTTTCTTCGCGAGCCTGTGGTGCATCGCCCGGGCACACACTTCCGCTACAACACCCCCGCGACTTACATGCTCTCTGCGATCGTGCAGCAGGTCACCGGGCAAACGCTCGACGCCTATCTGATGCCGAGGCTGTTTGCGCCGTTAGGGATCGAAAGGCCAACCTGGGACAAGAGCCCGCAAGGAGTTGCGATTGGTGGCTACGGGCTGGCACTGCGGACCGAAGACATTGCCAAGATTGGTCAGCTCTACCTGCAGCAGGGGCGGTGGGACAACCAGCAGATCCTGCCCGCGTCGTGGGTGGAAGCCGCAACCATGAAGCAGGTGGACAACGACCAGGCTCCCAGCGCTGGCAATCCTGACTGGCGGCAGGGCTACGGGTTTCAGTTCTGGCGGTGTCGGCATGGCGGCTACCGTGGCGATGGCAAAGATGGGCAGTTCTGCATCGTGCTGCCGGATCACGATGTGGTCATCGCAATCACCGCGAAGACCGGTGGTATGCAGCGGCAGCTCGACCTTGTCTGGCAGCATCTCCTGCCAGCCTTCGGAGACCAGGAGCTGCCCGAAGCCCCTGATGAGCTGCGCCGCCTACAGGCGACACTCGATGGCCTGCGGCTCTCTGAAGCGTTACGGCGACGTCCAGAGCATGTGGGCCCTCCTCGGCCAGAACATCAGGTCGCTACCAGAGCTTTCCAAGGCATCCCAAGCCTGGGTGTGTCGCCTGGTGGTCGGCTGTGGGCCAACTGGTATGCCAGTAAGACCCCTGGTGAAGATGCCAACAACTATGTCGTTGTGGCCTGCAGCGATGACAACGGCGAGTCGTGGCGGGACGTGCTTGTGGTCGATCCGGATGGCGAAGGTCCACTGCGAGCATTCGATCCAGAAATCTGGCTGGCACCAACAGGACGGCTCTATCTGTTCTGGACACAGGCCGAAGGGCATGAGGGCACGGTCGCAGGCGTGTGGTGTGTCTACACCGATGAGCCCGATGTGGCTGCTCCACGGTGGAGTCCGCCCCGCCGTCTCACCGATGGCGTGATGATGTGCAAGCCAGTGGTGTTGAGCTCCGGCGACTGGGTGTTGCCTGCGTCGACGTGGCGAAAGACAGATCGCAGCGCTCGAATGGTGGTGTCGACGACTCTCGGCCGCAGCTGGAACGTTGTGGGCGGCTGCAACGTTCCAGAAGATGTGCGTGCCTTTGATGAGCACATCATTACCGAGCGGCGTGACGGTTCGCTCTGGCTGCTTGCTCGCACCACCTACGGCATTGGTGAGAGCGTGTCGAAGGATGGCGGGAAGACCTGGCCAGATCTGCAGCCATCATCACTGGCCCATCCCAGCGCACGTTTCTTTGTGAGGCGGTTGGCTTCGGGCAGCCTGCTGTTGGTCAAGCATGGGGCAGTAGATGAACGCATCGGCCGCTCACACCTCACCGCCTTTGTGTCCAGCGACGATGGAGCGACCTGGTCTGGTGGCCTGCTGCTCGATGAGCGAAAAGGAGTTTCCTATCCCGATGGACAGCAGACCGACGATGGACTGATCCGGATCATCTACGATCGCGACCGGACGGGCGATCGTGAAATCCTGATGGCGACGTTTCGCGAAGAGGATGCCGCTGCTGGCAGGGCCGTGAGCGATGCGGTCAGACTGCGAATGCCTATCAGTCGCGTGGCTCACTAAAGAGTGTGTCGCTGCCTGAACGACAAAGGCCCGTCGTCACAACGGCGATGGGCCTTTCTTGAAAGTGAGTCGGGGCGACTGGATTCGAACCAGCGACCTCTACGTCCCGAACGTAGCGCTCTACCAGGCTGAGCTACGCCCCGATGGGCCTTGTGTGGGCAGAGGAATGCATACGTCCCTGCCAGGCGGACAGCAGCGTACACCGCCGCACGAACGCCGACAATCGCGTGGTGCCGCGGTCGAGTTTTCCCGTGGTGCTCGGCTCACTTGGCCGCGGAGACGCAGACGAGTTCTCGGTCGTTACGGGCGAAGATACAGCGGTTGGCAAATGCCGGATGGCTCCAGACGACTTCCCGCCCGAAGCACTCATTCGTCGGGTCGAGAATGTGCATGCGAGAGAGTTCTTCATAGCCGGTGGGGCTGAGGTGGGCCAGGATCAGATCGCCTGTTTCGCTCATCAGCCATGTGCGGTCTTGATGGCGAATCAGGAAGGCGGTGCCGTGACGGCCTCGTCGCCCGGTTCCCATCGTGGGCTCGAGGGTTTCCCACAGCCGCTCGCCGGTGCTGAGGTCAACGGCGGTGAGAAACCCTGTTTCGCAATCGCAGCCGTAGAGTGTGCTGCCTTCGATGTAGGGAGTGGCGTTGGCAGAATAGACGGCAGTCTTTGGTTCGCCTCGCCACAGCACAGTGGCGGCTGGCGTGTCAGCTGAGAGCTGGTAGAGGGCTCCAACCCTGCCGATGCCGCTGGCGAAGAGCACCTGGCCTTGGGGGGTGTCGGCAACCCGTGGTGCTGTGATCGCCATGCCGTAGCCGGGCTTGAGGGGCTGTGACCAGAGGGGCTCGCCGGTCTCAGGCACGAGCCCGCTGAGCTTGTCGGCATCCCAGATCAGCAGCTGTCGCACACCGGCCGACGTGATGATCGTGGGAGGGCAGTAGCCTGCTTCACTCGCAGTTCCCTGCCGCCAGAGCTCTTTTCCGGTGGTCTTCTCAAACGAGACAACGACGCTGCCTTCGCCACCAACGACACAGATCAGCTGGTCACCATCAATGAGTGGATGACCGCAGAAGCCCCAGATTGGCGTTGGCGCTGCATAATCGCTTGTGAAGTTTTTCTCCCAGAGCACGTCGCCCGTCTTGGCATCAAAGCAGAGCAGGTTGCCTTCGGCACCCAAGGTGTAGACGCGGCCTTGATCAACGGTGGGTGTGCAGCGTGGGCCCGAGGCATACGAGAGTGAGTAGGGGCAGTCGTACTCATGCTTCCAGAGCAGGCTCCCGTCATTGGCATCGAAGCAGAGCACCCGTTCGCGGCCGGAAAGCTCGGTGCGGCCGTTTGGGTCGTTGGCGAGTTCACCTTCGGTGCGTTCGTAGTCGGTGAGGTAGACGCGGCCGTCGGCGACGGCAGGCCCCGAGTAGCCACCCTTGACCGGCACCCGCCAACGCACAGGTAGACCGCCTTCGGGGATCGAGTCGACGATGCCATCCTCATGCCACACACCATCACGATGTGGGCCCAGCCACTGGGGCCAGTCGTCGGCGACAGCAGCAGAATCCAGTCCCATCGAGAGAAGCGCAGCGAGCATGAGAAGCCGCAGAGACGGCATGTCGATCGACGTGCGGGTAACTGTGTGCAGCATGGGTGGAGAAACTCTCTGGAAAAGGTGGACAGACGGACTTGGCTAGGTGTGCGCCGCTGCCAGTGGAGGAAGTTCTTGGGCGACGTCGATCCCATCGGGTCTCCAGTCGACCAGCTGAACCTCCGCTGAGCGGCGGCCGCGGAACTCGTTGACAACGGGGCGAAAGGCGATGTGGAAGGGTTCGCCGGGGGCCGGCAGATGCGGCAGCCAGTCGCCAGCTCCGAAGGCAACACCGCGGATCTTGGCTCCATGCTGCACGAGGGAGACCTGCAGATGCCGTCCCCCCTCGCCCATCGTGCGGGCAGGAGCTGCCAGCGAAACGCCGGAGGAGCAGAGCACGGGCCGTCGGTTGGCGTTGCCGAACGGAGCCAGCCGTTCGATCTCTTCGACGACCCGTAGCGAAAGTGCGGCGAGGGTGGTTTCCCCATCAATGTCGATCGAGGCTGTCCGTAATCCGTCGGACATCCGGGCAGCGACCTCCCTGCAAAACATCTCACGAAACGCGTCGACCTGTCTGTCGTCGATACGGAGGCCGGCCGCGGCCGCGTGCCCACCACACGACTGCAGCAGGTCGCGGCAGGCGAGTAGCGGCTGATGCACATCAAAGCCGGGCACGCTGCGGATGCTGCCGATGCCTGGCCGTCCTTGGTGTTCATCCTGGGCGATCATCACGACCGGTCGATGAAACTTCTCAGCCAGCCTGCCGGCGACGATCCCAATCACACCGGGATGCCAGCCACGGGCTGCCAGGACGAGCGCCGGATCAGCAGCAGGATCGAACCGTTCATTGGCCTGTTTGGTGGCGGCGAGCTGAATACTCCGTTCGATCGACTCCCGCTGGGCGTTGAGCTCGTGAGCATACTCCGCAAGCTGATGGCCGCGGGCGACGTCGTCGGTGAGCAGCAGTTCGATGCCGACCGTGGCCATGCCCATTCGTCCGGTTGCATTGAGCCGCGGCGCGACCCGAAAGGCAATGTCTTCACTGTCGAGCCGGCTCTTCTCATGGAGCTTGGCAAGCTCAAGCAGCCGAAGCAGCCCTGGTCCGCCACGGCTCCGCAACGCCTCAAGCCCATGGCGTACATAGATGCGGTTCTCGTCGAGCAGTGGCACCACGTCTGCCACCGTGCCCACAGCCGCCAGACCGATACCCTTGAGCAGCATTGCACGCAGGCGAGGAGTGACCTGCTTGGCACCACTCGCTCTCGTGGCAATCGCCCAGGCAAGTTTGAAGGCCACACCAGCGCCGCAGAGCTCGCCAAATGGGTAGTTTTCACCTGGCAGTCTTGGGTGGACCAAGACATCCGCCTGCGGCAGTTCATCTTCGAACGCATGGTGGTCGGTAATGATCAGTTCTAGGCCGAGTTCGCGAGCCGTGACCGCCTCTGCCACGCTGGCAATCCCGCAGTCGACGGTGACGACAAGGCTGCCACCCTTCTCATGGATGGTCTTGAGGGCTTCGGAGTTGAGCCCATAGCCCTCGTCGAACCGATCTGGCACATACCAGAACAGATCTGCATGAACCGCCTGCAGGCAGCCTGCGAGAATGGCTGTGGCGGTCATGCCGTCGGCATCGTAGTCGCCGTAGATGCAAATCTTCCGCTTGGCTTTCACCGCGGCCATGATTCGGTCTGCCGCTTCGGCAATCCCCGGCAGCAGTTCCGGGTCGCGGAGGTCTGACAGGCTGCCGGCAAGAAACGTGCGGGCCTCGTCTTCGGCGACGCCGCGGGATGCCAAGAGGCGAGCCAACACCGGGGAAACCCCAGCTTTGCGTTCGAGGCGACTCACAGCGGCCGCATCATGCGGTTGGATTCGCCAGCATTTTGGCATCGTGCCACCCCTCGTCTTTTCGCCGTCTGAAGCTGCTCTGTCGTGAGAATCGGCCACCATTTAACCAGATGTGAGCCATCGACGAGGGGGAGGGAGGTCGGTGCTTGAGAATCGCTTGAGTTTCTCGTCGCTTTGTCCCTGCTGGGCGGCTGTGGGGGGCGTGGCGAAAAACTCCAGCGACGAGACATCTGCCCGGCTGCAGCCGTGGGATTTCATGCTGGCGAGAGGCTCGTGCTGCTGTTTTCTGTCGGCTACAGTGTGGCCTTCTCGGGGTCTTCCGTGTCTCCACGCCCCATTCCCCTTGGGAGCCTGTCTGTGATGTCGATCGCTATGCCAGTTCTGCCGCGTCTGCCTGCAAAGCCGAAACGCGAAGAGGTTCCCGCGGATCAGGTGCTCTGTGAGCAGTGCACGGCAAAATGTTGTCGCTACTTCGCCCTGCCGACAGACGAGCCGGAGACGCTCGAAGAGTTTGAGTTCCTGCGGTGGTTCCTGCTGCACGAGCATGCCACCGTGTTTGTTGAGGATGGATCGTGGTATGTCTGCGTGCACACCGTCTGCAAGCATCTGCAGGACGATCATCGCTGCGGCATCTACGAGACGCGGCCACTGATTTGTCGGGAGTACACAACCGATAACTGTGAGTACGAAGACGACTGGGTGTATGACCAGTACTTCGAGACTCCGGAGCAGGTGGGCGAATACATGGAGGCGATGCT
>JADHNY010000149.1 GCA_016779265.1 Pirellulales bacterium | reverse complement strand
CTCGAGCGGCCCTGCGTCATACCCGCGTTTGCTGAAGCGTTGTGCGGCGTGCGCCAAGATCGATGGCGCCGAGGCTCGGGAAGCTGAAAAACTCCGCGGGCCTCACGCCATGCCGACGAGCGGCGTGTTCGAGATAGTCAAGTTGCTCGTCTGTCGGATCACCGACCACGCACGACTCTGGGTGTTGTTCAGCCGCCGAGAGAATGATCTCGGCCAGGCACGTAAAGTTGACCTCCGGATCCAGATGCTCCGCCGCAAACAGCCCCATCTCGAAGGGGCAGTGGAGCCCAGGGATACGCGTCAAGCACTTGACGATTCTCAGATCAGGCCGCGTGTCGAGCACCGAGATATCGACGTTTTCTGGCTGTGCATCGTCGAGGATCACCGTGTTTTCACCGAAGTCATCAGCCTGCAAGATACCGCCGACCGCGTTCGTCACGCAGACGACAATCGCCGCTTCCTTGATCTCCTCCTTAACCGTGGTCAGCCGATGCACCGTCGGGTTCCAGCCGGGAATCTCGGGGATCTTGCTCATCTGCTGAGGCAGGTCGACTGCCAAGACCCTGCGGCGTGGGGATCGCCGAAACATGCACCGCAGCGCAGCACGGCCTGTGGACCCTGCTGCTCCCATCACCGCAACCACGCCCTCCGAGCCGACTTCCTTTTCAATATCTTCGACCATCTGAGCAATGGTCACGGCCGTGAAGCCATGCCCCGTGGTGATCGCCATGTGTGGCCGGGCTTTCTTGAGCAATCTGCCCTGCCTCGAGATCGAGGGGATCAGGGCACCCAAGCTCACGAAACCCGCTTCACGGTGTTCCGCATAGTCGAGCACATCCACCAGGGCATCCCTGGCATCGGAAAGGCCGTCGACCATCTCGTGCGGAGCATGTGGTATCGACACCAACTCACCACGCAGCAGGCGACCACCGATCGGAACCTCGATTGGCCCGAGCACGGTGCAGCGGGGTTGGAGGCTTGCCACCGTCGTCGCTGTCAGCCCCCGCATCAACGGGAATGGCCGTCGCTTATCGACAACGGCACGTGGATGGATCACGTGCATGAAGTCGAGCGGCCCATCGTACTTTGGACGGAGCGACTCAATGGTCGTGACCAAAGCGATGCGCTTCCAGCCGCTCGTGAAGACGACCGGTGGCTCCGGCTCAACAACCGCAGCCTCGTGTCGATACCGTCGGTTCCAGACGATGGTTGTTGCCCGTTCCACGTCCCACGTCTTGCTGTGCAGCACCTCCGTCTCGAACGTCGTCGCCACAGCCAGAGCGATTGACGAGGCAAGCTCACTCTGGCGAGTGGCACTCTCACCGACCTGCTCTCCGGACTGATGCACAGTCAGCGTGATCGCGGTAACAGCATTGTTCTCTGTGAGTTCGCCATCCTCGACATATTCAGCATTTGGTTCTTCACGTGGGTGCGATACGACGACTTCATGGCCGTCCCAGGTGGCCACCATGCACTCGACAAACTGATCCTGCTGAAACTCGAAATCGGCCTCCACGAAAGGCCGGAGCACTGAGGCGAGACGTCGCAGGTCGATAGCTTCGCCAAGATGGAGGAAGTCCATCAGGCGGCGGGCGTCACCCCGAGGCTCCAGGTGATCCCTCTCGTCTCCGTGCATCCCCTAGTCCTTTCCCATCGCCTCGTAGGCAAGTCTGAACGCCCTTGCCTGGATCATCTTGTCGAGATACTTGAGCCATTCGACTTTGCCGAAACCGTTCTCTACCGACATGGTGCCGACGACGACAAAGGCCATCTCATCCTCGGTGCGATCACCGAGGAAAACCGTCTTCTCTGGGCCGGGTACACGCCGTGGATTGCCTGCCGAGTTGTCGAAGATCGCCTCCACATGCAACGTGGAGCCCTTTTTCATCGGATACGGTTCCTTCGGCAAGTAGCGGTTCTGCCAGTTGAAGTCGTAGTCCGTCACTTCGAGCAGCAAGATCCTCTCCGAAGAGCCCGCCGGCTGGTGCCAGACGCGAAACTCCTTGCCCAGCCGGTGCATGTGGGGAGACATCAGCCACAGCAGGCAGTCGGTCGGCACTTCGCGAGACCCGGTGGTTTTGAAATGGGCGTCACCCTTCGGAATCAGCTTGAACTCGGTATCGATGATGCCGCCGCTGGAATAGAGCTTGGGAGGCGTCTTGTCGAGCCAGATGCCGAGTCGGGAGGAATCATCGATCTCCGGACGCCCTGTTCGTGCGTAGTGGATTTGGACACAGATATCGGACTGCGGCGGAATCACCCGCCTGGCATCTTTGGGGTATTCGAGAACCCCCACCCCGGGCACCCATCCTAAGAAGTTGCCGCCCGGATTGTCTTGGTTCCGTGTGATCTGCGTTGGGTCGGGGATGAACCCCAGCCCCATCCCTGACTCGTATCCCGGCCCATAGTCCTCATCGCCGGTACCCCGGGGGCGGGGCGTTCCCAGCCGTTCTTGCGCGTCGAGCAGCAAGCCTGTGCCATCGTAGAACGCCATGGCGTGATGGACCGACCGCCGGTTGCCCGGGATGAACTCGGCCTTCTCGAGGTAGAGTTCCTGCTCGTTGCCCAAGTGAAAGACGATGGTGCGATTGTGATCGTCACCCTGCGCGGCGAGATGAATGGCATCCGGCAGCGTGAACACAAGATCCGGCGGACGAGAGCCCTGCCATTCGTCCGGGTCGTCGAACACGAGCGGCGGCGGTGCGTCAGCCGGATTTCCTCGCGGGCAGCCTTCGTCCACCCATTGGCCGATGAGTTCGATCTCCTCAGGTTGCAGTGCCAAGTCGTTCTTGAGAGGAATCCCTCCGGTCACCGACCAGGGAGGCATGAGCCGATCTGCTGTGTAGGCCTTGATGTCGGCCGCCCACTGCACCGCATGGTCGAACGTCATGAGCGAGAACGGCGCTACATCTCCCGGATGGTGACACCGCTGGCAGTGCTGCTGGAGGAGCGGCTCGATGTCGCGATGAAACTCAACCGCGCCATGCTCAACAATCACCCGGCCAGCTGGCTCCAGCGGGCAGCCGATCGGGGTAGTCTCCTTGATGGGCACCTCATGGCCAGCCACGACAGCGGCGATCGCATCGGCGAGATAGGTGGCATCAGCCTTTGGCTGCCGCACGAGCCGGCTCGAATAGCGGTTGTCGATCAGACCGGTGTACCGCAGCACCCGGTTGCGATCGAGCACAAACGCCTGCGGCGTGGTCGTCGCCCGAAAGTGCGCCGCAGCAGCCTTGTCGGAATCGAAAAACACTCGGCAGGCGATCTTCGACTCAGCGGTGAGACGCTCGACCTCGACAGCATCCGCCGCGTCGCAGACCACTGCGACGAATGTCACGCCCTCCGTGCCAAAGCGGTCCACGAGGTCGTTGAGCACCGGTACGCTTTGATTCGACACCGGGCAGTTGAAGTTGAGAAACGTCACAACCGTTGCCCGGCCGCCTTCAGCCGCAGACAGAGACCACTCTTTGCCCGCCGTGTCACGGAGCCGAATCGGGGACACAACCCGTCCGATTCGACTCCGTGAAACAGCTGCAGCCGGATCATTCTCCGCTGCCTCAGCGCTGAGGGCCGTCACGGTGTGGGAAAGCCCGCCGAGCAAGCCCACCAAAGAGGCCACAAACACAACGCCCGTCGGCAGCTTTGCAAATCCCGAGAAGAAGCGGCGGGCTCCCGGAGCGCGGACACGCAGGCGGTGGCGGGTGATCCTAATGTTTCTCAAGCGGCGTTCTATTCCGCCACCTCCATGTGATAAACAAACTTGAAAGCCCGGCCGAGCGGCCCAACTCCCTCGGTGACTGAGTCGATCCGCAGCACGCTCAGCGTCAAGGGATCGAAGAGAAACCTCGCGGTTTTTCGCATCGTCTCGGAGTTTTTCATCAGCGGGTCTTTCATCGGCTGCCGCGTGGAGGAAACCACCCAGCAGTTGATCCCGTTGTAGATCTCCGACCCGATCACCTCGAGCTGACAGGTGCCCGGCAGTGAACTCGTCACCGGCTCAGAAAGCCATTTCGTGCCGACCTCCAGGCTTCCCGGGAAGATGTAGTGCTCGGTTTCATGGTTTATCTCTTGAGGCTTTCCGTCCGGTCCCTGAATCGCGTCCAGCACAAGGCCTCGGTCTTCATCCTGATGAAAGAGTTCGTACCTCACAGAATTTTCATAGCCTTCCTTCCAGCTATTTCGCATGTTGAAGCTCGGCTGCGCGGCGTCGGCGTCGGAATGAATGGCATGGGTCTCGATCTTGAAGGCATGCTCAAACTCCGCCTCCTCGCGGGGAACGATCGACCAGGTCTGCGTGAGCTGGTCGTGCCCCGCGAGTGTGCCTTCGACGAAGTAGAGCACATACCCGGCATACTTCACCGGTTCGTGGTCGTGCACCAGTCCAATCTGATGTGCAGGCTGCCCCGAGCCATCCGGCTCTTGGGCAGCGACCCGGCCGACGTCTGTCGTGAAACCAGCCGACGCGATGACCGCAACCAACACGAGCCAACGTTGAAGACGCATGAGAGCCCTTTCCGGGGTGGGAGGCATTCAAGCCTCGTTGGAAGACCGCGACCGGGTCTACCGGATCACTCTCTAGGGTCTAGCTGGATTCAACAACCCCTCTTGCTGCAGATGCCGCGTTGCTAAGGCGGCAGGAGCTGCACGTTGGCGATCAGCGTCTCGCTCTGGCTGTTAACGCCAGGAATCTCCCCCACAAATCCGAGCGAGCCCCCTGGCACCAGCACAAAGAAGGTGGTGAACGTCACCGGGGCACCTTGTCGACAGCTCTCTCCATGAGCATGTCCGCATAGGCACCGCCGATCAGGCCTGCTTCCTGGATCCCCAACTGCTGCATGAGGTCACGAGCGATCGCGTGGCTCTCGCTGAACTGTTGACCTCCCCCCTTAACGAAACCAGGGCCCAGCCACCACTACAACGCCAGCGATCAGGGACCGGTAAAAACTGGGATTGGCTTGATCAACTGCTCCCCTTCGAGCACGGAGACCTGCTCAACGCAGTCTTTCTCATCATAGGTAATCTCAACTTTGACATCCGTGCCCGAGAAGTATGTTTCAGCGGGGATTCCAACCACTTCCCACAGGCCCAGGGTTATCACATCGGCAACACCATGTGCGAGGGCACGCGTCGTTTTCGTAGCCTTACTATATCCCTGCGTAAACGCGAAGACTTCCACTCGGCGGCCATCGCGTTGCTCGTACGCCGCTGGCTGACCAAGCTCAGCAACAACCTGGGACCTCGTCACTCGCGGCCGAAGCACTGAGAGATCTTTCTTGTCCGGCTGTTTGGTTGCCATCGAAACTGCACACCCCGCCGCGACCAAGCAGACAAACGTGACGAAGAATGCAACACGACTGAAACTCGCCGAGATGCTTTTCAAGGCACGCATAGCACCTCCAAAGAACAAGGACGATACAGGGCTCGAAGAGGGGCAGAAGGTAAGCCTGAGAGATGTGGCCAGCAAGATGTTTTTCTTCCGCATTCCGTCTTCGTTGCCCTCAAAGAATCGGGGGGGCATAAGGGCAGAAACCCCTGAGTGGACGACCCTCCCGAAAGAAGCGAACGATGACGCGGAAGGCCTAGCAGAGGGAATACGTGGCCTAACCTACCCCCCCTAAACGAGACCACTTTATGAGTAAGATTTCTGCGAAAAGACTTCGAGAAGGAGAACGCCCGCGTGGAGCATCTTCTGCCTGATGCCGAACTCGACAAGGCGATCCTTGGCGAGGCCGCATCGGAGCGAACTCAAGCAGGAGTGGGGCGAGGGGCCGCAGCCGCGCCCTACCGGCAGCGCCACAAGCGAAATCATGCGGAGCCGTTTTCGCAAGAGGCTCCATCCGCGGATAGCGGCCGGCCGTGGCTGCTGCTCGTCTTGACGTTGTCAGCGCTCCGCCTAAGACTGGTTCAACCGTCAGCCTACTTCTGGAGCCGATCCTATGAGTTTCCGTAAGTCCCTCAACGAAGAAATCGCCAACGCCCTCAACGAGCAAATCTGTATCGAGGCGTCGGCTGGGTTTCTTTACTTCTCGATGGCCTCGTGGGCGAGCGTGCGTGGGCTGACAGGGATGGCAAAGTGGTTCCGCGGCGAAGCTGCAGGTGAGCTGACCCACATGAATCTATTCGTCGACTACCTCAATGACCGCGACTACCAGGCAAAGTTTGCCACCATTGAGGCTCCGGTCTGCGAATGGGACAACCCGATCGATGCCTTTGATCTCGTCCGCACGCAGGAGCACAAACTGATGCAGCGGATGAACGACCTGATCGACCTTGCCGACAAGCACAACGACCATCTGACGCACAGCTTCCTGACGCAGTTTGTGCCGCAACAGATTGCCGACACTGCCGAAGCCGACGATATCCACGACCGGCTCACGCTCGTGAGTGGCGATGGACACGGCCTGATCCTGATCGACCAGGAACTCGCCCGGGCAGCGGAAGGTGGCCACGGCTGAGTGCTGCTGGCGGCGTTGAGTCCGCCTCCAACGCTCTGATCGGCAGTAAACAGGCTTCCTGCCCGACCCTTCATCGGAAAGATTCTTCCGACGGGATGGCAGCCGCCCTGTGGGCCTTTCTGCCCATAGCCTGAGGACCAGACTCCTTTTTCGAACTGCTCGTGCCTAGAAAGCAGAAGAAAGGAGCCATCGATGCAACGGCTGACCGCATCAGAAAAGAAAAGTTTTTTAGTTGCCTCCCTCTGCAACGAGGCTGTTGCTCACCAGCGGCAGCGCGAGTGTGGAGAAGGGTATGGACTGGATGACTACACCGATGGACGCATTGTCGGTGCGGCCAATCTCGCTCGGAAGATTCTCCGGATCCTCAACTCAGAAGAGCAGGCCACGCAGTTGTGGGGCAAGCGCGATGTGCTCGTCTAGCGCGAACATCCGCCAAAGACACGAACGACGGGCGCCTGAACCGACGGAGCCTCACCCCCGCCGATGATGCGAATCGATTGGCATCTTGTTCGTTCCGGGCAGTTTCAGTTGTTCGGCTCCCGCCGTCATGCCTCTGGCGACGCGTTTCAGTTTATTCCTCTGTTTCGCACGCACCGCGAGGCAGAACACTTCTGCCGACAGTCCGGCCTGTGGCAACAAGGCCTCCGCCCCAAGCGGAATGGTCTCCTGCCAGGAGAGACCGCAACCTCGGCCGAGGGTCTGGCGAGCCTGATTCGCGATGCGTGTCGAGATGGGGTGCGGATCGTCGGTGTCTTTGTCGGGTTCGACAGCGATCTCGACGGTCAGTGGAACTTTTTTCATGCCACCCTTTCCGATCGTCCGCCCGAAAACCTCACCGACGGCGAAGCCTTTCCCGTAACGTTGATGCCGTGCGACTCCGAAAGCGAAGCAACCGGGGAGCCCATGCAGCGAGCCGCCAAGACGGTGCTGATTCTCAGGCCGCTCTCCGAGGATGAGCGACCGATGCAGTAGGGGCATCGGGATTGGTTCCGGTATTAAAGTTTGCTTCCGCTGAACGCCCGTCGTAAACGAGACCACTTTAGGAACCCAACCGCGAGTGACAGAGGCCTGCCCTCCCCTACACCAACTCTCTCGCCACCTTTCAAGCGTCGTAGAGATTCGTTGTCTCTCTCAACGGAAAGCTGGAAAGAATCGCCGGCATAGCGTTCAGAGTCGAAGGGCTATGGAGCGTCAACTCCTCTTGCCTTCGGCCCCTGCGTAGCTAGCGGCCCGTCGATTAGAAGCCCTACAGACGTGGCTTCTCACAGCAGCCGTAGGGGTTTGGCAGCAGAAGGTCCTGTAAGATGCATCACAGTAGACGAGCCATCGCTTCAATAACTGAGGACTGTTCTGCAAACCTATAAGTGCAAGTTCAGTAACGGTGGCGAACCTTGAGGGAGGGCCGGTCAGCCTCGA
>JADHNY010000148.1 GCA_016779265.1 Pirellulales bacterium | reverse complement strand
TGCATGCCGCGCCAGAGGCTGGGCAGTGGCACCGACAATGATGCCGGGATTGAGCGTGCCAGCAGGATCGAGGCAGCTCTTCAGCTCGGCAAACACCGCTGCCAGTTCGGGGAAGAGCCGTCCAAACACCGCGGTCCTGGAGAGGCCAAGCCCCTGTTCACCACCAATGGTGCCTCCAAGCGAAGCGACATGCCCGGCCACCTCGTCAGCAAACGACTCCAGCCGCGCGCGTTCATCAGCATTCTGAACATCGACAAACGGGCGAATGTGCAGTTCCCCGTGCCCAGCATGCCCAAACAGCATTGCGGTCACCGAGGTGCGTTTCATGGCAGCCTGAAAGCCGGCGAGAAACTCTGGCAGTCGCTTCGGGGGCACGACCACGTCCTCGATGAATGGCACCGCCGGCGTAGAGCCGCGGCTACCCTGCAGCGTGGAGACCACATTCCGCGACAGCCGCCAAGCGAGGCGTGTGTCGTCATCATCTTCCGCACGATGAATCGCGACATTGAGTCCAGGCGTCAGCTGCAGCTTCTCCATCGCCGCGGCGAGCTGACGGCGGGCTTCGCGACGGGTGTCGGCGGCGAACTCCACCAGGAGGCAGCCATCGGCCCACCGGGGAATAATCAGATCGAACGCGACTTCACTGGTACGGGCGAGTGTGAGATGCCGGCGATCGAGCAGATCGCAGCAACTCGGCCCGTCGGCAAGCAGCTGAGGCACGGTGACCGCAGCCTTCTCCAGCGAATCGAAAAAGACCAACGCCACCGCCGTGGCATGATCGCGGGGGAGGGTCTGAAGGGTGATCTCGGTGATCACACCGAGGGTTCCCTCGCTCCCACACATCAGGCGGGCAAGGTCGATCATCCCGTCGCGGCGGAGGTCGTGGAGGCGATAGCCGCCGTGCAAGCGACGGGTAAATGGCTGCTCTCGGGCGATCACCTCTGCGTGGCGAGCGAGCAGTCCTCCAACTGCTGCGGCGAGTGTTGCCGGCGTGGGCCTCAGGTCGTCGGTGGGTTCTCCTGGGGGCGGCAGACAGCGTGGAAGCCCGCTTGGCAGCGTCGGCTTCAGCGTGACCAGCGAGCCATCCGCCAGCACGACATCCATAGCCAGGACACGCTGACGGATTGATCCGTGGCGAAGAAACCGGCTCCCCGAGAGGTCTCGACCAATCATGCCCCCAATCGTGGTCACGGAGATCGTGGCAGGGTCTGGCCCGAGCATCCTGCCGCGACTGGCAAGCCGCTGATCGAGTTCAGCGGCGACCACCCCGGGCTGCACCCGCACCGTTGCTCCCGCGTCGTCAAAGGCCACCACCCGCCGCATCAATCGAGAGGTGTCGACCACGATGCCGGGCCCAATGGCCGAGCCAACGAGATTCGTGCCACCCCCACGAGGATGAATCGTCAGCTCATTCTCGGCCGCCCACCGCACCGTCGCCGAGACGTCGGCCGCAGTCCTCGGCCGCACCACTGCCAATGGCATGCGTTCAAACAGGCTCGCATCGGTGGCATACAGCGAACGCGTCACCTCATCGCAGCAGACCTCGCCAGAGACGATGCCCCGCAGGTCTTCTTCGATGCGCTGCGGTTCATGTTCCATGGAAACGCTCGAGCTCGATCAGGGCATCAGTCAGATGACTCACTGGAGACGGGAGGCTGGGATGCCACAGCGGGGGTGGCAACAGCACCGCTGCGAGCGGTCATCTGCCGATGCTTTTCATGGGTTTCGAGATTGAAGGGCTCATGCCGCTGCGTCACGCTCGGTCCGCGGTAGCGGGACCCACAGCGGTAGCAGGTCAGGCAGTCGCTGAAAATCAGAAACAACAGGGCGTCAATCGCGGCGGTGGCAAAGAGGATCCCGTACGTCCAGAAGCGGTAGGCGAAGCCCCACGCCACACAGCTCGACGCCAGCCCGACGACAACAATCCCCACTCCGAGTCTCTGCGGAAAATCCTTCCGCACAAACAGTTCGTGGCTCGGGCAGACCACACAGCGTTGCACATGCCCATCCACCACCGCGGACTCTGGAACTGCAATCGCATGCGAGCAGCTGCCGCAGACCAACGACTCCTGTTGCTCGAACTGGTCAACGCGGTTGTCTCGGCTGCACTTTGGGCAGCGGTAGGTGATCTGCATCGAAAAGTCCATCAAAAGCGAGCAGGGCGTTCGGCGACATTACGCCGCCTCATGGTCAGACAGGCCACCCGGCCCGTTCGGTCAACAGCTGCGCAGTCAGTTCGCCAACAATGGCCGCTAGGCAGGCGACGTACAGGATACCGGTGGCACTCTGCGTGTTGGGAATCTCAAGCGTACGCCGGCTCATCACCAGCAGCACCGGCAGACCTGCGAGCCCCGCGATCCATCGCAGTCCACCGAGAGCCGCCATGGCGGGATCCCCGAGAAGCCCGTAGAGGCTTGGCAGACCCGCCAGGGCAACAGCCGTCTCCAGACCCCAGACGGCAAGCGTCCAGAGCACCATTGTCTGCAGAATATCGACCCGCATCCCCGGGGCGTTGAGATACCAGTGGCCAAGCAGCATCGCGTGCACGCTGAGGCCAATCACCAGGCCGGCCGAAAGGGCCGCCGCCGATCCCATCACACCCGCAGTTGTCAGCCCCGGCTGGGCAACAGACCCCATCGTGGCGATCGCCAGCGCTGCGGTCACCACCACCGTGCAGCCGATCGCAAACGTCCGCCGAGCTGCCAGCCAACCGATGCCTCCAAGCCACGAAGCCACCGCCGCCAGCCCGCAGGCCACACAGACGAGTCCAATCGGCCATGCCGTGGCGGCTGCGAGTGCAGCCAGCGTTGCCAGCCCCATCACAACCAGCAGGTTCACGCGAAAGAAGCCAGCCGGAACATCGCCGGCGGGGGTGAGCAGGAGTCCGACGGCCATGCCCCAGGCGAAGCGGCAGAGAAACGACACCAGCAGGGTCATCGCGTCTCCTTCACACACAGCCACAACCGCTGGCAGGACGCCAGGCTGAGGAGCGGTCTCGACACTCGCTCGCGGCTCATCCGCCCCGCCCCCCATAGATCAGAGCCATCACCTCCGAACGACTCGAGAGGTTCGAACGGAAGATGCCCTTCATCGCTGACGTGACACAGAGGCTGCCCGGCCGCCGCACTCCACGAATCGTCATGCAGGTGTGCGAGGCCTCAACCACCACGGCAGCCCCGCGAGCTCCCAGCTCATCCATGATCAGGTCGGCGATCGTTTCGGTCATCCGCTCCTGCACCTGAGGACGACGTGAAACGACTTCCACGATGCGGGCCAGCTTGCTCAGGCCAACCACCCGTCCATTGGGCATGTAGCCGATATGGGCCTGTCCCATGAAAGGCAGTAGGTGATGTTCACAGACGCTGTTGAACGAGATGTCACGTACGAGCACGATTTCGTCGTACTTCTCGGTGAACGCTTTTTGCATGTGCACGCGTGGATCGTCATGCAGTCCGGAGAAGAGCTCGGCATACATCCGTGCCACACGGGCGGGTGTCTCCAGCAACCCTTCTCGATCGGGATCCTCGCCAACCGCCAGCAGGATCTCACGGACTGCGCGTTCAATCCGCGGCTGGTCCACTCCTGGCCTGGTCTCTTGATTCTTGCCGTCGTTCACAGACATGCCTGCTGATCACTCCTTGCGCCTCGCCATGTCCATCACCGGCAGGCGATGAACGACCACCGAGGCCCCAGCCGACACCCGCTGGAGCTCGTGGCCACCCGTGGAGACTAGTTGACGCTGAACCGCGGGGGAAACGGCCTCGATCCACCCCCGGTGGGACGGCCATCCATCGCCTCGAGCAGCAGTTCCGTCCGCTTCATCACGTCACACTCGGCGAGCAGCCGAATCTTGCTCTCAAGGTTGAGATTGATCGTGTAGGCCACGATGTCGGAGAGCATTCCCAGGGTGATCTGATTGCCGAGCAGCTGATCGAGCTGCTCAAAGGCGTCGGGCAGTTTGGGAAGGGCCCGCTTGAAGCCTGCCAGGAGCTGCTGCTGCAAGTCGGCCGCCTCATCCTCATCCACATTCTCAGGCACCACGTCCTCAAGAATCTCCGACTCCACCACACGGAAGAGTTTCTTGGGGGGTAGTTCCTTGACGAGACGGAGCCGACGCACACCGAGCATCAGCACGTTGTAGGTGTTCTGCTCCGTCTGCTGGTAGGTCGCAACGCGGCAGAGACAGGCAGTCTCTCGGAGCGTGGGGCGGCCTTCGGCCTGCTCCCAGCCCGGCGCGAGCAGTCCCATCGCGATCAGGCGGTCATCCTCGAGGGCCTCTTCAAGCATGGCCCGATACCGCGGCTCGAAGATGTGCAGCGGCTGCATCACATGCGGAAACATGACGAGATTGGGCAGCGGAAAGACACGGGCTAGGCCCGAAAACTGTTCCGCGGAAAAAGAGAATGGCTCGTCAGTCATCGGTAGCTCGGATCAGACCGCCTCCCGATCAGCGGAGGGCTGATGCGGTGGCGGTGGGTCGAGGTGGATCTCTGGTAGCAGTTCGGGGTCGAGTTCGATCTCGGGAAAGGCCTCGTCGCTGGCGGCCACTTCAGCGAGGCAGCGATGAAACGCTGTCAGAAACGCCTCGACGTCGAGCCCGAGGTGCTTTGGCTTGTAGGGCTCGAGGTAGTCGCTGGCGGAGGCATGGAGTTTCCGTGCCCCGCGGATGTTGCCGTTACCAAAATGGTAGAGGGCAACCGCCGCCTGGATCAGGCCCTGGTAGAACTTTCGCGAGGGACCGCGGTAGTCCGTCCAGAGCTCCTCCCACTGCTCGTGACTCTCGTAGTAGTCGCACTCGTTGAAACTCACGATTCCGGCCAGATAGAGCGGATCGTAGTCGTCGGGAGTGGTGTCGGGAGCGTCGGTTGATTCGGTCATAAGCAAAACCCTCTTTCCACAGCGTACCACTCGTTGCCCTACCAAGTTGGCCCCCGCGGCGGGGCTGCCTGTGCTATTATGAGTTTTGCGTGAGGGGTGGCAGCCCCTCGCCGACCTCCCCGGGAGCCCGTCATGATCCTCTCCGGTCACGAGATCAAACAGCAGCTGGGCTCCAATATCCACATCGATCCTTTCGATGAGGAGCGGCTCAACCCCAACAGCTACAACCTCTCCCTGCATGACGAACTGCTCGTCTACGAAGAGGTCGTGCTCGACATGCGGAAGAGCAACCGAGTGCAGCGGGTTTCGATCCCGGAAGACGGCCTCGTGCTCGCTCCCAATCAGCTCTACCTCGGCCGCACAATCGAACGTACCGAGACCCACAATCTCGTGCCGATGATCGAGGGCCGGAGTTCGGTTGGCCGACTCGGCCTGTTTGTGCATGTCACGGCAGGGTTTGGAGACGTCGGTTTTTCAGGCTTCTGGACCCTGGAGATGTTTGCCGTGCAGCCGGTAAAGATCTACCCGGGCGTGCCGATCTGCCAGATCTTTTTCCACCAGATCACAGGCGATATCACCGAGTACGCCAGCGAGAAATATCAGCACAACCACGACATCCAGCCCAGTCTGCTCTTCCGTGAACTCGACCCCACCGGTGATGCCGATGAACAGATGGAGTTCTCGTTTGAGGGCGAGCGGTTCTTGGGCCGCCCGCCGGCTCGCTCTGTCCCACGGGTGTGATCATGCGTAACGCACTTGCCTGGCTTTCGATGGTCCTGACGCTCGGATTTGCTGGTGCTTCCCTTGCGTCCCTCTTCGCGAACGCCTCGATCGTACAGATGGGCTCGTTCTCGCTGGTGGGCGTCACCATGCCGCTGGTCGTCTGGGCTGGCCTCGGTTTGCTCGCTCTGGCCGTGCTCCTGACCCTGGTTATCCTCGTAACGGCCGCGATCGGGTAGCATCCTCGCATCACGACTTTGCGAGGAGCTTTTGATGCTACGAACCCACACCTGCGGCGAACTCCGTCCCGAGCATGCTGACACCACGGCAACCCTGGCTGGCTGGGTTGATCGTGTGCGTGACCATAAGGGCGTGATCTTTCTCGATCTCCGTGACCGGTACGGGCGGACGCAGGTGGTCGTTGGGCCGGAGAGTGGCGAGGCCAACCTCGCGGCTGCCAAGAAGGTGCGGCCTGAGTGGGTGATTCAGGTCACCGGCAGTGTGTCCCTGCGGCCGGAGGGCACGGTCAATCCCAAGATGGCCACTGGCGGCATCGAGCTCGCCTGTGAGCAGCTGACCGTCTTCAGCGAGGCTGAGACACCGGTCTTCCAGCCGGGTGCGGTCGAACTGCCAGGCGAAGAAGTCCGCCTGAGCCATCGCTGGCTCGACCTGCGGCGGCAGGCGATGCAAGACAACCTCTTCCTTCGCCATCGCATGGTGAAGCTGATGCGGGACCACTTCGATGCCGAGGGCTTCATCGATGTGGAAACCCCGATGCTCGGCCGCAGCACCCCCGAAGGCGCTCGTGACTACCTTGTGCCCAGCCGGCTCGATCATGGCAGCTTCTTCGCGTTGCCACAGTCGCCACAGCTCTACAAGCAGCTGCTGATGATGGCCGGCTTTGACCGCTACGTGCAGGTTGCTAAGTGTTTTCGTGACGAGGACCTGCGAGCTGACCGCCAGCCAGAGTTCACCCAGCTCGACGTGGAGATGTCATTCGTCGAGGCCGATGACGTGATGGGCGTGATCGACAACCTCGTGCAGAAGACTGCCCGCGAGGTGCTCGGCGTGGAGGTGCCGCTTCCCCTGCCTCGTCTGAGCTGGGATGAAGCGATGGAACGCTTTGGACACGACGCGCCCGATCAGCGATTCGGCCTGGAGATCACCGATGCCACGGATATCGCTGGTGACTCCGAGTTCCGCGTCTTCCGAGGCGCCGTTGATGGAGGCGGACGTGTCCGCGGCATCCGTGTGCCTGAGGCCGCGGCTCGGTTTTCCCGCAAGGACCTCGACAACCTGACGCAGATGGCGATTGATGCGGGCGCCAAGGGACTGGTCTGGCTCAAGGTCGAAGAAGGTGGCGGACTTGCCGGGCCTGTGGCGAAGAATCTCACTGGTGGCATCGACGCCAGGCTGACCGAGCGGCTGGGTGGCACTGCCGGCGACCTGCTGCTGCTTGTGGCTGATAGTTTCGAGGTGAGCTGCAAAGCCTTGCACACCCTGCGGAAGCATCTTGGGGCGGTGCTCGAACTCTACGATCCCAAGGCGTTGCACTGCTCATGGGTTGTCGACTTCCCGATGTTTGCCCACGATCCTGAGACTGGTGGATGGACAGCGATGCACCATCCGTTTACCGCTCCACGTCCACAGGACATCCCGCTGCTGGAGAGCGACCCCGCTGCCTGCCGAGCGGTGGCCTACGACCTGGTGATCAACGGCTCAGAAGCTGGCGGCGGCACGATCCGTATCCATGATTCCGAAGTGCAGCAGAAGGTCTTCGGACTGATCGGACTCTCCCCTGAGACCGCGCGGGAGCGGTTCGGTTTCCTGCTTGATGCCCTCGCGAGCGGAGCCCCTCCGCACGGCGGCATCGCGCTCGGCATCGATCGCTGGGTGATGCTCTTTGGCGGGCTCGACAACATCCGCGACGTGATCGCATTCCCCAAGACCCAGCGAGCCAGCGACCTGCTGACAGGCGCTCCAGGCGATGTGGATGCGAAGCAGCTCGAAGAGCTCGGGATCCGCGTGGTCATGCCCCCGGCGGCAGCGACACCAGGCGGAACCGCACCATCGCCGTAAGCGACTCGCCTGCGTTGAGCACCTGCCAGCCACGTGACGCGTCAAACGACGCCGCCCCTGGCAGCACGGTGTAGGGCTCGATGCAGACCGCGTTGCGATGCGGCGGCGTGAAAAGAACACAGGTCGAGAAGACTGGATCGAAGCGAACTTCTGCGGCGAGGCCCGCGGCCTGATCGATGAGGGCCGTGACGACGTCGGCCTCTGCTGCGTCACCGGCCTGAGCTGGCTCCAGCCCTGTAAAAGCATCATCGAGCGAACTGCCTGCCAGCGGCATCCGGCCGGGAAAGGGTGCG
>JADHNY010000147.1 GCA_016779265.1 Pirellulales bacterium | reverse complement strand
CAGAGTTTGTTTGTCCATCCTTGGTGGTGCGGCGACACGAAGACATCAGGGTGCTGGAGGCGGCGCCGGATGATCCGTTCACCGTTCAGACGGTGCCCCTGGCACGACTGAATGGCTTTTCTGCGACGGGGCGTCCGGTGCATCGTCGCCGAGTGATTGGCACAGTCACCTACAACGACCGCAGTTCGTTGCTTTACATCCAGGAAGCGGATGTGGGCGTGCGGGTGCACACGAGTGAGCCGAGCGATGTGGAGGTGGGCGATCGAGTGGAGGTGGCGGGGTTTGTCGACACCAGCGAGTATCTCGCGGGGATGCGTGGAGCCGTGGTGAGGCGTTTGGGCGGTGAAACGTCGCCGCCACTTGAGCCGGTGACGATCAGCGACTTCGCGACCTACCATCAGCGGGTGCTCCTGGGGCGGCGGACGGTGGCTCCCTCGGTCTCGTGTGAGGGACGGCTCACCCAACTCACGGGTGTGCTGCTCAACTTTCGTCCCGCGACCGCGGGCCTGCCCAACCTACTGGAGATCAAATGGGACGATGCGATCACCACTGCCCACGTCGCAGGGCAGATGACGCCGTTGCTCCCAGGAACCGAGCTGAGTGTCACTGGGATTGCCCTGGTTTCGTCCGAGGCGGCTGGGGAGTCGGTCAAGACCGCTGGTCCGACGCGGGTGGATGTGTTGCTTCGCGACTCGAGTGACATCGTTGTGTTGAGTCAGCCGAGTTGGTGGACGTCGCCACGCGTGTTTGTGGCACTCGGAGTGGCGATGGCGATGGCGATTGTGGCGTTGGCGTGGGCCTTTATTCTTCGGCGGATGCTCAGCCTGCGAACCGAGCAGTTGGCGATCGAAGTGCGGAGCCGTCGGGATGCGGCCATTGAGTTTCAGGCTGCGATGCGAGAGCGAACTCGGCTGGCTGTTGACCTGCACGACACGGTGCTGCAGACCATGACGGGCATCGCCTTTCAAATTGATGCCTGCCGCGGCGGCAGCCTGATCGACGCCGACCAGCAGAGTCTGCACCTCGAGACCGCTGGTCGCATGGCCCGCAGTGGTCAGGAAGATCTGCGGAATGTCGTATGGGCCCTGCGATGCTTGCCCCTTGAGGATGGATCGTTGCTCGATTCGGTGCAGGCCATCGCCAGGCAGGTGTCGCAGCGGTATGGCATCCCGATGCGGGTTGCCTGCGAGGGAGAGCTCCCGCCGCTCGCCGACTTCGTTGCCGGCAACCTGCTGCTGATTATTCAGGAGGCCAGTCACAATGCGGTCAAGCATGCCGAGGCTGATCAGATTGAGGTTGTTGTGGCCATGCATGACACCGGAGACCGGGTGTCGGTCACGGTCAAAGACAACGGCATTGGATTCGACGTGGAAGAGCTTCCCCGTCTCCGCGATGGGCACTTTGGGATTGAAGGCATGCGGCAGCGTGTGCAGCGAATGGGAGGCGTTCTCGTTATCAAGAGCGAGCGATCCGTGGGGACGGAGATTCGTGCCGACATCCCAGTCCGTGTGTTCGATGAGGTGATCGCCTAACGCCACGCGGCAGGAATCTCTTTGAGAACCTACGCCCTGGAGCGCGAGAGAAGCTGATGCCCGGCTCCAATCGTCAACGCGTGCTCACGCTGCTGCTGGTTGATGACCACGCGGTGGTTCGGTCTGGCCTGGCCAACATGCTCTCTGCGCAGCGGGGGCTGAAGGTTATTGGAGAGGTTGGGGAAGGGGCGATGGCCGTTGAGGTGGCTCGCCGCTCGTCGCCTGACGTGGTGCTTCTGGATGTGGTGATGCCTGGGATGGGCGGGCTTGAATGTCTGCGGCAGCTGAAGCGACAGCATCCGCTGGTGCGGGTTCTGATGCTCACCTCCTCGGAAAACCCTCGTGACGCAGACGAGGCGCTGACAGCGGGAGCGGATGGCTATGTGACCAAAACAGCGTCATCGGCCGAGCTGATCAGGGCGATCTCCGTCGTTGCCAAGGGGGAGCGTTTTGTGAGCGAGGAGGTGCAGAGGCTTCTTGCGGACTATTCTTCCTCCTCGGCCCTGCTCACTCCTCGGGAGATTGAAGTCTTGCAGCTCCTCCGCAAAGGAATGAGCAACCCTGACATCGGCTACCTGCTGGGAATCACTCCGCGAACAGCCAAGGCGCACGTGTCGGCGTTGTTGGTCAAGCTGGGGGCGCAGGATCGAGCGGAGGCCGTGGCACGAGGATTTGAAAAAGGGCTTCTGCGGCCTTGAGCGAGGGCTGCTGGCTCCGTCGGCCGAGGAGCCTATTGCCCAACTGGCCAGTGGTACGGAGCTGCTGGGCATCGACACTACACTCGTTGCGGGGCGTGTGGTAAGAGCTGCACTCCGCCACGGGGTGAGTGAGGTCGCAGGGGAACTGCCGAATGTTTAGCAAACACCGAGTATGGGGCGGTGGGGCGTGTTGTGTGGTGATCGCGTGGCTGGTGGCGTTGGCAGCGCCGTTGGCCGCCGCAGAGAAGCCGAACATCGTTGTGTTTCTGGTCGATGACTTCGGCGCGCGCGATCTCTCCTGCTACGGCAGCACGCTCTACGAAACGCCCCATATGGATCTCCTGGCGGCCGAGGGAATGCGATTCACGAATGCCTACGCGGCCTACCCGCGGTGCGTGCCGTCGCGGCAAGGGCTGCTGTCGGGCAAGTATCCGTGCCGTGTGGAGACGCTCCGCAACGCCACCGCCGGCAGCACGCATGCCCTCCCGCTGAGTGAGGTCAGCTTTGGGGAGGCGCTGAAGGCAGATGGCTATCGCACGGGCTACATCGGCAAGTGGCACTTGGGGGAAGGTGAGGGTGGGCCGGCCGGCCAGGGGTTCGACACCGTGGTGCACGCGGGGTCGGCCGGCGCGACCGGCAGCTACTTTCATCCCTTCACCCTTGAGAAGGGGCGATCGGTTGAAAACCCACTGCCGAGCGAGGAGGGCGACTATCTGATCGATCGCATGACCGATGAAGCGGTGCGGTTTATCGAGGAGCCGGGCGATTCGCCATTTCTCCTGGTGGTCTCACACTACGCGGTGCACACGCCGCTGGAAGCGCCTGCGGAGCTCACGGAAAAGTATGAGCGAAAACTCCGCGAGGCCGGCGGGCCGATCGGCGGTGGGCGAGATGATGCCGACCTCCTCCGTGACCGTCAGGGTATTACCAAGACGGTGCAAAACAACCCGGTCTATGCCGCCATGGTGGAGAAGACTGATGCGTCGCTCGGCCGGCTGATGGAGAGCCTCAAGCGGAGCGGCGCGGCGGACAACACGGTGATCATCCTCACGAGCGATCATGGGGGCCTCTCGACGCGCGGCCTGGAAAACAACCGCGGCCTCGCCACCTCAAATTCACCCTATCGGCAGGGCAAGGGGTCGGTGTTTGACGGCGGCACGCGTGTGCCGCTGATTGTCTGGTGGCCTGGCAAGGTTGCGGCGGGAGGGGTTTCGCCGGCACGCGTCAATGGGACTGACCATTATCCCACAATGCTCGAAATGGCCGGGGCTCCGCTGCGGCCCGAGCAACACGTCGACGGCGTGAGCTACTGGAAGGCCCTCCAGGGGGAAGCCTTTGAGCGGCCCCCGATCTTCTGCAACAAGTGGATGGCGAGGCCAAAGAGCACTGGCGACACGCGGGCGATCTCACTGATCGATGGCAGGTGGAAACTGATCCTGTGGCTCGATGAGGATCTGGTCGAACTGTTTGATCTTGAAGAGGATCTCGGCGAGGCCGCCAACCTGGCCACCGCGATGCCCGAGAAAATGGAAGCGATGCTCCAGGAACTCCTCGCCACCGAGGCGGCCATCGGCAGCCTGCGCGAAAAAGGTCTTGAGGTCACGCAACGGCGGATGGCACGCGAGTCGCAGTGACACCTCGATGAGCTGGCAGCTGCCCAGCTGCTGCCACGGCTTTCTTTGCGTCTGTCGAGACGTCCTGGCGAGTTGTGGCGAAAGAGGCGGGAAGCCGATCGCCCCTGGCTGCCCGCTTGCAGTGGCACTCGACGAGCGCTGATAACAGATTCCAAGTGGCGACGCCGCGCAACGAGCTTGCGACGAGCGGTGGAACAGCACGGAATCGCGGCAGATGGGGAGCGGCATCGTGGGTAGCAGCACTTTCTGCAGAATTGTGAGATGCCGGATCGTGAGCGTTTTGGCTGCGTGGCTGGTGATCAACACCGCCGCCGGTCGTACGGTCGCGGCGCCGCGGCTGGCGGGGATCTTTGTGGACCACATGGTTGTCCAGCGAGATCAGCCGCTGCCTGTCTGGGGCTGGGCCGAACCTGGTGAGATGGTGCGGGTGGCGTTTGCTGGCCGCGTGGTGACGGCGGTTACCGCGGGCGACGGCTCATGGATGGCGATGCTTCCCGCCATGCCTGCGGCGAGTGAAGGTCGGGATCTCCAGGTGGCGACCGCGACCGGCGGCGCAACGGTGAGGGACGTGCTCGTCGGCGATGTCTGGCATGCCAGCGGCCAGTCGAACATGGCGATGACCGTTGCGGAGACGGTGGCTGGTTTGCCGGCTGCTGGGCCGCTTGTCGCGGCAGCGGATCTTCCACTGATTCGGTTCTGCCGGATTCGTGAGGGGGAGAGCCGGGAGCCGCTTGAGGATCTCCGTACGCCTGCCGAGTGGCGAGTCTGCTCGCCGGAGACAGCCCGTGGTTTTTCAGCCGCGGCCTTCTTCTTCGCCATGGAAGTGCATCGGAAAGGAGGCGTGCCGCTTGGCGTGATCGACACCTCACGCGGCGGCACACCGATCGAGCCCTATATCCCGCAGGAGGCGTTTACAGGGCATCCGACGCTCGAGCGAGAGCTCGAACTGGGCGACCGCGAGGATCTCGACGCGATCTGGCGGATGCCAGGAGGCGTGCGGGCTCGCGATGCCAACTGGCTGCCGGGCCGGCTGTTTCACTCACGGTTGTCGCCGCTCAGGCATTTTCCGGTCTGTGGCTGTGTCTGGTATCAGGGCGAGTCGAACTGCGGTGTTCAGGAAGATCCGCGTGATTACGCGGTGAAGATGCGAGCCTTGGTGCGGGGATGGCGGGCGGCCCTTGGCCATGAGACGTTGCCGTTTTTCTACGTGCAGCTGCCAGGGAGTGGCGCGGGTCCCGGCTGGCCATATCTGCGTGAACAGCAGCGGCTGGCGAGCGACCTCCCGCATGTGGGCATGGTGGTGACCGTGGACCTCGAAGGCGAGGGCATCCATCCGCCCAACAAGGTCGATGTGGGCAGGCGGCTGGCCGCCTGGGCGCTCGCTGAGGTCTCCCAACAGGAGGTGCCGACGAGTGGACCGATGTTTCTGCGGCAGACCGTTCGCGATGGCGAGCTGGTCCTGCAGTTTGCAGACGCCGAGAGTGGGCTGATGGTGGCACGCAAGCAAGGCCTCGCGGCTCCTGAGGAAATGCCAAACACGCCGCTGACGGGCTTTGAAGTGGCGGATGCCGAAGGCGAGTGGCATCCGGCCACCGCTGTGATTGACGGCTCGTCGGTGCGGGTCTTCAGTGATGCGGTGCCGCAGCCTGTTGCCGCTCGCTACGCCTACGCTGTGACGCCGGAGTCCTGCTCGCTCTACAACCGCGATGGACTGCCTGCGTCACCGTTCTGCAGTCAGCCGGCGATGCTCGCCTACGATCCGCAGCTGCCTGAGTGAGCCGCCGCCGCTGCGGGCTGGCGACGGGGTTGCCAGCTCGTGCATTCTCAGCCGCCCTGATACGTTCTCCTCAGGTGCGAAACACTGCCAAGAGGAAAGGGCGAGTATGCGATTGCTGTTGTGGGGTGTGCTGGTGGTCATGGGGCTTGCGGCCGGTCTGTCTTGGGGGCAGCCCCCTGAGAATCCCCGTCCGCGGCCGGGACGTTTTGGAGGGCCGATTGAGTTGGCGGCAGATGACGTGCAGGTGTTTGCGGATCCCCCCGAGAGCATCGTGGAAGAGCGTGCGGAGATTCCGCACGGGAAGCTGGAGATGATCGACTACGAGTCGACGACGGTGGGCACGACTCGCAAGATGAATGTCTACACACCGCCCGGCTACTCGAACGAGAAGAAGTTTCCCGTGCTCTACCTTTTGCATGGGATCGGTGGCGATGAGACGGAATGGCAACGGTTTGCCACAGTTGATGTGATGCTCGACAACCTGATTGCCGACAGCAAAGCGGTGCCGATGATCGTGGTCATGCCCAACGGCCGAGCCCAGAAAAACGATCGTGCTCAGGGCAATATGTTTGCAGCGGCTCCATCGTTCGCCGTGTTTGAGCGAGATCTTCTCGACGACGTGATTCCTGCGATCGAGTCGAGATACTCGGTGCTGGCTGACCGTGAGCATCGTGGCGTGGCCGGCCTCTCGATGGGAGGCGGGCAGTCACTGAACTTTGGCTTGGGCCATCTTGAGACGTTTGCGTGGGTGGGTGGCTTTTCTTCAGCCCCCAACACCAAGCCGGTTGAGGAGCTGGTGCCCGATGCCGAGGAGGCGAAGAAACAGCTGCGGCTGCTCTATCTCTCCTGTGGGAATAAAGACGGCCTGATTCGCATCAGCCAAGCGGTGCACCGTCTTCTCATCGAGCAGGAAGTGTCCCATCTCTGGAATGTTGACAGCTACGGGCATGACGGGACGCACTGGAGGAACAATCTGTATCACCTCCTGCAGCGTCTGTTTGTTGACGAGGCTGTGAGTGATCCGGTCAGTCACTGAATGCTGCTGACCAAGCACTGGCTTACTGCTGACCAAGGTCGTTGTCGCGGATCTCGGTGAGTTTCTCGCGGAGCTGCGTCTGGAAGCCGGCGACAACGTCAGCGTGCTCAGTGGTGCTGGCGAGGTTGGTGTACTGCTTGGGGTCGGCCTGCATGTCAAACAGTTCGATGCCGCCGCTGGCATCTTCGCCATACTGAATGAATGCCCAGCGGTCGTCGCGGAGGAGAAAGCCTTTCCGTGACGGAGCGACAGAGAAGGCGGTGGTTCGCACAGCATGCGCGGGGTTATCGAGCACGGGTGAGAGGTCTTTGCCCTGCAGCCGCTCAGGGATCGGCATGCCGCAAAGGTTCAGCGTGGTGGGAAACAGATCGAGCAGTTCGACGAAGGAGTGGCAGACAGCCGGAGCCTTGCCTGGCACGCTGACAATCAGCGGCACCTGTGACGACTCGTCACGCAGGCTGACCTTTGCCCAGAAGTCGTGCTCGCCGAGGTGGTAGCCGTGGTCACTGGTGAAAATCACGATCGTGTTGTCGGCCTGTCCTGAGTCGTCGAGGGCGGCGAGCACCTTGCCAACCTGGGCGTCCATGTAGCGGACGGAGGCGTAGTAGCCAGCGATCGCCTTCTTCTGCTTCCGCTCGTCCATCTGCATGTTGACGCTGGTCTTGTAGTTGATGCCTGCCTTTGGGACGTCATCCCAGTCACCCGGGATCTTGGGCGGGAGTGTCATCGATGAGAAAGGCCGGAAAGGCTCGTAGTAGCTTTCGGGAGAGACAAAGGGAACGTGCGGCCGCACAAAGCCGACGGCGAGAAAGAACGGCGTGTCTGCATGCTCGCGAAGGAGTTCGCAGGCCTTGGCAGCCGTCTTCCCGTCGGAGTGGACCGAGTCGTCCCCCTCGGCTTCGACCACGACAAAGGTGTTGCCGCCGACAACAGGCCGCGTGCCGTCAGGATTGCCTTCGAGGGTCTCGCCGACGCCAGCTGCTTTCCACTCCGGGCCTGGGCTGTTGAAGCGTTCGGTCCACGACTGCGGATCGTCAGCGCCATCCCCCCCCTCCTCGATGCCCCCGGGCACGCCCATGTGAAAGATCTTGCTCACGCGGGCGGTGTAGTAGCCGTTGTGACGAAAGGCTTCTGCCCAGGTCTCGCGGTTGCCAATCTCGGGTCGGGGGCTCGTGTAGCCGAGCACACCGGTGGCGTGTGGGTAGTAGCCCGACATAAACGACGCACGCGATGGACCGCAGTAGGTCCCCTGGCAGTAGGCCCGTGTGAAGCGGGTGCCTCGGGAAGCCAGAGCGTCGATGTTGGG
>JADHNY010000033.1 GCA_016779265.1 Pirellulales bacterium | reverse complement strand
AGGAGCCCAATGTGTCTCCGCCGGACGTTCGCTGCGGCCCCTCCGTGGGCCTTCACTCTCTTGAGGGTCTGCTCGCTCTCGCCGTCCAGGCTCCGCTCGCAGAACCACACCGTCGGATCCGCATCGGGCTCCTCCTCGCTGCGCTGAAAGGTGCGCTGGCTCCCCCTCGCTGCGTTGAAAGGTGGGCTGCGCTGATGGTGGTGCAGGGGTGGGCTTGGCCCACGTGTTACCCGCTGACAGCGGCGAGTCGATGCTTTTCGTGCTCGAGACGGCGACGGTTGTAGGCCGCGATGACTTCTTTGCGGCGGAGCACACCGAGGAGCTTGCCGTTGTTTTCAGGATCGACAACAGGGAGTTCATCAACGTTGAGCGAGGTGAACTTTCCCAGGGCTGTGTTGAGGTCGTCGCTTGCCTGCACCGTGACGACACGACTCTTCATCACATCGCGGGCGTTGGCGATCTTCCAGATCGTGTCGTCGTAGAGATAGCCGCGGACATCTTCTGAGGAAAAGATCCCGATCATGCAGCCGTCGTCATCGACAACGGGGAAGTACCGCTGCGTCGACTCCGCGAGGGCATGCACGATGCCCTCGAGTGTGGTGCCTTCATGGATCAGGCGGAGGCGACGGTCTTTCCGATAGACGTCCTCGACGTGAATGCCTTCGAGCACGTCGACGAAGAAGTCGCCGCGATGCGCTGGTGAGTCGAGCCGAGTGGGTACCTGCTTCTCGTAGAGTGTCCAGCGGCTGCCGAGGAGGAAGGTGATCGTGGAGACCCACAGGGTCGGCAGGAGGAGCGCGTAGCCGCCGGTCATCTCGCTGACCATCAACACAGTAGAGAGCGGGGCGCGAGCACAGCCGGAGAAGAAGCCGGCCATGCCGACGACTGCGAAGGCCTGCGGCTGCCGCACGAGGTCGGGCCACATTTCATGGAAGATCTGCCCCATTGCCGAGCCGAGGCAGCCGCCGATCACCATCGAGGGGCCGAAGACACCGCCGGAGCCACCAGAGCTGATCGTCAGACTGGTAGTCACGATCTTGACCAGAGCAATCGTGATCAGCAGGGGCACTGCCACGCTCATGCCATCACCCAGGCTCTTCTGCAGGGTGCCGTAGCCGCTGCCGAGCACGGAGAGGGCGTCGGGGTTGCTGCCGAAGGCCTGATAGACACCCAGGCCAACTAGGCCGGTGAGGGCGGCACCGATCATCGGCTTGATATGAGGGGGCAGCGGGATTCGTTTGAAGAGTTTATGAACGCCGTAGAAGGTGCGGATGTAGAGCACGCCAGCGAGCGTGAGCACGATGGCCATCGCACCGTAGGGCAGCAGTTCCAGAGGCGAGCCGATCTCGTAGATCGTGGGCTTTCCAAACAGCGGCAGAAATCGCAGGTCGGGTGGTAGCCAGAGGCAGAACACCGAGTAGGCGACGGTCGATGAGATCGCTGCCGGCACGATCGCATCGCTCTCCAGATCTGCATCCCGATAGAGGATCTCGCCAGCAAACACCGCTCCAGCCAGCGGTGCGCGGAAGATGGCGCCCACGCCCGCCCCCATGCCGGCGGCGAGCAGCAGCCGACGATCGCGGGCTGAGAGCCTCAGGATGCCTCCCAAGAAGGAGCCAAACCCGGCACCAATCTGGGCAATCGGCCCCTCGCGTCCTGCCGAACCACCGGTGCCGAGGGTGATGGCCGAGGCGATCGTCTTGACAAGCGGCGTACGTGCCCGAATCTCACCACGCTTGTTATGGAAGGCGTCGATCGCGGCGTCGGTGCCGTGGCCTTCCGCTTCTGGGGCAAGTGAGTAGACCAGCACGCCGGAAGCCAGGCCGCCGGCAGCCATCACGGCCACGAGCATCCAAGGACGGAGGTCACCTTCGGTATGCGGAAAAATCGCCCCCTCGGCACTCGCCTCGCCCGGCTGGAGATGGGCGAACTCCACGAGTGTGTAGTGCTGGACGACCTGTCCAACCAGGTGAAAGGCAATCCCACCAATACCGGCAACAAGGCCGACAACGGCCGAGAGGATAAACCACTTCCCCGTGGATTCGAGGTCGAACTGCCGGATCGCAGAGGCGAGGTAGTTCAAGGAAGCGAGGGGTGGTCCGGGGAGCGGCGTCTGCAGCAGCTCAACTGCGGCTGCTTTCGCAAAGCATACCACACCGCCAAGAGACTCTTTGGAGCCTGCCGAACATCACAGCTTCTGCGAAAGGCCCCGCTGTGGGCACTCAGCTATCGTGCCGGGCCGACCTACTGGCCCCTCGGCCTATCGTCAGGCTCTTAAGCGTTAACACGGAGCCTGCGGACATCAGCGCGAGGCCGAGCCATGTCGGGGGCTCGACCACCTTGCGGGCGGCAGCATCTGGCCAGGCAGCAATCGTCCGCTCGGGCACATTCCCCATCTGTGCGGCAATAAACCGGCTCGAGCCTTCGCTGAGCGTGAACGACTGCACCATCCGAAACTGGACACCAAGCAGGAGCAGGACGAGCCCGACCAGCAGTAGATGAGTGGGTTTCAGCGACATAGGACAGACCCTCACAAGCCCAACACGCCTGATGCGTGCGGCTCCGATACACCTGCAAACTAGACGACGCATAGGGAAAATCGGATGTTCTCAAGGCGTTCTTGCAGCATTCCCCGCGGGCAACGGTTTTTACCGATTTTTCCCAAATGCAATGCTCGGTGAAATGGGGTGTCTGGGAGAACCGCCATCGACTCTTCGGAAAAATCCTGTGGAAGCGGTTGTGACGATGCCGATGACGCTTCCTGTATGACCCACCTGTAGGTGTGGTCCGACAACAGGGGTGCCGAGCGAGACAGCTATGAGTCAGACAACTCGAACTCACGGGTTTGCCATTTCCAACATGCTCAAGGCGTTGTTTCGGCCAGCAGGTCGAGCAGCCCCGCAGAGCCTGTGCGACCGCTTTCTGCCAACGCTGTCACAGGCAACGGGCATGGTCCTCACTGTCGCCACCGTCGGTGCCACGGTGACTACCTCAGCGTCTGCGCAGGTGCCCGCAGCCCCTCAGCCTGACAGCGTGATGGTTGCTGCCGACGGCGAAGGCGATGCGATGCCAGTGCCTTTTCCCGAGGTTGAGGGGACAGGTGCCGATGCCGGATTGCCCGACGGGATTTTCACCCAGCAGGGCCCGGGTGACTCGCAAGGTCCCAGTTCACAGACCGTGATCGATCCCGCCACCGGCGAAGCCTTGAATATCGACGAAGCCTACAGCGACATCGAGATGCAGGAGCTTGATCAGGCGGTTGACGCCGCCGAGATCCTCGATGTCTCGGCCAAGCCCGCTGACTGGACACTCGATCAGCCCGTGCTCGAAGAGATGCCCTACTCGGCAAGCTCAGGCAACTGGTTCAACGACGGCCGCTGGTATGCCTCGGGCGAATCGCTCTGGCTCGACCGGAGCCGTGCTTACCGGCGGACGATCGCGATTGACACCGCGCTGTTGCCTCCACCGCCGTACGATCCCTCCAACATTGATGATTATCCGCTTCGCTACACCACCGTGTCGAAGCCCTTCAATGTGGCGCCGGGTGCTCGGGCCACGATTGGCCGCTCCCTGGGGCGTGACTATCTCAACCGCGACCGGGCGTTTGAGTTCACCTACTACGGTGGCATGACCTACGAGCAGACTGATGGCTGGAACGCCCTTGGTGATGCAGTAGGTGACAACACACTTGTGACGCCACTTGCTCTGCGAGTCCCCGGCTACAACGGTGCTGGCTTCTACACCACCGCATTTAACTCAGACTTCAACAGCTACGAGTGGAACTTCAAGATGCGTCGTCGGCTCGGCCGCGACAAGATGGTGATGATGCCCAACGGCGACTGGTCGCGGCACTCCGAGCGTGCCTTCCTACCCGCTGGTTTTGTGGGCGTCCGCCTGGCCAACGTGAACGAAGACTTCTTCTGGCAGAGTGGCCGTCAGGGGGTCGACTTCTCAGAGTTTGGTGGTGTCTATCAGGTGCACACCGAGAACTGGCTACTCGGCATGAACTTCGGCGGCGAACTGATCAGCCAGAACGAGTTCTTCTGGTGGGGCATCCGCGGCCGGGCGGCACCCTGCCTCTCGTTTGCCTCCGAGAACCAGAGCAACATCAGCAACAACACGATTGACGCCACGTTTGCGGAGGGATCGCAGAACTGGACCGCTAGTGACACGACCACCGGGCCGGCGTTCCTGGGTGACCTCTCGCTGATGGCGGGCTTCAATCTCACGCCCAACTTCTCGTTCAAGGCGGGCTATGAGTTTCTCTGGGTGGCTGGCATCGCCACGGCCACCCGCCAGTTCAACCTGGACCAGCGTCGTCAGGATCCGATCGACGCCGGTGGCCAGACCTTCTACCAGGGTCTCTCCTTCGGCTTCGAAGGCACCTGGTAGGACGGGGCCAGACACCGCTGGTGTGTTCCTAGGCGGCTGCGATCACGACCGCGGCTGCCTGGCCGGTTGAGGAGAGGTTCACCTTCATCGCGGTCGCGGGCCGTCCGCCCAGCGGGCTCCCCCGCACGACGTTGACTGGGCAGTCGGGGTCAGGTGTCTCATAGTTCCGAGTTGCAGGTACCACGCACTCACTGACCCCGAGCACGCTGGCGATGAGTTCCACCGTGCCACCGCCAGCACCCAGGTGTCCAAACGAGGCCTTCGGGGCGGTGACCGGCACGTCTCCAAGCTCGGCTTTGATGGCGGCCGCTTCCACCCGGTCCATCACTTGGGTGCTGAGGCCATGGGCATTGACGTGGCCAAGATCACGTGGCTCCAGGCCAGACCGCATCAGGCCTCCCCGGATGGCCGCCCGGAGGCCACTGCCAGAGAGTGGCTGCTGCCCGCGAACGGGCTCGTGACGAGCGGTGACCGCGAGCAGCCGAGCATGGATATGGGCTCCTCGGGCAACCGCATGGTCAAGGGACTCCAGCACGATCGCTCCTGAGCCCTCTCCGTTGACCATGCCATCTCGGTCTCGGTCGAACGGACGTGAGGCAGCCTCGATATCGTTGCCACGGTGGGAGAGGTCATGCTCACAGCGGGCCACAATCGCCGTTGGGTCGATTCGATTGCCGGTCCCGCCGGTGATCATCACATCAGCCCAGCCTCGTTCGATCACGCTGGCAGCTTCGGCAATGGCCAACAGGCTGGAGACATCGCCGAGCACGATCGAGTTGTTCGGGCCACGGGCATCGTGGGCAATGGCGATGTGGGAGGCGGTCATGTTGGGTAGCAGTTTCAGCAGCCAGAGAGGATAGATTTCCTCCATCGCTGCCTTGCCCCACTGCTCAAAGTCGAACCGTCCTGACGCGGAACACCGCCGATAGGTTCCCTCGAGATCATGCGTATCGGCGTAGATCATGTCGCTGCCGAAGACGACTCCAAACCGCTCGGGTTCCACGCTGCCTCCGCTCAAGCCCGCGTCGACCAGAGCCAGGTCGGCCGCCGCGAAGCCCATCTGGATCTCACGGCTCATCACCTTCAGGCTCTTCCGCGGCCGGACGTAGAGCTTGGGATCGAAGTCGGTGATCTGGCCGCCAAAGCGGACTTCAAGCGACGAGGTGTCGAAGGCGTCGATCGGACGGATGCCACTCGCTCCCGCCAGGAACTTGTCCCAGAAGGCTTCGCGGCCGATGCCCAGCGGGCTCACGACGCCAAGGCCGGTAATCACGATCTCGCGAGACATAGCTTCACAGGGTGCTGGGGAGTGGAGCGACCAGGGCGTGTGGCCGCTGTCTCTGAGGGGTATCGGAGTTTTTGGCCGACTGCGGCGGAAAACTCGCGAGGCTCCGAACAACCCGCACGGTCTGCCTCCGCCTCCCCGCGAGCGGGAACGAACAGCACCAGGCGTCGTGAAATGATGGAACTAGCAGATTCGCGGCAGCAGTTCCCCCACGGGCATCGGCACGAGCCGCCGTCCCCCAAGAGGTGTCGTGGCCACCACGCGTCCTGGATGGTCGTCGACCACCCGTCCGATCATCGCTGCTTCCTGGCCGAGGGGGTGGTCTCGCATCGACTGCAGCACAGCTTCGGCATCCTCTGCCGGCACAATCGCTACAAGTTTCCCTTCGTTTGCCACCAGCCATGGATCGAGCCCAAGCAGTTCACAGGCCGCGGCGACTTCTGGTGCAACTGACACGGAGGCTTCGTCGATCTCCAGGCCACGGCCTGTCTGTTCAGCGATCTCCGCCAAACAGGTGGCAAGCCCGCCTCGGGTTGGATCCCGCAGCAGCCGCGTCTTGGGACAGCAGGTGAGGATCGCTGCAGTGAGCCCGTGCAGGGCTGCGGTGTCACTGGTGATCGCAGCCTCAAAGCCGAGGTCTTCACGCACCTTCAGGATGGCCATGCCATGGTCACCGATCGTGCCGCTGACCAGGAGAATGTCTCCCAGCTGCACCCGCGAGGCAGCCAACGCGATGCCCGGTCGCAGTTCGCCGATCCCAGTTGTGGTGATGTAGACCCCGTCACCGCAGCCACGTTCCACCACCTTCGTGTCGCCAGCGACGATCTGCACGCCCGCCGCTGCGGCAGCGGTGGCCATGTCGTGGGCGATCTGTTGCAACTCGGCAACTGGCAGTCCCTCTTCAATCACAAAGGAGGCGGCGAGAAAGCGTGGCATGCTTCCCACCATCGCCAGGTCGTTGACCGTGCCGTTGATGGCGAGGTCACCGATCGAGCCACCGGGAAAAAACAATGGGCGGACCACAAAGCTGTCGGTTGTGAACGCCTGTCGGTCTCCAGGCACAGAGACGATCGCTGCATCGGTCTCTGCCTGTACCGTGGCTCCAAAGGCAGCGAGGAACACGCGGCGAATCAGCTGCTGCGTGAGCAGGCCACCACCACCATGGCCCATCAGCACCCGAGGGCTGTGGCTGCCGGTATCGGGGGGCGGGCAGTGAAGGCCGCTGCCAGACGGTGAAGAGGATCTGCTCATTTAGCGGCCTGCGTGGTAGTAGGCAGCACAGGCTCCCTCACTGGAGACCATCGTGGCTCCGCAGGGAGTCTCGGGGGTGCACTCGCGACCAAAGGCAGCACAGTCGGTCGGTTTGAGCAGGCCACGCAGCACCTCACCACTCCGACAGACCGCGGCCTCACTGGCGGGCGGAGCGTCGTGCGGGAAGCGTCGCTGGGCATCGTGGTCTGCAAATGCCTCGGTGAGCTGCCAGCCACTCTGAGGAATCACGCCCATCCCGCGCCACTGGCGGTCGCATGGTTCAAACACTTCCCGCAACACCTCTTGGGCGGCCAGGTTGCCGGCTTCCGCGACAACGCGGCTGTAGGCATTGTCACAGATAGCCTGCCCCTGCTCGAGCAGTTCGACCGTGCGACGAATGCCAGCGAGCAGATCGACAGGCTCAAAGCCGGTCACGACGATCGGCACACCATGCCGGCGGGAGAGCTCTGGATAGGCCTCGGTGCCGGTGATGCTGGCGACATGCCCTGCGGCGAGAAAGGCATCGACGCGGGTGGCCGGATCCTGCATCAGCGCGTCGATTGCTGGTGGCACAAGCACCTGCGAGACGAGCATCGAGAAGTTGGCAAGGCCACGCTGCTTCGCTACCCGGACGGCCATCGCGTTGGCGGGAGCTGTGGTCTCAAAGCCGATCGCGAGAAACACCACCTCGCGGGTTGGTTCTGCTTCGGCCATGCGAACGGCGTCGAGCGGTGAATAGACCACCCGCACCTCCGCCCCCCGCCCTTTGGCGGCCAACAGGCTCTCCTGGCTTCCCGGCACGCGAAGCATGTCGCCGAATGAGCAGAGGATCACCTCGGGTCGCTCAGCGACCGCAATCGCCTGATCGATCACCTCGATGGGGGTCACACAGACAGGGCAGCCGGGTCCGTGGATCATGCGAATCGACTCGGGCAGAAGCTCTTCCAGGCCGCCGCGGATCAGTGCGTGGGTCTGACCGCCGCAGACTTCCATGATCGACCACGGCCGTGTGGTCAGGGCCCGGATTTCTGCTGCGAGACGGCGACAGGTGTCGGCATCGCGATACGCATCGAGATGCTTCATCACCGCTGAGGCTCCTCCTGATCGAGCTGCTCAATCTCCTCAAACGTGGCAAGGGTGCGGCGGGCTTCTTCTTCATCGATCTGTGCGATCGCAAAGCCCACATGCACAACCGCGTAGTCACCGATGCCTGCCGTCGGAACATAGGCGAGGCAGACCTCCTTAACGACACCGCCAAAGTTGACGCGGCCCATCCGCAGCCCGCGGTCTTCGTGGACTGATTCGATCCGCCCAGGAATCGCAAGGCACATGGCAGGCTCGTGGGAATCGCAGGCTACACGTGGGTGTCCTCCCACCAGCCCGATGGTGGCAGGCATCACCTCCTCTGCTGAGTGTACGCAGCCACGCCATCACCGCGACAGATGCAGGGCAGCGTTGGCCGTGCGGTCAGGACACTTCAGACGACAACTCCTGGAGCAGTCGCTGCACGAGCTGCTCGGCGGCGGTCTCCACTTCGCGAGAGAGGGGGCTGCCGTGGTCAAACGAGCCACCCTCGATCAGAAAGCACTGGATGTGCGCCGGCGATGCGTAGCCCATCGCCTTCGCCAGGGCCAAGGCCTGATCCCAGCGGACAGCGTGCATGCTCACGCCGCCAGGAGGCCAGCTGTCGCCCGCGGTGAGGTCGTCGGGTGAACGTTCATGGATCCGGCCCGGCTGGGGCGGTGTAGTGCCATCACTCGCTGCGGCGTCGATGAAGATTACCCGATCGGCGTCTTGAATCAGGAGGACGACTTCGAGGCCTGACGTCCCCGCGTCGACACAGTGGACACCATCTGGCAGTGCGTGAGCCTGGAGTCGCTGCACGACGTTGACCCCGACCGCGTCGTCACCCCGCAGAGGGTTGCCGCAGCCGATTACGAGCGTGGTCATCCGGGCCTCATTGGTGCGGGCTATGATCAGAGTCGACAGGCGTCTTCAGGCACGAACACAGATGCATGAACTTTCGATCGCGATGCGGATTGTGGAGATGGTCGAGGCGGAGGTTGCGGCGGCTGGTGGTGGCACGGTGCAGCGTGTGCAGCTGCGGATTGGTGAACTGGCTGGTGTGCATGAGGCTGCCTTGCGGTTTGCGTTTGAGCAGGCGAGGGAGGGCACGGTCGCCAGCGCGGCTGATCTGAGTATCGTGCATCTGCCCGTGGTCGTCTTCTGTCAGCGCTGTCAGCAGCCTCGCGAACTGCCCCGCATCCCACCGCTGGCCTGTCCGGAGTGTGGCCAGCCCAGCGGTGAGATTCGTCAGGGTGAGGAACTGGAACTGGAATCGATCGAACTTCTGGAGAGAGCGTTGTGAGCAGTGCCGCGTCAGTGGGTGAGGGGCCGAGAATCCTCGAAGTGCGGACGAAAATTCTGAAGAAGAATGATGAGCTGGCTCGCGAGATGCGCACGAACTTTGCCGCTGCCGGCGTACGGGTCGTGAATCTGGTCTCCAGCCCCGGATCGGGGAAGACCCGACTGCTCACCGAAACGCTTCGCAGACTTCACGAGATGGGCCGAGCGGTCGCTGCGATCGTGGGGGATCTCGAAACCGACAACGATGCCCGCCGGCTGGCGACAAGCGGTGCCCCAGTCCGCCAGATCATGACGCATGGGCTCTGTCACCTCGAGGCCGAGATGATCCAAGACGCACTCGCTGCCTGGGGGGCTGATGGACTGGCGGTGGCCTCGTTGGAGACCCTTTTCATTGAGAATGTGGGGAACCTCGTCTGCCCGACGAGCTGGGATCTCGGAGAGTCGCTGCGGGTGGTGCTGATGAGCGTCACCGAAGGGGAAGACAAGCCGCTGAAGTATCCCGGTCTCTTCAACACCGCCGATTGTGTCGTGATCACCAAGTGCGACCTCGCTGAGGCATGCGGCTTCGATCGGGCAGCGGCGGTCGACGCGATTCAACAGGTTCGTCCGGGGGTGCGTTTGCTGGAGACATCTGCGGTCACCGGTGCGGGGCTGGAGGCATGGCTGGCGGCCGTCTCGTGAGCGAGCCTTTCACCGCTCCCGCTGGTAGGATCGCGGAGCCGACGTGGCAGGCTGCCGCGTCTTCGGGGGAGAGGCTGCTTGCGCGATAGGGGAGGTCTTTGATGCGGCTGTCGAGACAACACATCTGCCCGCATGGTGTTTTCACGGAACGCTTTTCACGACCGTGCTTTGGGTTCCGGCGGGCCAGCGCCGCATTCGTAGCCAGTGCCATGATTCTGCTCGGTGGCATGCTGCCGCAGGAACACGCTCGACGTCAGCTCTGGGCTGCGAGTCCGGCGGATGAACAGGCCGTTGTACAGAAGACGCCTGTACAGAAGAGGCCTGTGCAGGTGTTTGTCCTGCTTGGGCAGTCAAACATGCTCGGTGCCGGCAAGGTGGGCCCCGCGGACAACGACGGGACTCTGGAGCATGCTGTCAAAGCGAAAGGAAAGTATCCGTATCTGCTGGATGATGCGGGCGGCTGGGCTGTCCGCAGTGACGTCCGCAATGTGCGGGTGATGGGGAGCGGAGATGGTGGTTCGCGGCAGTTCAACAATGAGTTTCTGACGGTGAAAGGCCGCACGATCGGCCCTGAGCTGGGAATCGGCCATGCGGTCGGAGATGCCGTGGAGGCACCGGTGATGCTGCTGAAGAGCTGTATCGGCAATCGGTCGTTGGGCTGGGATCTGCTGCCGCCGGGATCGCCCAGCTACACGTTTTCTGAGACAGACAAGAAATCAGGCACGACCACCGAATACGTCTATGCCGCCTATGGCGAGACACCGTTGAAATGGGAGTTGGGCAGCGAGCCCGAGCCGATCGGCTGGAAAGCGGGCGTGCAGTATGACGGTGATGTGGCTCGTGCCAAGGAGGTGCTCGCTGAGCTTGACACCTTCTACCCGGGTGCTGAGTCGTATGAGATCGCAGGCTTCTTTTTCTGGCAGGGGGACAAGGACCGCTACAACGACGGCCACGCCGCCCACTACGAAGCGAATCTTGTCCGTCTGATTCAGCAGCTCCGTCGTGACTTTGAAGCACCGCAGGCCAAGTTCGTCTGCGGCACGCTCGGCCAGACCGAAAAGGGAGCTGACGGCAACGAAGGACTGATTCTCAACGCCCAGCTGGCGGTCGATGGCAGAGCAGGCATCTATCCAGAGTTTGCAGGCAATGTGGCCACCGTCTACACCCATCCGCTCTCACGTGGCGGTGCCTCCAACAGCCACTACGGAGGCAACGCCGAGACCTACATGAACGTGGGGGAGGCGATGGGGCAGGCAATGGTCGAGCTGCTCCGCGACTGAGGCCTGTGGCGCGTCGGAAGGTGTCGTTCGCCTCAATGCCCCTCGGGGCCCGGCATCAGATGGCGAGGCCAGCATAGGCGGCAACCGCTGCGGCGATGACGATCGCCGCTTCGCCGGTGGCCTGGCGTGTGCGGGCGTTGATGGTGGGTTTGTTGTCTGAGGGCTCGTCAACTGGTGGAAGCTTTGTCAGCACGCGAACGGCGAGCAGACAGCCGGTCAGGATGGCGATCGCCACAGCCGCCTCCACTGCCAGCACCTTGAGCGTGGCATTTTGGGCGACACGGAAGGAGAGAAAGGCGAGTGCAAGCAGGCCTCCGGCGGCTGCTCCAGACCTCCAGCGGACAGTGCCGCCGCTCTCTGTGACACGCCCCGTAAAGAGCACCGTGGCGTGCGCTGCGAGGGTCATCGCAAAGCAGAAGAAGAGTTCTCGGTTGCCAGTGACGACGAAGGCGAGCAGCCAGCCGAACGCCAGCGTAAGCCTCGTCAGGCCGGTGAGCGTGAGTCCAGCCAGCGACTGCAGCACCAGCGCCACCGCCGTGAGCACCGTCCAGGGTGGCCCGGCTGCCAGCTGTGCTGCGGCCAGCAGTGAGAGTTCCATCACAATCAGCAAGAGACTCAACACGTCACGCCCTTAGAATCGACAGCCACCTGTCTGAGCATATCGGACGGGTCGAGCGAGAGCCTCTCAAAGCACTGGCAGCCAAGACATGCGAGGAAAAGGAATGCAGATTTCACGACGGACTCTGTTGGGAACGGCTCCAGCTGTGATGGTGACCCTCACGCGGCAGCAGGGGCTGGCGGCAGAGGGGGGAGAGGTGCCGGTGCGTACGATCACGCGTGGGCCGAGGCATCACTGGTTTGCCTACTACGACAAGCTGCAGTTTGACCCAAGGATCCGTTACTGCCTGGGAAATGCCGTCGACTTTGAGCACCGTTCGCCAACGGCAGACGACAGGATCGAGGTGGGGATGGTGGACCTCAACGATGGCGACCGCTGGATCACCCTCGGGCACTCTCAGGCCTGGGGCTGGCAGCAGGGATGCATGCTGCAATGGGTGCCGGGAAGCGAGTCGCAGGTGATCTACAACGACCGGGAGCAGGGCGGCTACGTCGCCCGCCTGCATGATGTGGCTACGGGCACCACGCAGACCCTGCCGCGAGCGGTCTACGCCCTTTCTCCTGCTGGTCGACACGCGGTGGCCACCGACTTTCGTCGCATCAATGAGCTGCGGCCCGGCTATGGCTACTCCGGTCTGCCAGATCCCTGGACCGATCAGGCCGCTCCGCAGCAGGTGGGTCTTGAGCGGATCGATCTCACCACCGGGGACGTGACGATGCTGGTGTCGCTGGCCGACATTCTTGACGTGCCCTATCCCGGTGGTTTTGGCGAGGGCAAGCACTGGTTTAACCATCTGCTCGTCTCGCCTGATGGTCAGCGGACGATCTTTCTGCATCGCTGGCAGCGGAAGGGTGGTGGCTGGTTTACCCGCATGTTTACGATTGGCCTCGATGGCAGCGGCCTGCGGGAGATCAATCCCGCGGCAGGCATGGTTTCACACTTCATCTGGCGCGACCCTGAGCACATCCTGGCCTGGACAAAGCATCCCGAACTCGGCAACTGCTTCTGTGTCTTGGAGGATGCTGTCGACGGCCGGATCGATGCGGTGGGTCGAGATGTGATGCCGAAGGACGGCCACTGCACCTACCTGCCGGGCAACGCCTGGATCGTCAACGACACCTATCCACAGGGCCCGGAGCGGTTGCAGACGGTCTACCTCTATGAGGTGGCCAGCGGACGCCGGCTCGACCTGGGAAGCTTTGCATCGCCCGAGGAATACCGCGGCGAGTGGCGGTGTGACACCCATCCACGGCACAGCCCCGATGGCCGGCTGATCTGCATCGACTCACCCCACAACGGCCAAGGCCGCCAGATGCATCTGCTCGATATCTCAGCACTCGTGGGGTGAGCGAGGACTGCAAGCGGCTGAGCGATCTAGTGGGCGAGGTATCGCTGAAACAGGCTGCGGAGATGGTCACGGTCGAAGGGCTTGACGATGAAGTCACGCGCCCCGAGTTGAATGCACTCGGAGAGCTTTTCCTTCTGATCGATCGCACTGACCATCACCACGGCCGCATCGGGATGCTCCTGCCGAAGCTGCCGCAGGGCTTCCACGCCATCGAGTTCTGGCATCACGATGTCGAGGGTCACCAGGTCTGGTGAGAGCTCACAATAGCGATCAAGACACTCGCGTCCATTGGTAGCCTCGCCGGCGATTTCCCAGCCAGCCTGTTGAGCGATGTCTTTGATCATGGCCCGCATGATCAGGGCATCGTCGACAACGAGAAGTCGTTTGGGGGCAGGTGTCGTCGTCATGATCGTCTCCACGTCGTGAGCCGAGGCTCCGCTTGGATGTGTGGTGGTTAGAGATACTTCGGCTCACTGCCGAGTGTTTCGATGGTGATCTGTCCGTTGGCAGCCTCGAGCGTCATGCGGCGGCCTTTGCCACCACCGCAGTCTCGTGACACGACAGGAATCCCGGCGAGGGAGAGTGCCTTCTCGAGCGCCTGCACATTCTGCTCACCGACTGTGGGGCCAGTCTGAAAGGCGAACATCTTCGCTCCGCCAACGAGACGAGCAGTCAGCTGCAGCCGGCGGCCCGCGGCAAGGCTGGTGAGGGCGGCGATCAGTGCTGGGACGGCGGAGTCGGCATATTTGCCGGGCAGGGGGCTCTTGGCTGGCGCCGTGGGGAGCACAACATGGGCGAGGCCCGCGAGTTTGAGCCGGCGTTCGTAGACCGCGAGGCCAACACAAGAGCCGAGAAAGGTCCGCAGGCTGCCCTCACGGCTGGCAGTGGCAAAGCCGCCAATCGGTACGGAGATCGTGCTGGTGAGTGACTGGTCTGCGGTATCGCCTGCCGAGCTCATGCGGGGGCTCCTGGCAGACGTTCTGACGCGTCTTCTGCCGGCACAAACACGAGCGACACCCGAGCGGGTGAGCCTTCAATGGTGAACTCGGTGCGGGTCAAGAACACAGTCTCACCAGTCAGTGGCTGCGCCATCACAATGCTCTGCATGACTGCCGGCGCGAAGTCGCGAAGGAACCAGGGCGGCGAGGGCATCGCGGCGGTGTCGGCCCCTGTGGAGTCGGCCATCGCATTGAGATAGGCACAGCCGATGATGTTCGTGGTCTCCACAACTGCAGACTGCTCGAGGTCCCCCCAGGTGTCGTCATCACTCGGCTCACGCCCAAGCAGCATCGCCGCGAGGGCCAGGCCCGCCTGGTCGTCACAGAGCAATACCAGGATGCCCTGCAGACTGCCGCTGATCGCCATGCCGCAGCCGCAGACCGTGCCCTCGTGATCGCCCAACAGGCCGATCGCTTTTTCCAGCGGCATCGCCTCGACCTGTTCGATGCTGATCGCTGACGGTCGCCCGAGCCACTTCGAGAGGGAGTCTGAGGCGAGCGAGGCAGCAGACCGGCAGGCAGTCAGGTAGCGATTAAGGGGTGTGCCGCTCATGCGTTTGAGGAGGCCTGTGGTGTGTGGGCTTTTGTGGGACTGCGTGGCTTTCGTTCTTGCTGCGCCAGGTCGATACACGATGCCGTGTCGAGCAGCAGGCAGACAGAACCATCGCCAAGCACACTCGCTCCACCAAGGCCACGGACATGCAGGAAGTTCTCATCGAGCGGCTTGATGACCACATCCTGCCCTCCCAGCAGGGTGTCTGCCCGTAGACCGAGGAGGCGGTGGCCCGACTGCAGGACGATGACAGCATCAGCCTGTCCGTTCCCTATGGAACTCGACCAGTGGAACAGATCGTGTGTGCTGACTAAAGGCAGCATCTCACCGCGGATGTCGGCGAGGGTTCGCCCGCCCGTGGCCACCGTGTTGAGGCCACTGGCCGAGACGATCTCCCGGACATTTTCGATCGGCACGCCAAACACACCCTCGCCAACGCGGAACAGCATGCAGCGGGCGATCGTGAGGGTGAGCGGGAGTCGGATCGTGAAGCAGGTGCCTTCACCGCGTCGGGAGTTGACCTCGATCGAGCCGTTGAGGCCAACAATCTTGGTGCGGACGATATCCATGCCCACACCCCGTCCCGAAATGTCTGAAACCTTCGACGCGGTACTGAAGCCTGGCTGCCAGATCAGTTCATGGAGTTCGCCGTCGGCGAGGGTGTCGGCTGTGGCCTGCGAGAGCAATCCCCGTTTCACGGCAGTCTGCCGGACGCGATCGCTATCGATTCCCCCTCCATCATCTTCGACGGTGATGAATACGTTGTTGCCACGATGCGAGGCGGTGAGCCGAACGGTGGCGACGTCTGGCTTCCCAGCCGCCGCCCGGGCTGCGGCCGACTCGATGCCGTGGTCGATGGAGTTGCGGATCAGGTGATTGAGCGGGTCGCCGATCTCATCGATCATTCGCTTGTCGAGCTCCGTCTTCTCGCCGACCAGTTCGAGCGTGACCCTCTTGCCCAGCTCATTGGCAATGTCGCGGACAGATCGCTTGAAGCGTCCAAACAGAGGGCCGACAGGCACCATCCGGGTTTCGAGCACTCCCCGCTGCAGACTCGACGAGACACGTGTGAGCTGGTCGACCGCTTCAAGCAGTTCGCTGAAGCGGCTGCGGGCCTCGCCCCAGCCCTGTATCTGCTGTTCGAGGGCTTCCAGGTCATCGGCGAGCTGGAGCAGCTGGGCGTGGTGGCGTGGAGTGGTCTCGTCTGCGAGCAGTCCCCGAAGGGTTTCGACGGCGGAGCCACCGCTGAGGTGAGACTTGCGAAACGCCGGGGCAATCTCACCGGCGAGCTGCGCGAGCCTGGCACGATTGACGACCAGCTCTCCCGTCAGATTCAGCAGCACGTCGAGTCGTTCTACATCGACGCGGATCGTGGCCGAGAGCGCTGCGGACGTGGATGCTGGCGGAGCCGAGGCGATCGCAGCTGATGTGACGGTCGTGGATGTGTCGTCAGTGCTGGCTGCTGAGGCCAGTCCGTACGCTGCTGCGGTGGCGGTGCTTTCTGCCGTGGAGTCACCCGGCGTGGTGTCATCCGGTGTGGTCTCTGCTGGGAGCCGGTCAATCTGCACCGCTTCCACGCCATCGACGTCGGTGGCCTGCCGCAGCTGTGCTGCCGAGGCGGTGGTGTCGAGCGTGACCACGAGTTCCTGCAGCGAGGGAATCTGCACGGCCCGGTCGCGTGGGGGATCACAGCGGTGGATGGTGCCCTGGTCAGCGAGGCGGGCGAGCAGCAGCTCGACCTTCATTTCCACGAGTGGAAGATGGGCACGCAGCCGCAGGCTGACACGACAGCTGCCGAGCGGTTCGGAGTCGTCTTCGTCGGGAGGGGATGCGGCAGACTCGGTGGCTGATTCGGTGTCGCCAGACGCTGCGGCCGGGGCTGACTTCGGCAGTTTAGGCTCTGCTGGCACAGCCGCTGGTGGGCTCTGCACGGGGGCGGCGGTCTGCTCAAGCTTCTCCACACGGGCGAGCAGTTTTGGGTCGTTCTTGAGCGGGCGGCCTTCCCGGATATCGTCGTTGCAGGCCCGCAGGAAATCGACGCAGGCAAGCGTCGTGTCCATGCCCACCGCGTCGAGCCGCTGCCGGCCGGAGCGGAGCCGGTCGAAGTGGCTTTCGAGCATGTGGGTTAACGACGTGATCTGCTCAAGACCGAGCAGTGCCGACGATCCCTTGATGGAGTGGATCATCCGAAAGGCTTCGGCGAGCAGATTGCGATCGTCGGGGGCCGCTTCCAGTCGGAGCATGATCTCAACGAGGGCGTCGAGCTGTTCTCCCGTCTCTTCCACGAACATGCGGAAGTATTCGGCCATGTCGTCGTCAGCGGTGCTCATCAGTGCGTCCCTCCTGAGGGCAGAGACCCGCCAGCCAGCGTGGTCGACAGCGGCTTGCGATAGAGGAAGCTCGACTTCCTCTCGAGGTTGCCCAGCAGGTCGTAGATGCCATCTGCCGGGCCCACCACCAGGTAGCCACCCGGGGCCAGGGCGTCGATGAGATGGCCAACGGCGGTTCGCTTGGATTCACGGTCAAAGTAGATCATCACGTTTCGCACGAAGATCGCGTCGAAGCCTTTCTCGCCAAGGGGCTTAAGCAGGTTGTGGGTGCGAAACTCGCAGGGCTTGGTGACCGACGGCCGAACCGTCCAGGCGTCTCCCGACTGCTGGAAATGCCGAGCGAGCCGCTCGGGCGACACGTTCTCCAGGGTGCGTCCTTCGTAGCGGGCTGCCCGTGCGGCCTCGAGTGACGAGCCACTGATATCGGTTCCCAGGATCTTCAGCTGCCAGCCGGCGAGCTTGCCACGTGCTTCGGCCAGGCAGATCGCAAGTGTGTAGACCTCTTCACCCGAACTGCAGGCCGCCGACCAGAGCCGCAGCGAGCGGGGATGCTCACGGGCTGCGACACGGGATGCCATCTCGTCGAGAAACTCTCCCCGGAACCAGTCAAAGTGTCCTTCTGTCCGAAAGAAGTAGGTCTCGTTGGTGGTGACGGCGTCGATAAACTCTTCCAGCTCTCCCTTGAGACTTCCCGCCGTCAGCAGGGTGTAGTACTCCTCAAACGAATGCAGCCCATGGTGGCGGAGTCGCCGACGGATGCGGTTGCTCAAGAGCGTGATCTTGCCCGACTGCATGCGGATGCCTGTCGTGCGATAGATCAGCCGCTCGAAGAGCGCAAACTGCTCAGGCGTGAGCGTTTTGATTTCCCACACGGTGTCGGTGGCCTCCTGCCGCCTGACTAGACGGTGAACCGCTTGACCAGGTCACGCAGCCCCTGAGACTGTGCCCCAAGCTGCTCAGCACTCGCGGCCATCTCCTCAGCCGCAGCAGCGTTGCTCTCGGTGGTCTGCGAGACCGACCGAATCGCCATCTTCACCTCCGAGGCATTGGCCGACTGCGACTCTGTTGCAGCAGCAATCGAGCCGATGCCCTCGGCTGTCTTCTCAACAGCCTTCACAATCGCCTCAAGTGACGTGCCAACCTTCTCTGAGATGCTCGCACCTTCTTGGACCCGCTTGGTCGACTCCTTGATCAGCGAGGTGATTTCCTTGGCTGCTTCACTGGCCCGCTCGGCAAGCTTGCGAACCTCGTCAGCAACCACGGCAAAGCCAAGGCCATGTTCACCGGCGCGGGCAGCTTCGATGGCCGCATTCAGGGCCAGCAGATTGGTCTGACTGGCGATCTCGCCAATCACCTGAATGATGTCGTTGATCTGTTCACTGGAACGACGAATCAGGCCCATCGCGGTGATGGCATCGGCGACAGCCGCTCCGCCTGCACGGGCCATTTCCGAGGTCTCGGAAGCCTGGTGGCGGGAGTCGACCACGCTCTGCGAAATCTTGTCGATCGAGCCGACGAGCTGCTCGACCGCGGCGGTCATTTCTTCCACGCTGGCGGCCTGCGACTGCGAACCTTCGCTGAGGCTCGTCGTGCTCTCAGCGATCATGCGGGCGCCTTCGTTCTGCTGGTCTGCTGCCTCGACGATCTGACTGACCAGCCGTCGGAGGTCGCGGAACATCGCATCAGCGTTGGCGGCCAGCTGGCCCATGTCGTCGTCACCCTCGACCGTGACCTGCTGGGTGAGGTCGCCTGCAGACGCTGCCGAAAACACTTCGACCAAGGCTTTGACTTTCCGTTCAAGCTCATTCTTGGAGGCAACGAGCGCCTCCTGAAGCTGCTCTTCTTGTTGCTTTGACTTCACCTGCTCCGTAATCACCTCCCAGGTGACCAGTGGCCCCATATAAACACCGTTGCTGTCCCGCAGCGGGCTGGCAGTCAAATCGAGCCAGTCGTTGCCCAGTGGGAACTTTGCTCGGTGGGGGAGGTTGTCTGGGTCGGCCACAATCTGCCGCTGATGCTCCGGCCGCTTGTGAAAAATGTCGAAGGACTGGCCAACAATGTCTTCGACTTTGCACGGGAGATATTCTTCGAGCTCCTTCAGTGCTTTCACCGACGCCGGATTCATGTAGATGATCTTGGAGTCGCGATCCGCGAGAATCAGCCGTACGCTCGTGTTCTCCACCATCTCAAAATACCGCTGCTGCAGCTGCTCGTTCTCGCGTTCTTTCTGCACAGAAGTCGTGATGTCGCTGGCGAGTTTGAGGACACCCTGAACACGTCCGGAGTCATCGATGATGGGTGAGTAGGTTGCTTCCAGCCAAACGTCTTGACCATCTTTTTTCAGCCGTCGAAAACGGCCTCGCTGGAACTCACCGCGACGAAGCGCCGCCCAAAACGTGGCGTACTGGGAAGAGCTTCGAGTGTGCTCATCAACGAAGGTCGCATGCGGCTTCCCGACAACTTCTTCCAGGGTGTAGCCCATGAGCGAGAGAAAGTTTTCGTTGGCTGCGACGACGGTCCCATCAAGAGCGAACTCGATCCGGGCCATCGATCTATCAACTGCTGCAAACAGCTGCTTGTTGTGCTGTGAATCCCGAGCCCTCGGTGCTGCGGCAGGACGACGAGAAGATGATGTGCGGCGAGGACGTGAAACAGCCATGTCAGCGTGAGGCTCCTGAGGCGTTTTGAAGGTCGGGCGTGGAGGAGTTGCCGCCGGCAAGATTGGCGGTGTGGACATCCTCGAGGTGTTCGGGGTCAAGCAAGCGGTCGACATCGAGCAGGATCAGGATTTCGTCGCCAACGCGAGCAAAACCTTCGATCGATCGGCATGTGGTGCCCGCAACCATGTCTGGGGCTGGCTCGATCGCATCAGCCGAAACCCGCAGCACACGGGCGACCGCATCCACGGTGCATCCCATCGTGCGGTTGCCAACATTCAGCACGATCGTCCGCGTCTCGGCATCGACCTCGCGTCGTTCCAGGCCGAAGAGCATCCGCAGGTTGATGATCGGAATGATCGTTCCCCGCAGATTGCTGACGCCTTCGACATAGTCGGGAACCTCGGGAATCCGTGTGATGCCACTGGGGATCACGATTTCCTGGATCCGTTCAATGCGAAAGATGTACCGCTGGCCAGCGAGTTCGAAACAGACAAACTGCCTGGTCGCGCTGCCGGCCTGTGTGTGGGCCTGTGGATGGTTCGAGGTGTTGTCCATGCGGGTGACTGAATGATCGGATTGGGAGGATGACGCGGCCTGCGTGTCGCAGTGTGAAAACGAAAGGCCCTCCCGACCGATCCTCAAACCGCCTCGTTAAGGAGCCCTCTTTAGTTGCTATATCTTCCAAAAACACCCCAGGCAAACGTCTTGCCCGACATCGTGGAGTTTGCCGAGCTATCCTAAGTGGTGTTGTCATTACAACCCGCTGTACTGTCGCCCAGCCGATGCGCGATCCGTGGATTGTGCCCGTTTGGCGGGCTCGCCGATGCGTGGACTGAGGAAGATTGATGAGTCGTCAAACGCTCCGCGTGCTGGTGGTCGACGACTCTGCGCTCTACCGAAAGATGCTCCTGAATGTGCTCGGGAGAATCTCCGGGGTTGAGGTGGTGGGTGTTGCAGAGCATGGAGCAGAGGCGGTGGAGATGGTCGCCACGCTGCGGCCCGATGTGCTCACGCTCGATGTGCAGATGCCCGAGCTTGACGGCATCGGAGTGCTGCGAGCCCTGCGAGAGCGGGGTGTGGACTGTCGCACGATCATGGTCAGCTCACTGACCCAGCAGGGTGCTCCCATCGCGACTGAGGCGATGCTGGAGGGGGCATTTGACGTCGTCGCCAAGCCGATGGATTTGGCACCTCATGAGGCCCGCGAGTTTCTCCACCAGCAGCTCGTTGAGAAGTTCGAAGCCGTACGGGCCTCGCATCAGATAGCGAAGGGGCCGGCATCTGCTCCCCGCGGCCGTGAGGCAGGCCGTGCGTGCGGCTTTGATGTTGTGGCGATTGCAAGTTCCACCGGGGGCCCGCCGGTGCTGCGTGAGATTCTCTCGGCACTGCCAGGTGAGTTTCCCGTTCCGGTGCTGATTGTGCAGCACATGCCCCCGGTCTTCACGGCGTCGCTCGCCAAGCGACTCAACGAGGTCTGTTCGCTTGAGGTGGTCGAAGCGACTGACCGGATGCGGGTGGAGCCGGGCAAGGTCTACATCGCTCCGGGTGGTGTGCACCTCACGGTCCGACGGCTTGAAGACGTGGTCCGCACGCGACTCCTCGACGCCCCGCCACGCCATGGCTGTCGTCCCTCGTTTGATGTGCTGGGAGAGTCGTTGGTGGAAGCCTACCGGGGCCGGGTGGTGGCTGCGGTGCTGACCGGCATGGGGTGCGATGGCCTTGAGGCCTGTCGGCAGCTCAAGGCCGAGGGAGCCAGTGTGCTCGCTCAGACAGCAGAAACCTGTGCGGTGTTTGGTATGCCCAAGTGTGTGATTGAAGCAGGGCTTGCCGATGGCGTACTGCCGCCGGATGGGGTGGCGATGGCCTTGGTGGCGATGGCCCGCAAACGGCACCAGGGCTAGCCACCCGGCAGTGGGCGACGGCCAAGGATTGCCTGTCCAAACGCCAGTCCACCGTCGTTGGCTGGGAGACGGCTTGGCAGCAGGGTCTCAAAGCCCTCGTCGCTGAGCACCGCAATGGTCCGTTCGCAGAGCAGCCGGTTTTGAAACACGCCTCCGGTGAGACCGATCTGCAGCCGCGGACTTGTTGGATCGGATGCGGCAAGCCGGTCTCGCACCTGGCGTGCCAGTGAGCAGATGAGCTGGACGACCGCTTCATGAAAGCCGAGGGCCACGCATGCTGCAGGCGCTCCACGGGCGAGATCCAGGCAGACCTGCCGAATCAGTCTCCGCCAGCCGATCGGCAGCGGTTCGCCAGGATCAGGCGCGAGTTGGGTGTCAAAGGCATACGGAGTCAGCGGTGTCGTTGGGTGTTGCTGCTCGTCGGCGGCAGCCTCAAGCCGAACCGCCGCCTCTGCCTCAAAGCTCACGTCATGGCAGAGCCCTGCAAGTGAGGCGACTGCATCGAACAGCCTGCCCATGCTTGAACTCAGTGGGCAGGCAACACCTGCAGCGAGCTGCCGCTCGACGGCGTGGAGGCGTGAGGCGGTTGTCGGCTGGTGTCCGGCAGGCCAGACGCTCGCAGGAGCGACTCCACAGGCCTGAAGAAGCCCCACCGCCAGCCGCCATGGCTGATGGACTGCGGCATCACCGCCAGGCATGGGAAAACGCTCCAGGCTCGCGACACGCGTGATCGAACCAGCGTGCACCAGCAGAAACTCACTCCCCAGACTGCTGCCATCCTCGCCGTAGCCTGTGCCATCGAAACAGGCGACGAGCGTCGGCTGCTCGGAATCGAGGCCGCGTCCATGCTCGGCAAGCAGGGCTGCGGCATGGGACTGATGGTGCTGCACCTGCACAAGCGGCAGCCCATGCTCGTCGGCGAATGCCCGCGCCCAGTGTGTCGAGAGTGAGCCAGGATGAAGGTCGGCAACGACTCGTTCAGGCGTTGCGTGTGTCAGGGCGAGCAGCTGCCTGGCTGTTGTGGTGAACAGCTCAAGGGTGGCGGGGCTGGCCTGGTCACCGAGATGCTGACTGAGGATGGCCTGTTGGCCAGATGCGAGGCAGAGGGTGGCCTTGAGATCGCCACCGACTGCGAGCACGCACGGGCCCTCGTCAGGGAGTCGCAGGGTACGCGGAGCATGGCCGCGGGCAAGCCGAATCGGCATCGGCAGCCCAGCGACACACCGCACCACCGAGTCATCGCAGGCCGCATGGATAGGCCGGTCGTGCATCAGAAAGCCGTCAGCGATCGAGCCGAGGCGTTCGGCAGCCAGCATATTGTCAGTGGTGATCGGTTCACCCGCGAAGTTGCCACTGGTCATCACCAACACCTGTAGCGAGGAGGTGTTGTCCGCAGCGGCGGACTGCTGAAACAGGAGCTCGTGCAGAGGGCTCGATGGCAGCATCACCCCAAGAAAAGGGCTCTCTGGTGCGACACACTCCGCCAGGGTGACCGCTTGTGGGCATCGCTTGGGGAGGAGCACGATGGGGCGAGCCGGGCTGCTGAGAAACGCGGCGGCCTGCTCGTTGACCTCGGCGAGTGCCGCGGCTGCCGCCACGGTTGGGACCATCACGGCAAATGGTTTGCGTGGACGCTGCTTGCGGCGACGGAGCGTTGCGACCGCTTCTGGATGGGTGGCATCGCAGGCGAGGTGAAAGCCGCCCACACCTTTGACAGCCACAAGACGCCCTTCGTGGAGATGCTGCTGGGCGGCGGTGATCGCTGCACTGCTGAGGAGGCCAGTCTGTGGGCGGCTGACCTGAAGGTGACGGTTCGAGTCGAGGGTGGTGTACCAGATGGTCGGGCCGCAGTCGGGGCAGGCGATTGGCTGCGCGTGGAAGCGGCGATCAGCCGGGCTGTTGTATTCCTTGTCGCAGGCAGGGCACATCGGGAAGCCGGCCATCGTCGTCTGCGGTCGGTCGTAGGGAAGGCCTGTGAGGATCGTGAAGCGTGGGCCACAGTCGGTGCAGTTGATGAAGGGATAGCCATGCCGACGGTTGCGAGGGTCTCGCATTTCCGCAAGACACCGCCGACACGGAGCCACATCCACCGGCACGTCGGTGGAGGTGCGGGCAAAGCCGTGGCTCGTGCGAATCGAGAACTGTGGCCGTTGGGATTGCTCGTTGGATGAGTCAACGGCAGGCGGCAGTGCTGTCTCCAGCAGCGGCACGATCGAATCGACCCGTGCCAGAGGCGGAGCTTCACTGCGGATATCCCTGAGAAACCGCTCGATCGAATCGGCCGGTCCTTCCACTTCGACGGTCACGCCAGAAGGGTCGTTTTCCACCCAGCCGGCGAGCCGATGTCGTTGGGCCAGCCGCCAGAGAAAGGGCCGCATCCCCACGCCCTGCACAAGTCCGCTGATCCGCAGTCGCCGGCGTCGCATCATCGTGGGCCCATCCCGAGAATGCCACTGCTTTCTACCATAGCGGGAGACCCGTCTTCTGGAGGCCCACATGCCTGTCTTCGATTACCGCTTCACCGTGCCTGCGAGCCTCACGGCAGTTCGGGACTTCCATCACGACACCTCGGCGCTGAAGACGCTCACACCGCCCCCCACGATCGTGCAGCTGCATGCGATTGAGCCACTTGGTGAGGGATCGGTCTCTCGTTTCACACTCTGGGTCGGCCCGCTTCCGCTGAAATGGACGGCTGTGCATCGCGATGTCTCAGATCGAGGGTTTACCGACGTGCAGGCTGAAGGGCCCGCTGCCAAATGGGAGCACACCCACACCTTCACGCCGTTGGCCGATGACCTCACCGAGATTCATGAGCATATTGAGTATGCCCATCAGCGAGGCTTCTGGGGACTGGTGACGCGGCTGCTGTTCTCGAAGCCCAACCTCTGGTTCATGTTTGGCTATCGGCGATGGGTGACGCGGCGGAAGCTGTCGTAGGCCTGCGAAGCAGTTGGGTGTGCGGATACGAGGCGAGCTCGCTGTCGGTGAGTGGTTCGAAGTGCTGGAGCTGCTGACGGACAACCGCTGCGGAGGCGTCGGAAGCGTCGTCGTTGCGTTGCCGGCGGGCTTCGACGCGGGAGAGGAGTTCGCCCTCGGAGAGCTCAGGAGCAAGCCAGACGAGGTGGCTGCCCGTGGCCCGGGCGGCATTGGTGAGAAGAGCACGCTGCCAGCGAGCGGTGCAGGCAGCGTCAACGACCACACTCGAGCCGTTGCGGAGGATGCTCGTGGCCAGGTCGGCGAGCCGCTCGTAGGTCTGGCGGGTGGCAGTTTCCGCGTAGAGCGTGGCGGCCGCTTCCGCTGAGCCTGGGCGGTCAGTGGGGGCCATGCCGAAGAGGCGTTTGCGTTCGACATCGCTCCGGACGTGGATCGCCGACTCAGCACGAACCAGCTGCTTGGCCAGGGTGGTCTTTCCAGAGCCACTCACGCCGCAGGTGGCGTAGAGGACCGCCGGCTTTGGCGTGGCGAGTTGCTCGGCCAGATCGAGATAGCGATCACTCTCTGTGTGGGCGGCGTGGGTGTTGGCATCAGGCTGTGTTCCTCGGATCGCTGCGATGACCGATCGCACAATCGCTCGGTAGACCTGGTAGATCAGCAGCACTGCGGTCGCATCGTGGTCGTTGGCAGCCTCCATCCAGCTGCTGGTCACGATGCCGGCGAGATCGCCGCGGCCTCGGGACTTCAGGTCCATCGCCAAGAAGGCGACATCGCTGGCCACATCGATCCAGCGGAGGAGCTCCGAAAACTCGATCGAGTCAAACGCGACGAAGCGGCCTTGATGACGGACGAGGTTGGCGAGATGCAGGTCGCCATGACACTGCCGCACGCGGCCGGTCAGGCGACGGCGATGAAACACCTCGCGCTGCTTTTCGACCTGCTCACGCACCCATTCCCCCAGCCGTTCACTCCGCTCCACGACATCATCGCGATGCTCACACAGCTGCTGGAGATTCATCTCGATCGTGTTAGCGACCGTCTCTGCCGTGCCCCAGTCGGTCTCCATGCTGGCAACTTCGAGCCGCTGCTGCACCGCTGCGATCTCACCCGCAAGCTGTTCGCAGTCACCTTCAGAAAGAGAGCCAGCGTCGAGGAGTGTGTCGAGCCGGCACGCCTCGTCAAACGCTGCGAGCTGCACGGCCCATTCGCTGGGCTCACCATCGCCACCAAGCATCGCCTCGCCTGCTGTACCGGTGATGGGCACTACACCGAGATAGAGAGACGGGGCAAAGCGACGGTTGAGCCGCACCTCTTCGTGGCAGAAATGCTTCCGTTTGGCCAGAGTGCTGAAATCGAGAAATCCCAGGTCGACAGGCTTCTTCACCTTGTAGACGTAGTGGCCAGTCAGGAAGACCCACGAGATGTGTGTCTCGATCAGATGCACATTCTCCACCGGATGCGGATAGGCCTCGGCGGAGAGCAGACGACGAACAAGTGGATCGGCAGCCATTCCCGCAGTATCGCACGCCGACGTTGGTATGCTGCAGAAAAAGCCCTCCGAGCAGTGCGTCATGCGGTTTCTTGTCGGCATCCTGGCCTCGATTGTGCGGACGCATCGTCAACGACGAAATCTGCGTCTGCTCGCCTGGCTGGGGCTCACGTTTGTCGGACTCTTAGCGACGTTCAGTGTGATTTTTCACTGGCTGATGGCTCGTGAAGGCCAGGAGCACTCCTGGGTGACCGCGGTCTACTGGACCTTCGTCACGATGTCGACGCTCGGCTTTGGTGACATCACCTTCACCTCAGACGCTGGGCGGCTGTTCACGATCGTCGTGCTGATCACCGGCACCATCTTCCTGCTGGTGCTGCTTCCTTTTTCCTTCATCCAGTTTTTCTTCCTGCCATGGATGGCGGCGAGCGAAGCGGCTGATACTCCGCGGGAGATGCCGCAGGAAATCAGCGGCCATGTTGTGCTCACTCAGCTTGGACCGATCGAAGAAGCCCTCGTGCGGCTGCTCACCGCCGGAGGAATCGAGCACTGCGTGATCGTGCCTGAGGCAGCCGCGGCGGCACCGCTGCTCGATGCGGGCTATCGGGTGATGGTCGGCCCCTTCGATGATCCGGATACCTACCGCAAGGCGCGGGTCGCAGAGGCCCAGCTGGTGGCGACCACGCTGGCTGACACCACCAACACCAACGTGACATTTACCGTCCGCGAGGTTGCTCCCGAGGTGCCGATTGTGGCCACGGCGTCGTCGGAAGCGTCGGTGGAAATCCTCCGCATGGCCGGCTGCACTGAGGTCATGCAGCTGGGCAGAATGCTCGGAGAGGCGATGGCCCGGCGAGTGCTCGGCCGGGATGGACGAGCCCGCGTGGTTGGCCAGTTCGACGACCTCCTGATTGCCGAAGCCGCTGTGGCATCATCCGGCCTCGCAGGAAAAAGCCTCTCTGAAGTCGATTTTCAGGCGAAGACCGGCGTGCAGGTGGTGGGAGTCTGGCATCGGGGTGGGCTGCTGATGCCAGCCCCCGCGACACCGCTGCCCGCAGCGGGGCTGTTTGTCTTAGCTGGCGATCATGCCCAGCTGATGCGATATGACGAGGCTTTTGCACACGCCGCTGCTGAGGTTGGGGAGACCTTGATCATCGGCGGGGGCCGGGTGGGACGAGCCGCTGCTGCGGCGGTTGAGAAGGAAGGACGTGGCTGGAGCCTGATCGAGAAAGACCCTAGCCGTGTCCGCTGGCCTGAGCGGACCGTGACGGGTGATGCAGCTCGTCGTGCGGTGCTCGAGGAGGCAGGCATTGACCGCTGCTCATCGATTGTGATCACCACTCGTGATGACGACACAAACATCTACCTCGCCTTGTACTGCAGGAAACTCAGGCCGGATGTGCAGATCATCGCCCGCAGTACACGTGAACGAAACATTGAGACCCTCCACCGGGCAGGAGCGGACTTTGTAATGTCGCACTCGGCCATCGGTGGCACCATGATCTCCAACCTGTTGCGAAAGGTCGACATTCTCATGGTCGCCGAGGGGCTGCATCTGTTCCGAGTTGAGACGCCTTCACAGCTCCTTGGCCAGACACTCGCCGGTGCCAATCTCTCTGAGACGACAGGCTGCCGTGTGATCGCTGTTGGTCAGGGTGGACATGTTGATGGAAACCCCGACAGCGAACAGCCCCTCACGGCTCAGAGTGAGCTGGTGCTGCTGGCTGACTTTCCCAGCGAGCAGCGGTTTATGGAGCGGTTTGGGCGGGGCTCGTTGTAAGCAGCGTAAGCAGCGAGGCGATCTCATCAGCGGTGAAGCTGTCGAGCAGGCCCTCTGGCATCGGTGAACGCGCTGTCGGCAGAGACTGCTCGATACGACTGCGGTCCACCACCACCGTGGTGGCTTTCAGAGGGTCAACCTCGACCGTCAGTTCTCGACTATTGACCCCAACCGCCCGCCCGGTGATGACCGTTCCGTCATCCAGCAGCAGTGTGGCGAGGGCATACTTCGGGTCGATCTGCCGCGATGGCTCAACGATCGATTCCAGCAATCCTCGGGTGTTCAATCGCCTCCCAACTGCAGTCAGCTCAGGCCCCGTGTGTGTGCCGCGATCTCCGTAGCGGTGGCAGCTGAGGCAGCCGGCCTCGGCCAGCACACGCATGCCTGCTGTAAGCTCGTCTGGCGATGCGTCATGGGATGCGTCGTTTGCAGCTGGCTGAGCCACGGCGTCAAGCAGGGCATCCACAGTCCAGTCACGCACGAACGGCCGTGATGGTCCGGCGTTCACGCGTTCGTCAGACCAGTCACGGTCAAGCTCGGCCAGTTCGCTTGCCAACGCAGCGCGAAGCTCTTCTGGCCAGACAGCGGTGAAATCACTGCGGAGATTTCGCCAGGCGGTTTCGACCAGCCGCCCGCCTGGCATACCGAGGCTGCTGTTGAGCCAGGCAACCACCTGCCGGGCAGTCTCCACCGACCAGCCTGTCTCGATCCGAGAGAGCGTCTTGGCATACTGCAGCTGCTCCTCCTGCGTGGCAGCAGCGGCAAGCGCACGCAGCAGCCAGGAGACCGCGTGGTTACTCTCCAGACGCACCAGCAGTTCACCGCTGAGCCAGCCGATCGCAAAGCTGCCCTCGGGATCGATCATGTCCAGTCGAGTGAGCAGCTGCTCGCGACGATCGGTAGCAGGCAGGCCTTGCCGAATGATCGACAGTTCGACCGTCCGCAGTGTTTCGGCGAGGGCTGCTGGTGAGAGTGTCTGCCAGTCGTCATGCAGGCAGGCAGCGAGCACCGTCTCGGCGGAGGCCGCTGGTCCAACTCGAGCCAGGGCCAACGCGGCGGTCCGCCGGGCCTGGGGATCGCTGAGTTCAGCCGGAAGCGACATCCAGCTGGCGATCGGCTGTCGTTCCAAGGCCGCTCGGGCGGCGGAGCGGAGCCAGCGATCGGGGGAGGCGAGCTGTTCGATCAACAGCGGCATGTCGGCGTGCTGAGGCTCACGCTGCATCTGCTCAAGGGTATGCCGGACGCCGCGGGCTCCGGCTGCAGCAGCCACGACAGCAGGGTCACGGATCACTGGCAAGGGTGGCGTTGACTCGCCAGTCCACCGCACCCGATAGAGCCCCGACTGAGAGCCACGGCCACCAGTAATGAAATACATCGCCTGGTCAGGGCCGATGGCCATGTCGCAGATGTTCAGTGGAGAGCCTTCGAGAAACACCTCAGCGGTGGCGGTGTAGCTTGCTCCCTCCGGGACGAGATCGACCAGCAGCATGCGGCCGTGCTGCCAGTCGGCCATGAAGAGGGCATCGCGATAACGGCTCGGCCAGTTTGTGGCGTCGCCGAAGAGCATGCCAGTTGGAGAGGCGAAGCCGGTGTCGAGCGTGGAGGGCAGGCTGTCGGCGAAAAACACGGGCCACTTCCCACTTCCCCATCGCCAGCCGTATTCCCCGCCGGCCACCACATGGTTCAGCCTCGTGGGCCGATACCATGGCAGGCCAGCATCCCACTCCATGTCGGCATCCCAGGTGAAACACTCGCCGTCGCGGTTGAAGGCGAGGTCGAAGGGATTGCGAAAACCACCAGCGATCACCTCCCAGCTGCCGTCGTCGGCACCGCTGGTGCTGGGATCAAAACGGATCACCGCACCCACGCGGTCGTCTTGGCCAAGGTCGTGCGGACTCGGCAGCAGCCAGTCTTCACGCGGATCACGGTAGGTCGACTTCGGCGAAGGTGTGGCTGGCAGCTCAACGTCATTGCCAATGATCAGAAACAGTTTTCCCTCGGGTCCTTGGACAAGCTGGTTCATGCCATGGCCGTAGCGGCTGGCATACGGCAGGTCGGCGAGGGTGGTGCGGTGTTCAAACACCCCATCACCATCACCGTCGACGAGTCGCACGAGCTGCTGGCTGTCGGTGGCCACCAGGTAGAGGGCGGTGTCGGTCTTGAGAATGCCTCGGCAGTGACGCAGGTCGTCGGTGTTGTCGATCCGCTCGAAGTCCCAGGTCGTGCCGTCGCTGGTCGTCAGCCGGGCAGCGGCTGCAGTATCGAGCCCGAGGTAGATCACGCCTGCAGAATCAATCGAGAGGCTGATCCAGGAGTCTTCGCCTTCAGCCGCCGAGCGAAGCCGTTCCACCTCAAAGCCGGCGGCCGCACGGATCGACTCAGGGCCGGTGGCCTGGCGTTCGCCTTCGCCATGGGTGGCCTGTGGCAGACAACAGAGCATCCCGGCGGTCATGACCGCCATCATCACGCGTGCCATACAACTCTCCATCATGTGGGTGAGCCCAGATGGTGGCCGCGGAACGCAGCTGCTGGCAAGTGTTGCCCGACCAGAGCAGGCAGGCCTCACTCCTCGGAGGAGCCAAACCCTTCGTCGTCTTTCCCCTTGGTCTTGCGACGTTTGGGCTTGGGGGTCGGTGAGCGACGAAAGACCGCCACGACGTCTTCGATCGGCACCACGTAGAGCAGGTTGTTCTGCTCGAAATCGACAGGGATCGAGTTCTTGGGATTGAAGAGCACTTTGTCGTACTTCTCGATCGGAAAGTCGACGTCGCGGTCGACCTGCACGCTCACCTCAACAACGCGTCCGGTGATCGTGGGAATCTCCGCCTTGTCCGGCAACACGATGCCACCACGGGTGGTGGTTCGCCCTTCATCCTTTCGGATCAGGAGCCGCATGCCGAGGGGTTCCACGAACTCGTTGTCGTTCACGCATTCTCTCCGAGCAAGCCTTCTTTCACGGAAGTTCATCGTGACTTGAGGCGGGACGGCTGTCGAGGATGGGGTCTGGCGGACGCTGGATCAGGGCCCGGATGGCGACGAACAGCAGGATCAAGCTGGCGAGCAGGAAGGCCATGGCATTGGGCGTGCGGCCGGTCCAGCTCAGCCAGGGCCATGGATAGTGGAAGAACGCAAAGTTCAGACCGCAGAAGGTCAGAGTCTGTGTGAGCAGTGGAAGTGCCAGCCACCAGCTGCTCGCGGCGGAATCACGGCTGCGGACAATCAGCTGCGCGGCGACCCCAAAGGCCACAAGCAGCGGGAGTCCGGCGTAGACCAGCCAGCCGAGCACCGGGTCAATGACCGCTTCTCCAAAGGCTAGCTGCATCACGGTTTTGGTGGCGATGGGCAGGACTGTGACAGGCAGGAATAAAAGAAAAGGAGCACAGCGGCCTCCTGCTATGGCGACCAACGGCAGCACGCCGGCGACAAGGCCGTGATCGTAGCCCTGGTTGATCAGCGGCATCTCCGCATACTCACAGACCATGACCAGCGTGACATGGACGGCGATCAACACCAGATCGATTCCGGAGGCGAGGTCGCTCGTGCGGGAAGGTGGCTTTGTGGGCGATCCGGCCACTGGCAGGCCGATCAGGTCACGATTTCGCACCAGTCCAACTGCAAGCACACCTCCCATCACGGTACCGAAGGTGGTCTCCATCCAGTTCCACCAGTTCATGACGCTGTCCATCGACGCCCAGGGCTCTACCGCAAACCAGTCGCGGTTCCAGGCGTGAAAGGCCTGCAGAGACTGGCCTGCGGGAAAGCCGAGGGCACCGCCAAGCACGCCCCAGAGTGTGAGCTGTCGCACGAGGGGATCGCGGCGGACAACGCCCATCCAGAGCCATGCCCCCAGCAGTGCCAGCAGCATGCCTCCCCAGACCTCGGGCCGTGGCTTGAGGTTTTCAGCATCGGGTTCCCAGTGCCAATCCGCAGAGAAGTAGATTGCTGGGAGGGTGCGACTGGTGGGATCGAAGGGGGTGTTGAAGAGCCAGATGCCGACGAAGAACAGTCCCACGAGCGTGACCGCCAGGCCTGCCATCTCTCGCCAGCCGGTGCGACGCGACGAGAGTCCGATGCCCAGGAAGAGCCCGGCGAAGCCGATCCAGAGTCCGCCCTTGGTTGCCAGCCCGAGCATGCCCCAGAGAAGCGCCGGAACGTTGCCGAGCACGGGGGTGTTCTGTGTCAGGCCGATTGTCTGGCCGTAGGTCATCGAGCCACCAAAGCCCATCGCCAACGTGCCGAGGGCGACGGCACGTGCAGCGGGCAGCAGCGAGGCGTGTGGAGCAAGTCGCAGCACGAGCACCAGGCTCACCAAGACACCAGCGATCATCGCGCCGGTCTCGTGGCCATACTGTCCACGGATGCCCCAGCCCATGCCGCCGGCCGCTGCTGCAGCGAGCACGGTCAGCCACCAGTGGCTGTCGAGTTTGCTACCTTGATCGGGCATCATGTTCCCCTCCTTCCTGCTGAGTGAGGCTCTGCACCCCGATGAAGATCATCCGCTTTCTCGATGCCCACGGTGAACATCTTGGCCGCCAGCATGATGATGGCACGGTCACCCTGCTTGAAGGCGACCTGTTTGGCCCGCTCACCGACACGGGCACGCCCGCCACGGTGGAGAAACACCTCGCACCCCTCCAGCCCCAAGACATCCTCTGCATTGGGCTCAACTATCGCAAACATGCCGCCGAAGGAGGGCAGGAGCCGCCAGAGCATCCGGTGCTCTTCATGAAGAACTCCGGTGCTGTGCAGAACCCTGGAGACCCGATCGTCTTGCCACGCGTGCTCCGCAGTGAGCGGGTGGACTATGAGTGCGAGCTCGCGGTGGTGATCGGTCGCACCTGCCACAATGTGAGCCGAGATGAGGCCCTCGACTACGTGCTCGGCTACACCTGCGGCAACGACATCTCCGCCCGAGACTGGCAGCGGAATGGTGGAGGCGGCCAGTGGTGTCGGGGCAAGACGTTTGCCACCTTCTGCCCGCTCGGTCCGGTGCTAGTGACCACAGACGAGATCACCAACCCCAACGCACTGTCGATCAGTACCCGCCTCAATGGCGAGGTGATGCAAGACTGGACCACCAGCGACATGATTTTTGATGTGCCAACGCTGATTGAGTTTCTCTCCTCCAGCACGAAACTGCTGCCAGGGACCGTGATCCTCACCGGCACGCCGCATGGCGTCGGCTTCGCACGCACGCCCCCGGTATTTCTCAAGGACGGCGACACGGTGACGGTGGAGGTCGAGGGGATCGGCTGCCTGACGAACCCGGTCGTCGATGAAGAGCTGCCGGCTGGTCGGTCGGCTTAGCAACTGCCGAGCTGGCGAACCTCGACCGTCTCGACGGCAATCGTCTTTTGGCGGTGGTCATCGATGCCTGCGATGTCATAGGCGGAGTAGGTGTTCGCTGTGGAGAAGGTGAGTTCGAGCCAGCCAGTTGCGGCCTCGGGCAGGTCGGCAGTTGCCGTGAGGATCAGCCGTTCCCCCTGCTGGTGGATCTCATATGGCACTGGGCGACCGGCGACCGACAGCCGCAGGCTCGTGAGCACCGCATCGCTGATGACGGAGAGAATCGAGACGCGAATCTCCAGCCGGCCCTGTGGGCAGCAGGAGAGAAACAGCGTCGACTGCCGTTCAGGCCCGGCCCAGCGGCATGACTGCAGCGGTCCGCCTTCGCGTTCATGCCAGCCGTCGCCAACGAGGGGCTGATCCATTGAAAATCGCAGGACGTCGCCGTGGGGCAGTGGGGTCGGCTGGTGCGAGCTGGCCGCCACAAACTGGTGCAGTTTCCAGCGGGCACGCATCTGCCAGAAGCGTTCTTCGCCCGCTGCATACAGAGAGGCATCGCAGCGGTTGAGTTCGCTCAGTGGGCCACGAATCCGTTCCTTCTCAGCTGTGGTCAGCCGCCGGTCATCACGGGTGACGTTGAGCCGCTCGCTGCTCATCGAGTTGAAGAAGCCCATTGCAGAGGAGAGACAGGAGGCGGTCTCGTGCATCTGCTCGGTGAGGCCGACGTAGTCAATCGATGTCAGATTGGCTTTGGCAGCGGTGAGCAAGGGCTCCCGCGGTGGATTGGCGACGTGGTCTGACACCCCGCCGAGCATCTTGGACTGGTGGTCGGAGAGCCGCTGCTGGTGCTTCTCCACGAACGCGTCGGCCGGCATGCTGCGGGCATCGAGCACGAGCTCACGTCGCACGTCGTCGAGCGTGGCCATGTGGACCTCGGGCACGCGACGCCAATGCTCGATCATCGAGAAGCACCGCGCGACCGGCCGTCGTAGCAGGGTGACAACTCGCAGGCTCGGGTCCATCTCCCGCTGTCGGGCAACAAAGGAGAAGTCGAGATGCAGCTTCGTGATTAGCTGCAGCTGGTGCAGCCGCTGCGCGAAGGCCGTGGGGTCTTCTTTGAGCCGATGCAGTTCGGAAAACGCATCGTCACGGATGGAGGCATCGCGGGGATAGTTGTTTTCCAGAAAGCGATAGAACGAGGTTCCACCCGTCTTGAGGATGTGCAGAAAAAACAGACGGGGTGGGGGAGGGCAGTGCATATCGGTGGAACGGCGAGCAGCCCGTGGACGAAGTCGATTTTCGATGACAAGTCGGCCTGATCACGCCGCCGTCGCCTGAGTTTCCAGGACCCGCATTTCGCCGGCAGTTGAGAGTGCTTTTACGCGATCACCGCAAATCGCGCAAGACTCCATTCGCTTGGCTGAGGGCGAGATGTGGCTTCCCCCACTCCCCCGAGTCACTCTATGTGCGAACGGGCCACCGAGTTTGAGGACACGGTGTATTCCCCTTCGTGCAGAGCAAAAAGGTTTTGGACAACGCTTCGGTTTTTTCGAGAAGCAGATTTTGAGTCGAAGCCTTTTTGGGCTGAATAGCCACAGCCGAATCGCTATTGCCGCTCGCTACTGTCTTGCCCCGCGGCTGCGGATTCTGAAGCGATTTCGATCGTGATGGGGCCGCCGCCTTCGGTGACTTCCGCCCGCAGGCCGCCAGTGATGGTCGAGTAGCGGCTGTTGACGCGGGGCGGGCGAGTGAACTCCTGTCCCTGCTCGGGTCGCTCTTCGAGCGTGTCGACGAGGATCACGTTGTGGCCGCCGAGCACGGCGCCTTCGCCCTGCTCATAGGTTTTCAGCGTGAAGCGGCCTTCAGCATCGGTGACGGCATACGAAGTGGGCCGTGGCTCTCCTTCGATCTCATCGGGGAGAAACTGCACCGAGATGTCAGCCGCCGGCTCGCCGTCTATCAGCACGACGCCTTCGGCGGGCACAAGCGTGGGGGCAGAACCACCGCAGCCTGCCAATGAGGTGAGGCCTGCCACGATCATGACCAGCCGGCTAAGGCGTGCGGCGGAATGAACGCGTTGCATCAGGAATGTTCCTTTCTCGGCCACCGGCCTCAGTTTTCGTTGATCACCTGGCCGTCGGCTCGCACGCAGTAGAGGGCGAGCACGGTCTGCGGCATGTCATCGATCATGAACCGCACGCTGCCATCGCCCATCACCACGTTGGCTCCCGAGGGATGCAGGCTGCCGATGGCGCTGAGACGCTGATCCTGGAACACATACCACCCGCTCCGCGAGCCCGGGGCGCCAGGGCCGCCGTGAGCGAAGGGCGTGGTGTAGTTGATTGGCGCAAAGGCGCCACACATCAGGTTGCCGAGGCCAGCGTCTCCGCCGGCGGGATACCACCGCGACCAGGTGCTGATCGTGCTGCCGGAGTTCCAGCCGGCGACCGTGAACGTGTCGAAGTTGGGGTCGAAGTGGGAGCCTTCTGCAAAGAGGATCGTCTTCGAGAGGCCGTCGCGGACGCTCGCCATCGGCACCTCGATGCCGGCTTTGGCGCTGCTGGCTTTGCGAGCCCGACTGCCAGTGGCCATGAACATGCCGTCGTTGGTGGCGCTGGTGGCGTAGATCGGCCGGCTGCCGCCGTTGGCCCGGTAGCTCGTGCAGCCATACCACTGGGTGCTGCTGTATTGGTGGGGATTGCCCTCGGGAAACTGATCAGACGCGCAGATCAGCGTGCTGATGGCGGCGGCGGCTCCCTGGCCTGGGGTGGATGTGATGTTGTTGCGGGGCACCTCGCTGTCCATCGAGTCATAGAGGGCGTTTTCCTCCAT